>NZ_JAPDDR010000003.1:0-300000 GCF_025950095.1 Luteolibacter rhizosphaerae | reverse complement strand
TGGCTGTCGCCTTGCTCCTGGCTTGCAAGTTTTGGATTGAGCTTCCTGATTTGGGCGTGGGTTGACTCCAATCATAGAACGAGCACTCTGGAGCACTCTCCCAGCAGGGTGAGCATCTGGTCCACACATGGACATCTCCTCACGGTCCAGTTCTCAGCCGCCGCAACTTCCGCAGGCTTGAAATTGGATTCATGGCTGGCACTAGTCTATCCACCAGCAGGCCGCTGGCCGACATCGGGGATACAATGCAGCTTTGGACCGGCGCTGCCTCCTTCAGTCTGGGATTTCAGCCAGTCTTCGGTTCATCCGGTGCAGCGGACTTGGTTCCCACCGCCGCGTTTCCAGACTTCGGATGACCCTGCGACACCCTTCACGCTGCTGGCCCTTCCCTACTGGTTGATGGCTGCGGCTTACGTGGGGATCTGGACTGGGCTTTGGTTTTGGTATCGTCGGAGGCAGAGAAGGATCCAGCGCCAAGAGATGCCATGAAGCCGGGGAGTCAGTTAGGGAGGAGTTGGTGGCGCTCCATGGCCTTCTGGCTAGGTTTGCCGGGCCTGGTGTTTCTTGTATGGGCTTGGTGCGAATCCAACCAACGGCACCACCGCGTCTTCCTTGTTCCGTCCTCACTTTCGTCAACTCAAGGCAAGATCTTCTGGCATTGGTTGAGTGTGGACCATCTCCATGAGGCGGAGGTCGATTACGTTCGAGGGAGGGTCGGCATCAACAAGCTTTGGCCGGCAGAGACTTTCACGACTCGATGCGGGGTGCCGGTGAAAAGGTGGGACACTTATGCGACCCGGGTGAAGCCAGCCGATCGCTGCTGGATAGCTGCTTTGGATTGGGATGCCGAGGAGATCGATGACGAGAACTGGTACTTCTATCTCTCCCTACCCTACTGGCTGGTGGTGGCCGGCTACGCGACGGTCTGGCTAGGAGGAGTGATGCTGTGGCAGTTGAGGAAGGCTCGGTTGTCCCTCAAGGGTGAACTTGATAAGGGGTAAGGAGTTGAGGTGTCCTTACGGGACGCGGGGACGCCAGGCAGGCACCTTGTGCCGACGAGCTCTTATGAGTTGTTTCCTCAGTCGTGGGGGGTGAGCCGGTCGTTAGGGAGGATTCTTTCCGAGTCCTCATAGGATGAGGTTGGGGGAGGATCGCTCGAAAGCGGCGATGCTCGCCGCACTCCACAGCGGCTGCGCCGCGAAAGAGGGGATCGCCGGTGTTTGCTCCCGCTTGAGATGAGGGGGAGCGTTTGGAGGAAGGGGCGCGGGACGCACACCCTCCTTGGGGTCATGCGCCGACGAGCTTGAGCCAATTACTAAGATTATAGTAGTTGGTGACGCGGGCGACCTTGCCGTCGCGGATGTCGAAGAAGGCGCCGACGCGGAGGTGGTAGGTTTGGCCGCTGGCCTCGGGCAGGCCGGCATCGGTGGCGAGGTAGGTGCCGCGGATGTAGAACTCGGCGGCGGCGCGGGTGGAGTCGGTGGAGGAGAAGACGATGAGGTCTTCGACGGTCTCCTTGTAGGAGCGGTCCATGCGTTGAAGGAAGGCGCGGAAAGTGTCCTTGCCGGTCTCGATGCCGCCTTCGTTGATCTCGTGGACCACGTCATCGGTGAGCATGGCGAGGAGGGCTTCGCGGTCGCCGGAGTTGAAAGCGGCGTAGTAGGATTCGATCAGTTGGGCGGACATGGTGGTGTTAGAGGAGCGAAATGCGGAGAAGGAGAAGTGCCGAGTGATCAGTGAGCAGTGATCAGTGGGAAGAGGGGTTGAAGTGGTCCCAGCCGCCGGTGAGGGGGGTGGATCTGGAGGACTTATCGGTGAGGCGGCCGATGGGGGTGAGGGGGAGCTTGGGGAAGGCGGCGGGCCAGTTGTTAGAGGCGGCCTTCCAGTGGCGCTCCGGGATGGTGAGGAAGAGTTCGTAGTCCTCGCCATCGCCGAGGGCTTGCTGGGGAGTGCAGCCGGGCGTGAGGGGGAGAGCGGCGGGGTCGAGCTGGAAGCTGCAGCCGCTGGCAGCGGCGAGGCGGGGGAGGTCCTTGGCGAGGCCGTCGGAGAGATCCATCATGGCGCTGGGGCGGAGATGGCGGACGAGCCAGGCGGCTTCGGCGAGGCGGGGGGTGAAGGAGAGATGCTTGCCGGTGATCGAGCCACCGAGCCGACCGGTGACGGCGATGATATCGCCCGGTTGGCCGGTGGAGCGGAGGGTGAGGTGCTTGCGCTCCACGCTGCCTTCCCCGGCGACGGAGATGAGGGCGCCGGCAGGGAGGCGCGAGGTTTCACCACCAGCGAGGATGCCGCCGTGCTTGGCGAGGCACTTGCGGATGCCGCGGTAGAGACCGTCCATCCAGGCGACCGGGCGGTCCTGATCGATGGCGATGGTGACGAGCAGGTGCTCCGGCTTGCCGCCCATCGCGGCGAAGTCGCTGAGGACGCGGGCGACGGACTTCCAGCCAACTTTCTCGGAGGGGGTCTCCGGGAGGAAGTGGATGCCTTCGACGATGGCATCGGTCTTCAGGAGGCGGAGAGGGCCGCGGCCTTTGCCGGGATCGACGACGGCGCAGTCATCGCCGGGGCCGACGGTGAGGGAGTCACCGCCGGGGAAGCCGCGGAGGATGCGGGAGATCAGGGCGTCTTCACCGAGATCGCGGAGGCGTTTGGGTGGGGTGGAAGCCACTGGTAAAAATCACTAATCACTAATCTTCCAATCATCAATCGGAGTGCGGCTGCGCCGAGGATAGAAGAATGGAAATGGAGAATGAAACGAGCTGCGTGTGGAGCCAAGTAGGCTGCCTTCCCTGCTACGACGAAGGCATGTCGAGGACACCATAGCGGAAGAGCAGCTGGATGGCGACGGTAGCGGCATTGAAGAGGAAGTGGACGGAGATATTCGCCCAGATGGAGCCGGTGAACTCGTAGATGAGGCAGAGGAGCACGGCCAGGAGGAAGAGCGGCGCGATGGCGACCACATTGCCGTGGGCAGCGGCGAAGACGAGAGAGGAGAAAAGGATGCCGCCGACGGGGCCGCAGAAGTGCTTCGCGGCGGGGTAGAGGTAGCCGCGGAAGACAACTTCCTCCGCGATGGGGGCCACGATCACGGCGGCGATGGCCATGAGCGCGACGACCACGGGATCCTTCGCCTCCTGGAGGAGCTTCACCGATTCCTGCAGGGACTCGATCCCGAGGGCTTGCTCAAGCCATCCGTTCCAGCCGGAGACTTGGAGCACGGCCATGCTGATCCACATGAAGAAGACCGTGGCGGGCGCGATGATGAAGGCGAGCCACCACTGGCGCCAGCGCAGGCCGAGCCACTCCGCCTGCGGGATGCGGCGGGTCATGAAGGCGCAGGCGATGCCCATGATCGCGAACTGGAAGAACATCGAGGTGACCAGGATTTCGGGGCGATACTTCTCCTCGATGCTCATCTGCTTGGCATCCGCGCCGCCAGAGCCTGCCGTGAGCCCGGAGAAGATCAGGAAGACGAGGCCGATGAAGAGCAGGTCGATCCAGCGGTAGGGATGGGTCGGGACCTTGAAGTATTGGAAGATCCGGGCGGGGCCGGTGGCGGGCTCCAGTGGCGCCGCGCTGAGCGACCAGGGGGGGACGTAGGGATCCGGGGAGGGGAGAGGCGGCGGGCCTTCGGAGGAAGGGACGGCCGGAGCTTCCCCGCTGGCGGGAAGCGGCAGGGCGGGAGGAGCGTGCCGGGGTTTCCGGATCGCGTGGATGAGCGCGAAGACGGCGAAGAGGAGCGCGGCGGCGAGGAAGGTGCCGAGGATGACCCGGTCCGCCGCTTGGCTGGCGAGCAACTCGGGAAAGGTCCGGGATCCGGCGGCGGCAACGGTGAATAACATGCGCGCCGCGGAATTTGGGAGGGGCCGGGCCCCCGGGCGAGCCCAAAGGTTCGGAGGCCCGGAGGTTCAAAAAGGTAGCCCGAGACGTCGACCCCAAGTTCAGGCCCTGCGTCAGTCGACGTTGAGCAGGAAGAAGGCCTTTGTCTCGGGAGACTCGAACTCGAAGTCGATGCTTCCGGAGCCGCCCACGGAGACTTCCGCCGGGGCGGCGGGGAAGTCGGTGAAGGAACTGAGATCGGTGGACTTCTTCCAATCGAGGGTCAGTGCGAACTTCCCGGTGGTGGCGCTGCGGCCGATCAGGGTCTTGCCGGGATTGAGGGCCTGGAGCTGGGCCGGGGTGTGAAGCCCCAAGTCCGCGCTGGCGTTGGTGACCGTGGACAAGAAGGCGGCGACCAGATCCGGTTGGCTCACCGCATAGTTGAAGCCGAATGCTGCCAACTGGACTTCCGCAACATCGCTGAGGCCATCACCATCCTGATCGCCCGGGGCAGCCAAGGGTAGTGGCTGGGGCAAGCCGAGGCGATAGAAGGTCCCCATGGCATTCCCGCCAGCCACGGCCCGACTGGCACTTGCCAGACTTTCCTTGGGCACGATCACGGAGGGGTTGTAGGTGTTGCTCCCCCAGATCACGACCCTGCCATCCTGTTTGATGGCCAAGCTGTGATTGAGGCCCGCGGCGATGGCAACGACACCGCTCCGCGCTGCGGGCGGCACCGTGGCTTGGCTGAATTCATTGTATCCCCAAGCGACGACACAGCCATTCTGCTTGAGGATCAGGTTGTGAGAGCCGCCTGCGGCAATGGCAGTGACGCCGCTCAAAGCTGCTGCGGGCACGTGACCTTCGCCAAAGTAGCCGCTTCCCCAAGCCACAACGCTGCCGTCCTGCTTGAGAGCCAGGCAATGGCCAAAGCCGTGGGCGATGGCGACGACGCCACTCCCGGCGGCGAGCGGCACCGTGTTCAGGCTGTGGGTATTCTCGCCCCAAGCCACGACGCTGCCGTCCTGCTTGAGGGCCAAGCTGTGGCTGCCACCTGCTGCGATGGCGGCGACACCGCTCTGCGCGGCGAGCGGCACCGTGGCCTGGCCATTGGAGTTATAGCCCCAGGCGAGGACGCTGCCGTTTTGTTTCAGAACCAGACTGTGGTTCTGACCTGCAGCAACGGCGGTGGCCCCGCTCTGCGCCTCCGGCGGCACGGTGATCTGCCCGAAGCTGTTATTCGAAGCCCAGGCGACGATGCTGCCATCCTGTTTCAGGGCCACGCTGTGAGCTTGACCGGAGGTGATGGCGACGATGTTGCTTTGGATGGTGGTCGGAACGGAACTTTGACCGTGGCTATTGAATCCCCAGCCTACCACACTGCCATCCTGCTTGATCGCCATGCTATTGAAGGGCCCTGCGGCGATGGCGACCACGCCACTTAGTGCCGTAGCAGGCACGACGGATTGGTTATGACTGGTCCAGCCCCAAGCGATGACTCCGCCGCTCTGCTTGAGGACCAAGGCGTGTGCACCCCCGACGTTGCCCCCCGAGGCGATGGCGGTCACGCCACTCAGCGCGGGCCCCGGCGCGTTCGAGAGCGAGCCCCAGGCGAGAACAGTGCCGTCCTGCTTGAGGGCCAAGCTTCCGTCGCCACCTGCGGCGATGGCCACCACTCCGCTTTCGCCGCCGGCCGGGACCGAGGAGGCGAAAGAGATATTGGTGCCCCAAGCCACGACACTGCCGTTCTGCTTGAGGGCGAGGCTGTGATTAAGTCCCGCGGCGATCGCGATCACGTTGCTCTGGGCCGCCGTCGGCACCGTGATCTTGCCCTCGGCAGGGTCACCCCAAGCGACGACGCTGCCGTCTTGCATCAGTGCCAGATTGTGATTGGCTCCTGCAGCGATGGCGGTGACGCCGCTTTGCGGTAGTCCGTCGGTCTGACCCTTTGAGTTGTCACCCCAGGCGACGACGCTGCCGTCCTGCTTGAGAGCAATGGTGTGATTGAGTCCGGAAGCGAGGCCGGTCACGCCAGTTCGCGCCGCAAACGGTACATTGGTCTGGCCGAGGTGATTTGTTCCCCAGGCGATGACATCACCATTCGGTCTCAGGATGGCGGTGTGACCAAGGCCCGCGGCGATTTTGCTCGGACCCGGCGCGGCGATGGCCGGCGGGATCGGTCCGTACTGAGAACCGAAGTAAATCCATTCGCCGATGGAGGCCGAGCTGGATCCGGTCATGGCGACAGCGAGCAAGGCGCAGACTCGGACCCCGATCGCTGAGCGGTAGAACAAATCTGTCCGGAGTCTGGGGTTGAATCGCGACCCGCGCTTGGCGGGAGAAAGGGTTTCGATCATGGGAGCGAGGGGGTTCATGGCCAGTGGGTGGGTTTACTCTGCGTCCACGTGAAGGAAGGCTGCGGAAGCGGGGCCGCTGAATTGGAACTCGATGTCTCCGAGCCCGTTGACCGAGACGTCTGCAGGAGAGGGAGGAGCGCCCGCGAGAGGGGTGAGGGTCCGCCAGTCCAAGCTGAGCTTGAACTTTCCTGTTTGCGCGTTGCGGGACATCTGCGGTCTGCCGGGAGAGATGGGTTGGACCTGGCTGGTCGTGTAGAGGCCGGCATGCTTGGCACCGGCGAAAAGCGCTGCGACCATTTCCGGCTGGCTCACGTAAGGGTCGAATCCGAGTGCCGCCAGTTGGGCTTCCACCTCGTCGCCGAGGCCGTCGCCGTCTTCGTCGCGCACGTAGGGTTGAGGTGAAGTACTAAGACGATAGTAGGCGCGCCCGGACATCGGGCTGCAGGCGATCTGGCTGATCCCGGCCTTCGCTTCCTGCGGTGGGGTGATGCCTCCGGTGTCGTTCCTGCCCCAGGTCACCACGCTGCCGTCCTGCTTGAGGGCCAGGCTGATGTTGTTACCGGCGGCGATGGCGACCACGCCGCTCTGGGCCGCAACCGGCACGGAGATTGAGCCCCAAGGATTGTAGCCCCAGGCGATGACCTTGCCGTTCTTGAGGGCCAAGGTGTGCGCCCAGCCCCCGGCGATGGCGGAGACGCCGCTTTGCGCTTCCACCGGTACCGGGGCAAGGCCGCTGAAGGTGGCACCCCAGGAGACGATGGTCCCGTCCTGCTTGAGGGCCACGGTGTGATACTCGCCCGCGACGACGGCCGCGACCCCGCTCTGTGCCTCCAAGGGCACGGTGGCTTGGCCGTTCTCGTTTCTTCCCCAAGCCACGACGCCGCCGTTTTGCTTGAGGGCGACGCTGTGATCCCGTCCGGCTTCGATGGCCACGATGTTGCTCCGGGCTTCCAAGGGCACGGTGGCTTGGCCGCTATCGTTTCTTCCCCAGGCGAAGACGCTGCCATCCTGCTTGAGGGCGAGGCTGTGAAACTCACCCGCGGCGAGAGCGGTGACGCCGCTTTGGGCGGCGGCGGGCAGGGGAATCAGACTGTAGGGCGTGGAACTCCCCCAGCCGACGACGGTGCCGTCTTGCCGAAGAGCCATGGTGTGGGCGGAGCTTTCCGTGATGTCGATGACGGTGCTGCTGATACCCGCGGGAAATGTGGCGTTGTTAGAGTTGCCCCATATCACCACGCTACCGTCTTGCTTGAGGGCGATGGAGTGACCCGCTCCTGCGGCAATGGCGGTGACGCCGCTCTGCGCGGCAGCCGGGACGGTGGAGTTCCAAGCGACGACGCTGCCATCCTGTTTGAGGCCGAGGCTGGGGCCACCGGCGGCGATCGTGACGATGCCGCTTTGGAAATCCGCCGGTACGGTGAGTTGGCCGTCGACGCCCCAGCCCACGACGCTGCCGTCATTTCTCAGAGCCAGGGTGAAGCCGGCCAAGGCGGAGATCGCTTTGGTCTGGCCTTGTACTTCCGGAGGTATGGCGCGCACGAAGTGTGTGCCGCCCCATACGAGGACGGTGCCATTCTGCTTGAGGACAGCAGTGTGGGAGGATCCGGCGGCGATGCCAATGACACCGGAGCCAGCTTCTACCGGCACATTGAGTTGGCCGCTGTAGGGCTCACCCCATGCAATGACGCAGCCATTCTTGAGAGCCACCGTGTGATTGGATCCGGCAGCGATGGCGGTAACACCGCTCTGGGCGGCTACGGGCACGGTGGTCTGACCGAGATCATTTTTCCCCCAAGCCACGACCTCGCCATACTGCTTGAGCGCCACGATATGGCCGCTCCCGGCGACGATGGCATTGATCCCCGTGCGACCCTGTGGGGGAATAGCGGCACCTCCTGAAGCCATGAGGCTGCCATCCGCCCGGAGGAGAAGGGTACTGTAATAGCCGGCCGCTATCTTGGCATACACCCCGAGGGGATAGGTCACCATGATCTCGGCGGGGAACGCACCGGAGGGATGAGGAGCGACCCAATCGCCGGGGCCCGCTTGGGCGGAGGCGGCCGTGGCGGCGGCAGGCCATGCGCTGGAACATAGCGCGAAGTTACGCAGATCGAGCAGGGCGCGGGACCGGCGGGTGAATGCACCCGGGTGCGCAGACGGGCGCCCGAAGGCGGGTAGGGTTTTGATCATAAGATCAAGGAGGGTTCAGGGCCTGAAGGGGAAACAGGCCTTCAAATAAAGTTAGGGCATAACTTGTGCCCCCGTGGAAGTAAAAGTCTGAGGCAAATCTGAGGGGCGGGCGGAACCCGGCCAGTCAGCCTGTTTGTGGTGGGAGGGGACCTTATTTAATATTTCGTGATTGTCGGTGAGACTTGCGGTTTTTCAAAAAAACCCGGATAATGCCGTGCATCGAAGCGCGCGCGGCAAAAAAGGCGGACAACCCCTATCGTCAGATCCTGCGCCGTCGCGTGCCGGAGCCGTTCTTGGCGCTACTCCTGTTCCTGATGGGAGTGTGGCTGTGGGACAACCACTTCGGCCAGCAGATGGGGTACGATCAGGACGCCTCGCGGATGGCGCTGGTGAAGATCGACCGGGACCTGCGCTTGGCGGAATCGGCCCGGGAGTTTCCGCCGTGGCTGCGGAAGGCGGCTGGCATTGGCGATCTGAAGGAGACGATCCAGACCTCGGTGCAGTCCTTGGCGATTCTGGGCACCGAAAACGCTCTGGATCTGGAAGGCGCGTACGCGCTGGCGATCTTGGACGCCATCCGCCATGGCAACAATCCGGTGCGGGGGCCTTTCGTGGACCCGCGCCTGCCGGGTCCCCCGGATCCGCGGGCCATCATCGCGCGGGTGGCGGATGGGGAGGACACTTGGTGGGACCGGCAGTATCTGATCGGCTTCGGCGAGCAAGGGTCACCCACGGTGGCACTGCTTCCGCGGACGGCGGAGGAGGACTCGCGGAATCGAGAGCTCGCCTTGCGCGCGGTGGTGTGCCGCGGGGCGGTCTGGGTGCTGGCGGGTGTCGGCGTGTTTTTTATCCCGCGCACGCTGCGGGCCTTCGGGCGTGCGTTGCGCTCTCGACCGCAGGGCTATCCGGGGCGGATTTCCACGAATCTTGGTCTGGGAGTGTTCCTTTTGGCGTATTTGGCGGCGGTGGGCTTCGAGCGTCTTTTGAGCGGGGTGATCTCCGGGGAACTCGGAGGCCAGCCGATCTACCTCGAGCCACCGGTGCTGGCCCTGCTGGATGGAGGCACGCGATTCCTTCCGGCCTTGGTGGCGCTGGGCTTTTTGTATCGCCGGGGCGGGCATGTGAGCAGCCGGCTGGGGCTTTTCGCGAAGCCGGATCTGTTCATGATCTTCGGCACTTTCGCGCTGCTCACGGCGATCGACTTCGGTCTCAAGGAGGGCTTCGCGGGGCGGATGATCCATGACCCCACGGGCGGGCTGAGTGCGTCCGAGGCAGGCTGGTGGGGTCTCGTGCTTGCTTTGGTATCGGCCTGTCTGGCTGCTCCGGTGGCGGAGGAGATTCTGTATCGCGGGGTGCTATTCCGCTCGCTGGCAAACGGGATCCGGGTTCCGGCCGCAACCTTGTTCTCCTCGGCGGTGTTTGCCGTGGTGCATTTCTACGAGCCCTACGGGCTGGTGTCGGTGGGCATTTTCGGAGCGGCTTGTGCCTTGTGTTTTGCGGCCAGCGGGAATCTCGCCACGGCGATCGCGCTGCATATGATTTACAATTTTGTCATTAAAGTCCCCGAATGGATCGTTTACCACGCGCCGCTGTAGCGTGAAGTCACGTCTTCCACTGGCCAAGCCGGTCCCGGCCCGCTATTTCCGCAGTCGCCTAAGATGAGTTCCGAGTCGTCCTTTGAAGCCCCAACGCTGGAAGCCCTCAACCAGCTTCTGCCCGCCTATAGTTTCGATGCCTTCATCGCGCAGGGCGGGATGGGAGCGGTGTACAAAGCCCGCCAGATCGCGCTGGACCGCGATGTGGCGGTGAAGGTGCTGCCGCGCGAGCTGGGGGATGATCCCGATTTCCGCCAGTCCTTCGAGACCGAGGCGAAAGCGATGGGCCGCTTGAACCACCCGAACCTGATCGGCGTGTACGACTTCGGCGCGATCGACGGCATGCTCTACATCGTGATGGAGTATGTGAACGGCAAGTCGCTCTACCACTCCGCCTACAATCTGGCGGTGGACCCGGAGCAGGCGGCCGCGATCGTGAAGGGGATTTGCGACGGCTTGGCTCACGCGCATGACAACGGCGTGATCCACCGTGACATCAAGCCGGCGAACATCCTGCTCAACGAGAAGGTGGTGCCGAAGATCGGCGACTTCGGCCTGGCTCGCCCGCACTGGGCGGAAGGCCCGGGCCTGATCATGGGCACACCGGGCTACACCGCGCCGGAGATCTACGACAATCCCGAGCACTGCGACCGCCGCACGGATATCTTCGCGGTGGGCGTGATCCTCTATGAATTGCTGACCGGCCAGAAGTCGGAGGAAGACTCGCCGCCGCCTTCCAGCGTGGTGCATTGCGACAAACGCCTGGACGCGATCTGGAGGCTGGCCACCGATCCGAATCCGGAGCGGCGCTATGAAACCGTGGACCAGATGGCGCACGATCTCGAAGCTTGGGCGAACAAGCTCGGCGAGACGACCACGCTGCGGACCATGCAGCGGCCGCCCGGACGGATGCAGCCGGTGCCGATCGCCCACACCGCGCCGCGCCGTCGTGCACCCGCTCCGGTGGTGCATCGCAAGAAGAAGGGTGGGACCGATTGGGCACTGCTGCAGCATATCCTGATCGGTGCCGTGGTGATCGGGGCGCTGGCCTTCCTCTGGAACAAGATTGCGGAAGCGAAGCGCGAGCACGAGAAGCCCCCGGCTCCGAAGGAAGAGGCGCAGAAGCCCGGTACTCCACCGGTCGCTCCCAAGCCGGGCACCGCGCCCGCCAAGCCGGAAGCGACACCGGCACCTGCCGCTCCCCCGAAAGCTGAAGAAGCACCCAAGGAAGAGGAGCCGGCCGCTCCGCCTGCGGAAGAGTCCGAACCCGCGTCGGGCGAGTGACGGGTGAGAGGCACCGCAGCGGTGCCGGATTGTTTTCGGAGAGCGCTCCCGGATGTTTCGGGAGCGCTTTCGTTTGCATGTGATCCCACCCCCCGGACCTGTGTCCCTTGATCGGGGGACGCGCGTAGGATTGCAGCGGCGGGTTACGTGAAGATTCCGTGAAGAAATGAATATTCCCCCCAAGAATTAGTCACGATATGTGTCAACTCGTACAAATACGCGTAAACAAGGCGCAAGTTTTGCGTACGTCGGCGTTATGAAATGTCGGCGGTTCTACAATCGCAGCGACCGGCGAATTTCTGTTAAGTCCACCGTCTATCCCTCCTCATGAGCACCGACTCCTTCGAAGCTCCATCCCTTGAAATGCTCGCGGCCTTGCTTCCGGCCTATGATTTCGAGGCCTTCATCGCGCAAGGCGGCATGGGTGCCGTCTATAAAGCGCGTCAGCGTAGCTTGGACCGCGACGTGGCGATCAAGATCCTGCCGCGCGAACTCGGGGAAGATCCGGAGTTCCGCCAATCCTTCGAGACCGAAGCCAAGGCGATGGCGCGGCTTAACCATCCGAACCTGATCGGCGTGTACGATTACGGTGATGTCGATGGCATGCCTTATATCGTCATGGAGTTCGTGAACGGCAAATCGCTGTTCCACTCCGCTTATCAGATGGCGGTCGATCCGATCCAGGCGGTCACGATCGTGAAGGGCATCTGCGACGGCCTTGCCCACGCGCACGAGAACGGCGTGATCCATCGCGACATCAAGCCGGCGAACATCCTGCTCAACGAGAAGGTGACGCCGAAGATCGGCGACTTCGGTCTGGCGCGTCCTGCGGGAAACAGCACCGGCATCGTGATGGGCACGCCGGGTTATGTGGCACCGGAGGTACTGCATCACCCGGATCATGCCGACCGCCGCTCGGATCTCTTCGCACTTGGCGTGGTGCTCTATGAACTTCTGATCGGGCGCTGCCCGCCGTACGACTATCAACCGCCGGCCTCGGTGGTTTGCGGCTGTGACGTGACGCTCGACCGTATCTGCGACAAGGCGATGAACCGGATCGCGGACCTGCGCTACCAGAGCGCGGAAGAAATGTCCGCGGATCTGGATGCCTGGATGCGCCGCGCCACGAACCCGGCGGCGGCAGCAGCGGCTCCGGCTGCGCCCAAGGGCCGGATCAGGCGCGTGGGTGCGATGAGCGGTGGCTATCGTCCTTCGAAGGCGGAGAGCTCCTCCGGCGGCATGAAAGGTTTGCTCGGTCTGGCGGCTGTGGTGGCGGTCGGGGCCATCGGCTGGTCCATGTTCAGCAACGGTCAGAAGGCGCAGACCGCGGGTTTCCAAGCAGCCGCGGCGCAGGTGCCGCCCGCTGCCGATGATAAGAGCGGCTCGTCCAAACCGAAGGCCGACAAGAAGGCGAAGTCCGACGACGCGACCGCCAAGAAGGAGACCAACGAGACCCCGATGGAATCGCTCGGGCGTCTGCGGGAGAAGCTGGCCAGCGGCAATCGCGAGGAGATGCCCAAGGGAGCGACGCTGCTGGGCGACCGCTATTTCATGGTCGTCTCGCGCCCGCTTAGTTGGACCGCTGCGTCTTCCTTCGCGACGATGCACGGGGCGCAGCTCTTCATGGCTCTCACACCTGCCGACCTTCGCAAGGTGTCGGCCCTGATGCCGGAAGCGGAAAGCGGTGCCGAGGCCGGCTTGTGGATCGGTGCCGGCATGACCGGTGCCGATGCATGGATGTGGGTGGATGGCTCGCCTTGGGAGCTCTCCGTGAAGCCCGGGGGCGAAGGCGTCTATGTCATCGTGGACGCACAGGGTGCGCCGCAGATGCGGGAGCGGGTGGACCGCTATCCCTTCGTGATCCAGTGGCGCAAGGATGGTGCCTCGGTTCCCGAGCTTCCGGATGCGCTGGTGAATGCCGGTGAGAACTCCGGCAAGGACGCATCCGGATCGAAGGACGCGGCGGAAGACGATGCACTTTCCACGGAGGATCTTCCGGAGGAGATCGCCAGCCTCGACAAGATCGCGAAGGACTACCTGGCCAAGCTCGACGAAGAGCGCTCCAAGAAGCTGGCGGAGAACGCCAAGAGCTTCACCTGGGGTATCGACTCCTGGCACAAAGATCTGAGCAAAAACGACCAGGCCACTTGGAACCGGGATGTCACGCTCCTCAAGACGTTGGTGAAGGAGAACCGGGTGCCGGATAAAATCGGTCCCGATAGCGGCGTGCGCCTTTCCCCGAAAATGGAAGATTTGGCCAAGCGTGCCGCAGCGAAACAGAAGGAGATCGATGCCGACTTCGACTCGAAGGCGGAGCGCGCCCGCACCTCTTACGCCGCGCGCATGGCAGACCGAGCGAAGAGTCTTGCCGGGAATCCCAAAGCCGCCAAGGCGGCGGAAGCCCGGGTGAAAAAGGCGGCCGAGCTGAAGGGCTGGGTTTCCTTCGTGAAGGGTGAAGAGGCCGGTGAAGAAGAGGAAGAGGTGATGGAGGCTTCCGCGGCTATCGACGGGGCCGAACTCGACCTGAGCGGACGCTGGGTCTGGATGAGCGCGGATATCGTGATCATCCGGCCGGATGGCTCGCTCTTCAACGAGACCAACAAGAACAAGGGCGAGTGGAAGCGCGAGGAGCCGGGCTCCGACAGCTATCAGTTCTCGTGGAACAACGGTCGCTGGGTGGATGTCGTGACGGTTTCCGCCGATGGCAACAAAATGAACGGCAAGAACCAGATCGGTAACACCATCACGGCTTGGCGCATCCTCAAGGGCAGTGACCCGATCGTGGATGCTTGGCAGTGGGGGAATGCCAAGGCGATCTTCCGCTCGGATTCCACGGTCTCGAAGGGCAACGACGGCGGCAAGTGGACGCTCGATTCCGAAGAAGGCGGCACCCGGACCTATACCGTGCGCTGGGGCTCCGGCTACACCGATACCTTCACGCTGGCCAAGAACGGCGATAGCTTCAAGGGTACCAATAACCACGGCGCCAAGATCTCCGGCGAGCGCATCGAGGAGTGAGGCGCCCGCGAAAACGCGGGATCGGGCGGGGAATTGTGAATTTGGCGTCAGGGTTCCAATCGCCAGCCCCGCGGCCTTGTGATATGCCGCGTCTGCATCTCCTCCGATGAGTTTGGATAACTTCGAAGCACCCACCCTGGAAGCCATGGCAGCCCTGCTGCCGGCTTATGAATTTGAGGCCTTCATCGCGAAGGGCGGGATGGGTGCCGTGTACAAGGCGCAGCAGCGCCGTCTGGATCGGGATGTGGCGATCAAGATCCTGCCGCGGGAGCTCGGGGAGGATGCCGCCTTCGTGGCCTCCTTCGAGACGGAGGCGAAGGCGATGGCCAAGCTCAACCACCCGAACCTCATCGGCGTGTACGACTATGGCGAGGTGGACGGCATGCCGTACATCGTCATGGAGTACGTGAACGGCAAATCGCTGTTCTACTCCGCGCAGAATCTGAAGGTGGATCCCGGCCAAGCCGTGGGAATCGTGAAGGGCATCTGTGATGGTCTCGCCCACGCGCACGAGAACGGGGTGATCCACCGCGACATCAAGCCAGCCAACATCCTGCTCACGCCACGCGCGGTGCCGAAGATCGGCGACTTCGGGCTGGCACGGCCGGTGGATTCGGACGGTGCGGGCCTGGTGATGGGCACGCCGGGCTACGTGGCGCCGGAGGTGCTGCACCACCCGGAGCAAGCGGACCGCCGCTCGGATCTCTTTGCACTCGGCGTGGTGCTCTATGAACTGCTGATCGGGCGCTGCCCGCCGTACGAGGGGATCATCCCGCCCTCGAAGCTGGCCGGCTGCGACACCACGCTGGACCGCATTTGCGAAAAGGCGATGAACCCGGTGGCGGACCTGCGCTACCAGACGGCGGAGGAGATGTCCGCGGATCTGGAGGCGTGGCTGCGCCGGCCCTTCTCACCGCTCGGCCAGCCGCTTCCCGCCGCTCTGCCGCAGCAGGCTCCGGGGGGGCCACGGCGGAATGTTCCGGCCACCTCGGATTATCTGTCCTCACCCGCGCCCCGCCGCACGGCGACCCGCGCTTCCTCGTCCTCGGCCGGAGCGGTCAAGGGTTTGGTCATGCTGGCGATCGCGATCGTCATCGGTGCGGTGGTGTGGTCGAAGGTGAATGCCATCAAGAAGGCGAATGCCGATATCAAGCGGGCGGTGTCGGAGGTCGAGAAGGCCTTCACCCCGAGCGAGGATCGCGTGATCCCGGCCGAGCGGGATACGAAGCGTTCGACCTCCGCCGATCCGGCGAAGCGGGAGGACAAGCCGGAGAAGAAGAAACCCGCGCCAATCGTGCGGGAGGAATCCCCGCTCAAGGCGCTCTCGCGTTTGCAGCGGAGACTGGTTTCCGGTGAGCGGGGCGAGATGCCCTATGGCAGCGTCGCTCTTGGGGACACCCACTTCATGGTGGTGCCGGCACCGATGAGCTGGGGCGCGGCATCCACCTTTGCCGCAGAGCATGGCGCGCACCTCTTCGTCGCGAAGACGGAGGAAGATCTGGGCAAGCTGCAGCTGCTGATGCCCGCGGCGGAGGGCGGAGCAGAGGCCGGTCTGTGGATCGGAGCGGGCAGCTCCGGTGAGGACCTTTGGTCCTGGGTGGATGGCACGCCGTGGCAGGAGACGCTCAAGCCGGAAGGTGAAGGTCCCTACGTGATCCTCGATAGCAAGGGCGGCCTGCAGGCCCGCGAGCCCGGGGACCGTTATCCCTTCGCGATCCAGTGGCGTGCTGACGGGACGAACCCCGCGGCGCTTGAGGAAGTATTGAAGCGCACCGGTGAATCGATCTCCGCAGGAGTGCCCGTTTATCCTCCCGGCACCTTGCAGCACTCGGGCGGGCGGATCTACATCGCCAGCGTACCGGGGAGCTACACCGTGGCCAGCGGCTTGGCGGAGAGCGCCGGCGGGAGGCTGATGTCCTTGCCCACGGAAGAGGCAAGTCTCTGGCTCAACGAGCATCTCCCGGGCGATTCCGATGACGGCTTCTGGCTCGGCGGCACGCGCGACGAGGAAGCTTGGTCCTGGGCCAGCGGCGAGGATTGGGGGTACACCCGTTGGACGGACGACACCCAGGACGGCCAGCCGGGCGGCCGGCTGAAGCTCATGCCGGGTGCGGGATGGGTGAATGTCTACCCCGCCGCGCGCAGTTCCGGCTTCGTCATCCAGTGGCCCTCCAAGCCGGTGAAGGCGAAGCCCTCGGCTGCGCCGGTGATCGTGGACATGAAGCTGCCGCCGGACCTGGCCGATCTTGAAACGAAGGCGAAGGATCTCCTGGCGAACTTGGGCAAGGATCGGGACAAGGAGCTGGCGGCGAATGCCAAGACCTTCCACTGGGATCTCGATACCTGGCTGAACGACCTGAGCAAGAACGAGGTCTCGGCATGGAAGCGTGACGTGAACTTGCTGAAGCAATCGGTGCGGAACAACCGGGTGCCGGCGAAAATACCGGGCGACGGTAGCTTCCGCATGTCCGACCAGATGCGGAAGGTGGTGAGCTACTGCGCGGACAAGCAGGCGGCGATCGATGCCTCTTTCAATGCGAAGGCCGCGCGGATCCGGGATTCCTATGTCACGCGCGTGAAGGCAGCGGCGGAGACCGCCACGCCGGAGTTGAAGCCGACCTTGGAACGCCGCATCACCGTGGCGGGGGATCTGGAGAAGTGGGTGGCGACCCTCGGCGTGCAGGGGGAAAAAGCCTCGGCGCTTGCCTCCGGCGGCGGTGGTCTGAAGGTGCTGGTGGGAGTGTGGGTGTGGCAGGCCAAGGATCTCTTCACCTTCCGCGATGATGGCACTCTAACCCGCCGCAACGGTGGCAACCCCGGCACTTGGAAGCTGAAGTCGAGCGACGATAGCGGCTCTCATTTCGATCTCACGTGGGATGAAGACTGGACGATCGAAGCGACCGTGGCGCCGGACGGCCAGACCTTGGAGGGCAAGAACCCCACGGGCGAAGTGGTGCGGGGCTTGAAGATTCCCCCGGCCACCGTCGCGGGAGGAGAGGACAAATTCATCGGCGCTTGGGCCTTCGACAACGGCCAGGCCATTTACATCTTCAATGCGGACGGCACGGCCGCCACCTTGCGGGACCAAGGAACCTGGAAGCTCGAATCGGACGGGGACGGCCAGCGCACCTATGCCATCAAGTGGGTGAACTGGGCGACCGTTGACCGGCTGATCATGGGTGAGGACACCAACAAGCTCGCGGGCGAGAACACCGAGGGTGGGAAGCTCTCCGGCAAGCGCCTGCTGCCGGAGTGACCCGGCTCAGTGGTTTCGCATCGCCTCGGCGACTTGCGCGAAGAAGGGCGAGATCACCGCGCGGGCCTCGCCGGTGATGTTCGTTTCGTCCATCGCCGCTTCCATCAGTTCGATCCAGCGGTTGCGGTGGGCTTCCTTGATCACGAAGGGAAAGTGCCGCATCCGCAGGCGCGGGTGGCCACGGTTCGCGATGTAGGATTCATCGCCGAGGAAGCGGAACTGCAGGAACTCGCGCAGGCGCTGCTCCGCGCCCTCCCAATCGTCGTCCGGATAAAGCGGGCCGATCAGATCGTCGGTCTTCACGCGGCGGTAGAAGCCCGCGACCATCCGGGCGATGCCCTCCGCGCCCAACTCGCGGGCGACGATTTGTTCCATGGAGTCCACGGCCCCTGATGGCATCGGGACGGGTGGGGAGCAAGCGCGGGATGGGAACGATATAAGGCCCTTTTGGACGGAGAGATTGCTGGGCTTCCGGCTTGCAGCTGTCTTCTATTGTCCGGTGCGTGTGTTTCTTTTGCTCGCTTCTCTGACGCTGCCCCTGTCGGCGGAACCCAAGACCCACAACTCGCCGTGGAACTTCCCGGAAGTCGAATCACGCGAGGCATGGCAGGCGCGGGTGAAGGAGATCCGGGAGCAGATCCTCGTGAGCTGCGGGCTTTGGCCGCTGCCGGAGAAGGGGCCCTTGAATGCGGTGGTCTTCGACAAGGTGGAGCGCGATGGCTACTCGATCGAGAAGGTCCACCTGCAGCCCTATCCCGGCTTTTACTTGGCGGGAAATCTTTACCGGCCTTTGGGCAAGGGCGCAGGACCCTTTCCCGCGGTGCTGAATCCTCATGGTCATTGGGACCAAGGCCGCTTGGCGGATGAAGGGAACGGAAGTATCCCGGCGCGCTGCATCGGTCTCGCGCGGATGGGCATGATTGCCTTCTCGTACGACATGGTCGGCTACAACGACACGCGCTTCGCCGATGGAACCGAAGCCGACGGCGGCCACCGCAAATTCGGGGCGCGTGCGGAGGACCAGCTCTGGGGTATCAATTCGATGGGCTTGCAGCTCTGGAACAGCATCCGCGCCTTGGACTTTCTGGAGAGCCTGCCGGATGTCGACCGGAAGCGCCTCGCCTGCACCGGTGAATCCGGGGGCGGCACGCAGACTTTCATGCTCGCCGCGGTGGATGGCAGGCTCGCCGCGCAGGTGCCCGTGGTGATGGTGAGCCATAGCATGCAGGGCGGCTGCATCTGCGAGAACGCTCCGGGCCTGCGGGTGGATCACTCGAACATGGAGATCGCAGCGGCAGCAGCACCCAGGCCGCAGTTGATCATCGGTGCCACCGGCGATTGGACCAAGGCGACCATGGAGGTGGAAGGCCCGGCGGTAGCGGGTATCTACAAGCTTCTCGGCGCGGAGGAGAAGCTGAACTACCAGCGCTTCGAGGCCCCGCATAACTACAACCAGCAAAGCCGCGAAGCCATGTACGAGTGGCTGGGCCGGCACTTGCTGGAGCATCCGGAGGCAGTTTCGTTCAAGGAGGCGCCTTACCAGAAAGAGCCGGATGATGTCCTACGCGTCTTCCCGGGCAAGCTGCCGGACGATGCGCTGAGCATGGAAGAGTTCATCAAGGCGCGGAAGCAGGCCCAGCGCAATCACTGGAAGCAGTTGGTGCCGCGGGATCAAGCGGCTCTCGAGCGTTTCAGGACGGAGCTTTTCCCGGCGTGGCGTCACACCTTGCAGACCGATTGGACACCGGCGGATCGTGAGAAGAAGTCTCCCCCATCGGCCGAGTGGGTGGCGCGGGAGCAGGTCGAGGGAACAGTCTTGATCAAGGTCACGGGAGACTTGGCAGTGGATCCGGACAAGCTGCAGATCGAGCGCCGCGACGGTGTCACGGTCATGACCTTCAAAGGGGCTGCGGAAGATGCCGTGGCGGACGAGATCTCGAACCACTTCACCACTTACAACCGGACCTCGCTGCAGAAGCAGGTGGGGGCTTTGATCACCGTGTGCCAGATGCTGCGTGAGCTGCCGGCGGTGGATCGCGTGCTGCTTTCGGGAAGCGGGAGGGGCAGTCTATGGGCCATGCTGGCGGCGCCGGCTGCAGATGGATTGGCCGTGGATTGCTCGGCTTTGGATTTCTCTTTGGACGAGAACTTCCTCGGACCGGGCACCTTTGCACCGGGCCTCCGTCGCATCGGCACCTACAAGGGAGCCGCGATGCTGGCCGCGCCGAATCCGCTGCTTCTGCACCATACGGGGGGCAAATTCGCGTGCTTCGATATCGGTGCAGCCTATCGCGCCGCGGATGCCGAGGATCGCCTAGAGCTGGCAGAAGCGCCGCTCGCGGAAGCCGAGATCCTGCGCTGGGCGGCGCAGAAATAGGGGGCTTCGGGATAACTGTTCTTTTGACCACATTTTCCCGAAAACTCCGCTGGCGATTCCGCGCTTCCCGCCTAGTCTCCCCGCGTGCCCGCGAAGAAGAAGCCGTCCGAGTCCGCGCCTGCTGTTTCCGCCATCCGCATCCGAGGTGCCCGGCAGCATAATTTGAAGGGGCTGGACCTCGATATCCCGCTCGGGCAGCTCACCGTGGTGACCGGTCCCTCCGGCTCGGGGAAGTCCTCGCTGGCCTTCCACACGCTCTATGCGGAGGGGCAGCGGCGTTACGTGGAGACCTTCTCGCCTTATGTCCGGCAGTTCTTCGACCGCATGGACAAGCCGGTGGTGGATCACATCGATGGCATCCCGCCGGCGATCGCAATCGAGCAAAAGAACAACATCCGCACCACGCGCTCCACGGTCGGCACGCTCACGGAGATCAATGATTACTTGAAGCTGCTCTATGCGCGGGCCGCGCGCGGCTATGATCCGGACACGGGCGAGGAGATCCGGCCGGATTCACCGGAGTCCGCGGCGGCATGGGCCTTCGAGCATCTCGCGGGCGAGCAGGTTCTCGTCACTTTCCCGGTGGCGATTCCGGCGGAGACGAAGAGCGAGGAGCTTTTCCCCTTCCTGAACCAGCAAGGCTACCTGCGCGTGCTGATCGGGAAGGAAGTGCACCGCACGGATGAGGCGGGCAAGGTGGTGAAGCTCTCGAAATCGCAGGGCGTCGCCGTGATCCAGGACCGCCTGCCGGTCACGCCGGAGAACCGCACGCGTCTGTTAGAAGCCTTGGAGCACGCCTTTACCTTGGGAAAAGGCCATGTGTCCTTGGCCTCCGGTGCGGACTTCAAGGCGCGGCCCTTCTCTTCGACATGGACGAACCCGGCCACGGGGAACTCGCTCCGCCCGCCATCGCCCGCACTCTTCTCCTTCAACAATCCGCTTGGTGCCTGCCCGAAGTGCCGCGGCTTCGGCCGGGTGATCGGGCTCGATCTGGACCGTGCCGTGCCGGATCCCTCGCTCACCATCCGCCAGGGCGTGATCAAGCCTTTCCAAGGCGAGCGTGGCGAGGATTGCCAGCGCGACCTGCTGCGCTGCTGCAAGGAGCGCCGGGTCGACGTCAACACGCCATGGGAAGACATGGCGGAGGACGAGCGCGAGTGGGTCTACTACGGGGATCGTAGTTCGAGCAGCCCGGAAGACCTCGAAGAGATCTGGCGCTCGGGTTCCTGGTATGGCGTGAAGGGCTTCTTCGATTGGCTGGAGACGAAGGCTTACAAGATGCATGTCCGCATCTTCCTGAGCCGTTACCGTTCCTACACCACCTGCGGCACTTGCCGCGGCAAGCGCCTGCAACCGGAGGCCCTGTGCTACAAGATCGAGGGCAAGGCCTTGCCGGATCTCTGGCTCCTGCCGATCACCGACCTGCGCGAATGGTTCTCGAACCTCGGGCCGGAAACCCTCGGCTCCGCGCCGGATGCCTCGCTGCAATTGATCCTCACGGAGATCGCCTCGCGCCTTCATTATCTGAACGAGGTCGGCCTCGGCTACCTGACCCTCGACCGCCCGGCGCGCACGCTCAGCGGCGGCGAGATCGAGCGCGTGAATCTTACCACCTGTCTCGGTGCCTCGCTGACGAACACGCTCTTCGTACTCGATGAACCTACGGTCGGTCTGCATCCGCGGGACATTCACCGGCTCGTCGGCGTGATGCACGGCCTGCGGGACAAGGGGAACACGCTGGTGGTCGTGGAGCACGAGGAAGCCGTCATGCGCGCCGCGGACCAGTTGCTGGATATCGGTCCGGCGGCAGGGCAGCACGGCGGCAGCCTTGTCTTCCAAGGCCCGGTATCGAACGGTCTCGCCTTCGGCGCGAAAGGAAAGGCCAAGACGGGCACCCTGCCTTGGCTCTCGGGCGAGCGCGTCATCCCGCTGCCTGCGAAGCGCCGCAAGCCGGGTGCGAAGAAGATCGAGATCCGCGGTGCCAGTCGGCACAACCTGAAGAGGCTCGATCTCGAGCTTCCGCTCGGTCTCTTTGCCTGCCTCACCGGGGTGTCCGGCTCGGGCAAGTCCACGCTCGCGCACGACGTGATCTACGCGAACATCTCGCGGAAGCTGCGCAAGGAGGAGTCCGACCTCGATCCGGCACCGGTCAAGGAGCTACGAGGTACGCAGTACTTGAGCGATGTCCTGTTGGTGGACCAGTCACCGCTGGCCCGCACGCCGCGCTCGACCCCGGCGGTGCTGGTGGGTGCCTTCGATCCCATCCGCCAGCTCTTCGCGCAAACGGAAGATGCGAAGGCGGGCGGCCTGAATACCGGCTTCTTCTCCTTCAACTCGGGTGAGGGCCGCTGCGACCGTTGCGCCGGGGCCGGTAGCGAGAAGGTGGAGATGCAGTTCCTCTCCGACCTGCACGTGACCTGCCCGGACTGCAATGGCCGGCGCTACAAGCCCTCCACGCTGGATATCCACTACCTCGGCAAGTCGGTCGCGGACATCCTTGATCTCTCGATCGAGGAAGCCATCGCTTTCTACGGCGAGACCGAGGGCCTCTCCAGCCCGCATGCCAAGCGCCATGAGCAGGTCTGCAAGCTGCTCCGGCCGCTGGCGGAAGTGGGCCTAGGCTACCTCAAGCTGGGCCAGCCGCTTAACACCCTGTCGGGCGGTGAGTCGCAGCGTCTGAAGCTCTGCCAGCTTCTCGCCGAAGCCGGGCCGAAGTCGCAGGACTCGAAGTTGTCCAAGCTGCTGATCCTCGACGAGCCGACCACCGGCCTGCATTTCTCGGATATCGAGCGCCTGCTCGGCGTGTTCCAGCGCTTGGTAGATGCGGGCCACAGCTTGTTGGTAATCGAGCACAACCTGGACGTGATCAAGTGCGCGGACTGGATCCTCGATCTCGGCCCGGAGGCGGGCGCGCAGGGCGGCCAGCTGGTGGGGCAGGGGACCCCGGAGCAGATCGCGGCGATGGAGACGGAGACCTCGCGCTATCTCCAGCCGATGCTCGCGCCCCGCGACGTGGGGTCGGCGCGTCTTAAGGAAGAGCCGATGCTGCCGCAGCCGCTGGCGAAGCAGGCGAATGTGATCTCCCTGCGCGGTGCGCGTGAGCACAACTTGAAGAACATCTCGATCGATATCCCGCGCGACAAGTTCGTGGTCGTTTCCGGGCTCAGCGGCTCGGGCAAGTCGACGCTCGCCTTCGATATTCTCTTCGCGGAAGGCCAGCGGCGCTTCCTCGATTCGATGTCCGCCTATGCCCGGCAGTTCGCCGAGCAATTGGAAAAGCCCGAACTCGATTCTTTGGCCGGCCTGCCGCCGACCGTGGCGATCGAGCAGCGGGTCTCGCAGGGCGGGATGAAATCGACCGTCGCCACCGTGACGGAAGTCTGGAACTTCGTCCGCCTGCTCTATGCGAAGCTCGGCACCCGCTATTGCCCGGACTGCAATGTGCCGGTGGAGAAGCAGTCGCTCGCCGCGATCGAAAAGAGCGTGCGCGACCTGCTCAAAAAGGGCGCGGTTTCGATCCTCGCTCCCGTGATCCGCGGACGGAAGGGCTATCACACCGAAGTCGCGGAATGGGCGCTCAAGCAGGGCTTCACGCGCTTGCTGGTCGACAAGCAATTTAAGGATGCCGAGGGCTTCACCCGTCTGGAACGCTTCAAGGAGCACGACATCGATGTCGTTGTCGCCGAGCTTTCCGTCGGCTCGAAGAAGGGCGCGGAGGAATCGCTCGGCACCGTGATCCCGCGCGCGCTCGATATCGGGAAGGGCACCTTGAAGCTCTTCACGCCGGACAAGAAGTTCATGCTGCTGTCCAGCGAGGCGAGCTGCCCGAGCTGCCATCGCTCCTTTGAGGAGCTCGATCCGCGTCTCTTCTCCTTCAACTCGCCGCACGGCTGGTGCGAGGAGTGCCGCGGCCATGGCATGGTGCCGAAGCATCGTCATCATCTCGATACCTCGAAGTATGAGTCCGTGCTGGAAGCGGAGATGGATGCCGACCGCAAGATCGAGCGGATGGAAGACGAGGAGCTGGTGGAATGCCCCGCCTGCCACGGTGCCCGCCTGAATCCGGAGGGCCGCGCGGTGCGTTTCCAAGGCTCGCCGCTCGCGGATCTCGCCCGCTTGCCGGTCGAGCACGCCTCGCAGCACTTCGAGAAGCTCAAGGTGGCCGGAGATCGCGAAAGTTTGATCGCCCGCGATATCCTGCCGGAGATCCGCCAGCGCCTCGCCTTCCTGCAGGAAGTCGGTCTGGGCTATCTCCAGCTCGATCGCTCGGCGCGCACTTTGAGCGGCGGCGAGAGTCAGCGCATCCGCTTGGCCGCGCAGCTCGGCAGCAATCTTCGCGGCGTGCTTTACGTCCTCGATGAGCCGACCATCGGCCTTCACCCCCGCGATAATGCCGCGCTGTTAGAGACCTTGGTCGCACTGCGCGACCGCGGCAATAGCCTGATCGTCGTCGAGCACGACGAGGATACCATCGCGCGGGCGGATCATCTCATCGACCTCGGGCCGGGTGCCGGTCGCTTGGGCGGACAGATCGTTTATCAGGGCCCACCTCCCACGGTTCCGGGCATCAATGCGGCGCCCAAGAAAGGTAAGAAGGCCGCGAAGGAAGAAGGCAGCACCATGCTCGATGTCTCTGCCTCGCCCACTTATCGCGCCCTCTCGAATCCGATCCTCCACCCGACCCGTGGCAAGCGCCGTGCGGTGCCGAAGAATCATCCGCTGCTGAAAGTGGAAGGCTGCCGCGCGAACAACCTGAAGTTCATCGATGTCGGCATCCCGCTCGGGCGACTCACGGTTCTAACCGGGATCTCCGGTTCGGGGAAATCCACGCTCATGCACTCCTGCATCGCGGATGCCGCACGGGCGAAGAATGCGAAGGCCGAGGGCAAGAAGACCGGCGTCCGCAAATGGAAGTCCGCCAGCGGCTTCGACAAGCTGCAGTCGATTTACGAGGTGGACCAATCGCCGATCGGCAAGACCTCCCGTTCCTGCCCGGCCACCTACGTGAAGGTCTTCGATGACATCCGTAAGCTCTTCGCGCAGCTCCCGGATTCGCGGGTGCGCGGTTACGAGGCCTCACGCTTCTCCTTCAATACCGGCGACGGCCGCTGCCCCGTCTGCGAGGGCAATGGACGCGTGAAGCTGGAGATGGACTTCCTGCCGAGCACCTGGGTTCCCTGCGAGGCCTGTGCCGAGATGCGCTACAATCCCGCCACGCTCGAAGTGCGCTTCCGCGAGAAGAACATCGGGCAGGTGCTGCGCATGACCATCGAGCAGGCTGCGGAGTTCTTCGAGTCCCAGCCGCGCATCGCCGCGCCGCTGAAACTCTTGGCAGATACCGGCCTCGGCTATCTCCAACTCGGCCAGCCCTCGCCCACTCTCAGCGGTGGCGAGGCCCAGCGCATCAAGCTGGTCACCGAGCTGACCAAAGGCCGCGTCTCCGCCAAGAACCTCAAGACCCTGAACCGCTCGAATCTCTACCTCATCGAGGAACCGACCGTGGGCCTGCACTTGGAAGACGTGAAGCGCCTCATCGACGTGCTGCACCGTCTGGTCGACGAAGGCCACACGGTCATCGTCATCGAGCACCACATGGCGGTCGCGGCGGAGGCGGACTGGATTCTCGACATGGGCCCGGAGGCGGGCGATCAAGGGGGAACCATCATCGCGCAGGGACCACCGGAGACCGTGGCAAAATCCAAGAAATCCCGCACGGCTCCCTTCCTCGCGACGGCGCTCTCGCTCAACTCATGAAGACCTCCCGGATCCTGGTGACAGCGCTCACGTTCGCACTTGCAAGCTGCGTCTCTCATCAGGGCCCCGGCTCCGATTGGCCGAAGCCGGTTGCTCTGAAAAGCCTCTCCCAGCTCGGCGGCGTCTACGCCAACAAGGGCCAAGGCGGCGGGACCTACGGACGAAAGCTCTACGATCTCATCGATGGCCAGCTCCACATCTCGGACAAGCGTGGCGAGCGGACCGAGCTCCGTCCCGCGGCAGATGGTAAAACGATTCACGTGCTGCTCCGCGACGGGAAGGGGAAGCTGCTTCAGTCCAAGGTTCTGCGGGAGAAGGACGACTTCATCGTGGAGAAGAGCGGCCTTTCCGTGAAGGTTCCTTCAAATATCGGCGAAACGGGCGTGGGGAATCTCGGTGTCTTCGTAGGAGATGCCTCCGTGGTCGTCCGGCCCTCGGCCGATGGCGGCCTTCTCGGCGAGGAATCCGAGTTCGGTGCCGGCTTCTTCGGCTTCATGATTCCCATCGCGGCTTCCAAGAAAGAGAACTACTACTGGCCCGTACTTGGCCGGTAGACACAAGAAACCCGCGGGAAGCTTGCCTCCCGCGGGTGATGATTGAAGCGCGTCCTCAGCTTAGCCGTTACCGCGGTTCTTGCCACCACGTTGCTGCTGCTGTTGTTGCCGTTGCGGCTGGATCTGCTGGCGTTGCGGCATCTGACGTTGCGGCTGGGCCTGCCGCTGGGGCATCTGCCGCTGCGGTTGCACCTGGCGTTGCGGCATCTGCCGCTGAACTTGACGCTGCGGTTGCTGCACTTGCCGTTGCGGCTGGGCCTGGCGTTGCGGTTGCACTTGGCGCTGGGCTTGCCGTTGCGGCACCACTTGGCGTTGCGGTTGCACCTGACGCTGCGGAACAACTTGCCGCTGTGGCACGACCTGACGCTGGGGTTGCACCTGGCGTTGCGGAACCACTTGCCGCTGGGGTTGTACCTGCCGTTGCGGCATCGCCTGCTTGGTCTGCGGGACATTTGCCTTCGGCACCGCTTGGCGGCGATTCGGAGTGGCGTCCCCCGTCCCGCGGCCAGGAATCTGGTTCGGGGTCACCCCGCCCATACCGCGACCCGGAGTCTGCCCCTTCGAGGGATTCGCGTTCTTTCCTCCAGGCTGCACCGGCCCGCGGTTTGTTACCTGCGGGCGTCCTTTGGTGTTATCGGGCGAGATGATGTCGCTGCCGCGGCTGGTGACTCCGTCCATTCCTCGGGGGCGGCTGATTTGCCCTCCCCGCACCACTGCTTGGGGTTGCACCGGCTTGTTCCCGCGCAGGTCGGGGCGCTTCGGCGGAGCCTGATTCTTCGCCATTTGGGCTGCTCCGCGTCCCACCACCGGCGAGCGTTGAAGCTTCTCGCGCAGCACGGCTTGGCGCCCGGCACCGGCTTGGTCCGGTCCGCGGTTCCCGACCCGGGCCACTTCGACTTGGCGGCGCTGCTGGGTGAAGTTCCGCATCTGCTGGCGCTGCTGCACGATCTGGTTACGGCGCTCCATGTTGAGCTGGCGGAACTTTTGACCGCCCACCGGATTTCTCGCGAAGCCCTTCAGGCTGGTGGCGAAGAGACGGTTGCGGCCCACCAGATCATTGTTGCTGAACTTGTCGCCGCGGAAGTTCCGCATCGCGGCCCAGGTATGCAGCGGGCGGGCATCCGCATGGCGGCGCAGGAAGTCGAAGCGATCATGGAAGCGGTCGTTCCAGCCGTGGATATGGCGGTGCGACCAGCGGTGATGCGCCCAGATCGGGTCGAAGCAGCCGCGCCGGCCATGCCAGGAATAGGCCGAGAAGAAGCCCAGGCTGGCGTAGCGCGGCTCGTAGTAGTCACCGAAGTAGTAGTGCCCGCAGCTCGGCCGCAGCCAGAAGTGATCGGTGAAAACGTTCACGCTTACCACCACGCTCGGGCAGTAGGAATAGCCGGGAAGGGCCCATACCGGGCGATGGAAATGCACCGGGGCGAAGAGGATGCCGCGGCGTGCCACCGCATAGTCCCAGTAGCCGTCCACATAGCAGTAGCCGCGCGGAGTCCATGACCAGCGTGAGGGCACCCAGGTCCAATCCGGCCGGAGCGGCGTGTAGTAGCCGGGGCTCCACACGTAGCGGCTTTCAGCGTAGCGCCAGTTCCCGGGGATCCAGGTGTGGTCCTCGCCCGGCGAGACCGTGTTCGGGCCCGCATCCACGCTTTCGGGCGGCGCTTCTTCCACGTAGTCCACCTCCGCAAGTTCGGCATCGGCCCAATAGCCGGAGGTCCACTGCCATTTGGATCCGCCCAGATCGCTCCAGTAGCCCGGCACCCATTGGCGACCGGGAGGCACATTCCGCCACACCCCGCTGATCCACAGGAAATCGTTCTGGTCGTCATCCCAGGCCCAGTAGCCGGAAATCCAGGTCACGTTCTCGCCCTCGAGCTCCTGCTCGGGCGGCAGCTCCTCGATCGGGGTGGGCGGTGACTTGGTGATGATATAGCCCGGTTCCGGCTTGGACCCGGACGCCTCCGCGAAGGCCTCGTGAACCGGGCCGCGGGTCAGGATCTCTACGTTCTCGTTGTCGGGCTCGCTCGCCTCGACGTCCGGAGCGGGTGCCTGCGCCGCCGCAGGAAGCAGAAGCGGCCCGCCCGTCGCGATGACGGCCAGGGCCCCGATGATTGGGAGGTATCGTGGTTTCATGGTTCCTCTTGATTTGCGGTGGATTCAGGGAGCTGACGAGAGACCGGGGGAATTTATTCAAACGCTGTCTTAACGGCACCATAAGCGCTGCCGAAAACTTTGCGATGTCCAAGACAGCAAGATAAGGCGGGGACATATTCAACCAACACAAGTCTCCTGCCCGCAAGAATGGAATTGCCCGCGCGAGGCTATTCTTATCTGTTCGGCCACATGCGTGTGGAGAAGGTGAAATATGTCCTGTGGGCGGCGGATTGGCGGCGTTGCCTCGCGTTCTATCGCGATCTCTTCGGAGGGGTGATCAGCTTCGAGTCCGAAGTCTGGAGCGAGATCGTGGTTGCCGGTGCCACCATCGGAGTTCACGGCGGCGGGGAGGGGAAGCGGACATGGACCGGCCTTTCGTTCCAGCTGGATGACCTGCGCACGGGCATTGCCCGCCTTGCCGAATGCGGCGGAGCCTTGACCAGCGAGCCGAACGACACCCAGGAGGATCCGCTCCATCTCGCCATGTGCATCGATCCGGAAGGGAACGAGTTCATGATGACCCAGCGGCGGCACTAGGCGTCGGTACAAGAAAAACCGCGGGAAGCCGTAGCCTCCCGCGGTCGATTGGATTCGGGTGAATCAATTCCCCATGGCAATCACGCGTCCGCGCGATTCTTGCCCCGGCCCTGCTGGCGCTGTTGTTGGCGTTGCGGAGCCGCTTGGCGTTGTTGTGGACGGGCCTGCTGACGTTGCGGAGCCGCTTGGCGTTGCTGAGGACGGGCCTGCTGGCGTTGCGGAGCCGCTTGGCGCTGCTGCGGGCGGGCCTGCTGGCGCTGCGGTGCCGCCTGACGTTGCTGCGGACGTGCCTGCTGGCGCTGCGGAGCGGCTTGGCGCTGTTGCGGGCGTGCTTGCTGACGCTGCGGAGCGGCTTGGCGTTGTTGCGGACGTGCCTGCTGCTGCGGGCGCGCTTGTTGGCGTTGCGGAGCCGCTTGGCGTTGTTGCGGGCGAGCTTGCTGGCGCTGCGGAGCGGCTTGGCGCTGTTGCGGGCGAGCCTGTTGTTGAGGCCTCACTTGCTGGCGTTGCGGCGCGGCCTGACGTTGCTGCGGGCGAGCTTGCTGCTGAGGCTTCACTTGCTGACGCTGCTGAGGACGGGCCTGCTGTTGCGGGCGAGCTTGTTGTTGCGGACGCACCTGCTGGCGTTGCGGGGCGGTTTGGCGCTGCTGCGGATTCACCTGTTGGCGACGCTGTGGGGTAGCCTGTTGAGCGGCGCGGCCCGGATTCTGGCGTTGGGCGGCTTCGGGATTACGACCCACATTCGGGCGGACCTGCTGGCGTTGCTGGCCACCGCGGTTGCCGTTCGCGGCGGTATCGCGAGGGGTCCGGTTCGTCTGTGGCTGGGCTTGGTTCGGCCGGTTCCGACCTTGGCCTTGAGCCAGACCATTACGACCGGGAGTGTTATCGTCGCCGCGGGCGATATCGCGCCCATTCCGACCCTGTCCACCGCGCACCACCGCATCGGGGCGCACCCGATTGCCACGGGCTTCCGGACGGCGCGGCGGAGCTTGGTTCTGCGCCATCTGGGCTGCATTACGGCCTACCACCGGCGAGCGGCGGAGCTTCTCGCGAGCGATCGCCATGCGATTGCCTTGAGCCTGCGGACCGCGGTTGTTGCGCACCATCTCGACCTGACGGCGGTTCTGGGCGAAGTCCCGCATTTGCTGGCGCTGCTGCACCAGTTGATTGCGGCGCTCCTGATTGATCTGGCGGAAACGCATGCCACCCACCGGGTTATTGGCAAAGCCATTCAAGCGGCTCGCGAAGAAGCGGGTGCGGCCGATGTCGTCGTTGCGGAAGCGATCACCGCGGAAGTCGCGCATCGCCGCCCAAGTACGGAAGGGGCGGGCGTCCTCATGGGCACGCAGGAAGGCGAAACGATCGCGGAAGCGGTCGCCCCAGCCATGGTCGTGGCGGTGGTGCCAGCGCACGTGAGCCCAGATCGGGTCGTAGTGGGCGCGGTGGCCGTGCCACACGTGCGGAGAGAAGAAACCCAGACCGCTGTAGCGCGGGGCATAGTAGTCACCGAAGTAGTAGTGACCGAAGCGCGGGCGAACCCAGCAGTGGTCGTTGAAGACGTTCAGGCCGACAACGATACTAGGCGTGTAGTAGTAGCCGGGGGTGGACCAGACCGGGCGATGGAAGTGCACCGGAGCGAAAAGAATGCCGCGGCGCGCGATCGCATGGTCCCAGTAGCCATCCACATAGCAGTAGCCGCGCGGGGTCCACGACCAGCGGGAAGGCACCCAGGTCCAGTCCGGCCGCAGTGGCGTGTAGTAGCCGGGGCTCCAGACATAGCGGGTTTCGGCGTAGCGCCAATTGCCCGGGATCCAGGTGTGGTCGTCCCCGGGAGATTCCACGTTCGGGCCCGCATCGAGTGTGGCGGGTGGAGCCTCTTCGATGTAATCGACTTCGGTGGTTTCGGAGTCGGCCCAGTAGCCGGAGGTCCATTGCCACTGGCTGCCTCCCAGATCATTCCAGTAGCCCGGCACCCATTGGCGGCCCGGTGGCATGTTACGCCACACACCGCTGATCCAGAGGAAGTCGTTCTGATCATCGTCCCATGCCCAGTAGCCGGAGATCCAAGTCACGTTGTCACCCTCGAGCTCTTGCTCGGGCGGCAACTCTTCGATGGCCGTCGGAGGGGCCTTGCTGATGATCAAGCCGGGCTCGGGATTGCTCATCACCGCCTCCGCGAAGGCTTCGTGCACGGGTCCGCGGGTGAGAACTTCGACGGCTTGATCGTCTTCCGTCGCCTCCACCTCCGTGGATGGCGGCGCCTGCGCAGCCGCAGGAAGCAGGAGCGGCCCGCCTGCCGTCATGACAGCGAGCGCCCCGATGATGGAGAAGTATCGTGGTTTCATGATTCCTATCGGTTCGCAGTGGTTCAGTCCGGTCGACGCATCGGGACCGGACTTTATTCACTGCAAACCGCCGGCCACACCTGCCCACGACCGGCTATGCCTTGCGGCTCAGCGCGATAACACAATGAAGCTTTCGCCGATTCAAACGCACCGCGCCTGAGCACTGCAACCCGCCGCATTGCCGGATGCACGATAATTCAGCGCGTCGGCGCATCTCATTTCACCGCGAGCAAACTCACCCGCTGCCATATCCAGCGGATCGGTTCTTCATTCGTTTGCAGCTCCATCCGTTCGCGCACATGGGGACTCGCATTCGCGATCAATGCCCGCACCTGTTCGCGATTTTCTTCCGAAGTCGCCGCTGCGGTGAAATACCATTCCAGATCCGGCATCTTCATTGGCTGCAGTTCGGCATGCCGGATGGAGAATCCGGCTTCCTCCACGATCCGCACCCATGTGTTGCGATCTAACAGGCGGCCATGCGAGGGATCGCGCAGCTTCTCCACCTGGTGCAGCCACTCGGCAGTCTCCGGGTCATCATCCACCACGCTGCCGTCGATGATGAGCAGATAACCGCCGGGCTCCAGCACCCGGTAGCATTCCTTCACGAAGGCCGGCACATCCGTGAAGTGGTGCGGAGCCACGCGGCAGCTCACGATCCGGAAGCTCGCGTCGGGGAAGGGGATCTCCTCTGCCGGGAAGAGCGCCGTTGCCACGGGGAAACCTTCTCCCTCCAGCAGCTTGCCCGCGTGCTCCAGCATCGCCGGCGCCAGATCGCCCAGCACCGGCGTGTAACCCGCACGGGCCAGGGCCAGCGCCGTGTGCCCGCCACCGGTGGCCACATCCAGCGCCGCGCCGCTCTTCTCCGGAATCATGGCGAGTAGCTCATCCACGTCGCGTGTGTCGGCTAGAATGTGCTGCTTGCCGTAGTTGGCAGCTTGGCGATCGAACTGGGCGGCGGAACGCTGTTGCTGGGAATCGAGTGCCATGGTGCAAATACCCTGCTCCGGAGAAGTCCTCCCGACAAGGCCCCCGGATTTCTATTCGCGTCCATTGGCGTCCATTCGCGGTTGAGGGCTTCCCCTCCGGCAAGGGGCCGTTCCCGCTTGTCGTCGCCGCCCGCTTCCGCTGGCATGGCAGAAGAAACTCCCATGGTCTCTCATCCGGAATCCGTAAACCCCGGCTCGTCGAAGGTTCGGCGAGTGCTCGTCCTCGGCGGCGGCAGCGCCGGCCTGCTTGCCGCGCTCACCCTCAAGCGTCTTCATCCCGCGCTGGAAGTCTCGCTCGTCTACAGCTCCGAACTCGGCGTCATCGGGGTGGGGGAGGGGACCACCGCCGTCTTTCCCGCGCATCTCTTCGAGACCCTTGGCATCCCGAAGGAGGAATTCTACCGCGAGGCCCGGCCGACATGGAAGCAGGGCATCCGCCTGCTCTGGGGCCCGCGCGAGGAGTTCTTCTACGACTTCGAGTTCCAGTACGACCAACGCTTCGAGGGCATGCCGAAGGCGAACGGCTTCTATGCTGCCGGTGATTGCGGCGATCTCTCGCAGGCGGGAGCGCTCATGGGCCGGGACAAGGCCTTCACCACGGGTCCGCTCGGCCGACCCGTGATCAAGGGCCAATATGCGTTTCACATCGAGAACCACCGTCTCGTCTCCTGTTTGGAGAGCATCGCCCGCCGCTCCGGCATCACCTTGGAGGATGACACTCTGGAGCGTGCCGAAGTCGATGCGGGCAAGGTGACCGCCCTGCATTTCAAGAGCGGCACCACCCGCAGCGCGGACCTTTACATCGATGCCTCCGGATTCAGCGCGGAACTGATCGGCAAGGCCCTCGCGGAGCCCTTCAAAAGCTTCTCCGACTCGCTCTTCTGCGATCGCGCCGTGATCGGCGGCTGGCAGCGGGAGGATGAGCCGATCCACCCCTACACCACCGCGGAGACCATGTATCACGGCTGGTGCTGGCAGATCGAGCATGAGACCTTCATCAACCGCGGATACGTCTACTCCAGCAATTTCGTGTCCGATGAGGAGGCCCGGGCCGAGCTCGTCGCGAAGAACCCGAAGATCACCGAGACCCGTGTGGTCAAGTTCCGCAGCGGCCGCTACGAGCGCAGTTGGGTGGGTAATGTCGTCGCGATCGGCAATGCCTCCGGCTTCGTCGAGCCGCTCGAAGCCACCGCGCTGGCCCAGGTGATCTACGAATCGAACTGGCTGGCCGAGTCCCTACGCCAGACCGGCTATCATCTGGATGAAGCGATGACTGCCGCTTTCAACCGCGTGGTCGGCATCGCTTGGGACGAGATCCGCGACTTCCTCGCCTATCACTACCGCTTCAATACGCGGCACAACACGCCCTTCTGGATGCACTGCCGGGCGCACACGAGTTTGGGGAACTACCAGACATTTCATGACTTTTACCAGGAGGTTGGGCCGAATCCGGTGCTGCTGGTACACGCCCTCCCGGCGCGTCCGAACATCTACGGCGTGGAGGGCTTCCTCGCCATGCTCGTCGGCATGCAGGTGCCGCATGAGGCCTCCTACCAGCCGGGCGATGCCGAGTTCGAGGCATTCCGTGCCCACCGCAACAAGCTCGCTGCCCAAGCAAAGGGCGGCGTGAGCGTCCGCCAGGCACTTGATGCCATCCGCCGTCCTTCCTGGCAGTGGACCTGAATCCCTTTCCTCCCGCTCCGTTCATGAATGCTTCTCTCGTTCGTCAGGTGGTCGTGCTCGGCTCCGGCACGGATGCCCTCCTCACCGCCGCCTCGCTCAAGCGCCAGCTCCCCGGCCTCGGCGTCACCCTGCTCCGCGATCCCGCGGCGGAGGCTGCCGATCCGATCGGGGAAAGTACGACTCCTGCCGTACTTCAGCAGATCTCCCGCGTGCTCGGCTTGCAGGGTCAGGATATTCACCTGCGCGCCCGCCCGGTGTGGACGCTCGGCTACAAGTGTCTCTGGGGTGCCCGCGGCAGTTTCTTCCGCGGCTTCGACCAGACCTTCAGCCAGGGCCTGAACGGCTTCCGCACCGAGCCGGGATATCTCGCCGCGGCTACCGGATTGGATTCCTGCTCGCCCTCCATCGCCCTGATGGCTGCGGGCAAGCTCTTCCCGAAGGACGGGGCGAACGCCTTCAAGCCGCTTGAGCATCTCACCGGCATGAACTTCCGCACCGAGCTGCTGGATGACCTCTTGCTCAAGCTCTGCCAAGTGCTCGGCATTGCCGTGCGCGAGGGGCGTCCGGTCGCGATCGAGCAGGCACCGCAGCGCCTGGTGCTGGCGGATGGCGGCTCCTTGGAAGCCGACCTCTTCTTCGATGCCGCCGGCAGCGCCCGTCCGCTCTCCACTTTGGCAGGGAACAGCGGTTGGGTGTCCTACGAGGACGCCGCACCCTGCACCCGCGCCGTCACCGTGCTGCGCCGTCGCGGCAGCGAGCCCATCCGGCCCTTCACCACGCTCGAAACACAGGACGCCGGTTGGCGCTGGCGCATCGAGCATGATGATGCCGTGGGCCTCGCCCTCGCGTGGGCTCCGGAATTCATGGAGGAGGAAGAAGCCTGTGCGCAGCTTCTTGCGAAGGCCGATGATTCTTCTGCTGTCACTCGCATCCATCATTGGAACAACGGCCGCCTCACCAGCCCGTGGCAGGGTGCGGTGATCGCGGTGGGTGATGCCGGTGGCTTCCTGCCGCCGATGGCTTCGCTGCGCATCGGCATGCTCCTCTTCCAGGTGAACTGGCTCGTCCGCTTGCTCGCGGAAACGGATGGCCGCGTGGGAGATGCGTCGGCGGCCAGCTACAACACGATCGCCGCCGAGGCATGGGATGAACTGCGTGACTTCCACGCCATCCACCACCGCTACAATACCGCTTCCGATTCGCCCTTCTGGACCCGTGCGCGGGAGACGGTCGCGCCCCGGTCCTGTGCTCCGCTGGTGGACCTTTATCAATCGATCGGTCCCTCGCAGTTGCTGGCGCAGTTCATCCCCTCATGGCCCGGGGCCATCGGCATCGACTCATGGATCGCCGCCTTGCTCGGCATGGGCGTGCCCTTCCGTCATCAGCCGGAGATTCCCGCACCCGAGAAGAAGGCTTGGGAATCCCTCTGCGAACAACGCCGTGCCATGGCCAAGCAAGCCGTGCCCGCGGAGCTCTGCATCGGTGCCGCCCGTCGCGCCATGCGCCCCGAACCCCGCGCCGCATTCCCCTGAAGTTCCATGGAGCCTCACGAGTCCGAAAGCAACCGGGTTCCGACGGCACAGTGGTGGATCATAGCGATCTCACTCTCGGTTCCCGGCATGGCCTTGTTCGGGCTCTTTTGCCTTTTCGATTTCGGGATCCTTCCGAAAGGTCATGCGGGAAGCTGGGCGACTTGGGGAACGGTTGGGACCTTCATTCTGACCCTGATCGGCTGCTGTATCTTTGCGGCTGGAGTGCTGACTTATGATGCTCCGTCAGATCGCCGTCCTATCCTCTGGGCGGAAATGACGGTCCGCTTTTTGCTTCTCCAAGTCATTTTGGCTCCAGCGGTGACCTGCGTCATCCTGTTTCCTTTCATCGTTTGAAAAAGCAGCACTTGCCCCTCCCCTGAAGCGCGGCTTTCCTCCCCGCCGTGAACCCGCTTGCCTCACCGCCCCGCGCCTGGGCGGAGATCGATGTGTCCGCCCTGCGTCACAATCTGCGCGCCGCCCGCGATGCCGCCGGCTGCCAAGTGATGGCCGTGGTGAAGGCCGGAGCTTACGGACACGGTCTGGAACAAGTCGCCACCGCCTTGGCAGCGGAAGATATCGCCTTCTTCGGCGTGGCCAATGTCGGCGAGGCCCGGCGCATCGCGGATGCCGGGGTCAGCACCCGCATCTACCTCCTCGGCGCCACCTGGTCGGAGGAACGTGCGGAGATCGTCGCCCGCGATTGGACACCCTGCATCTCTTCGCTGGATGAGGCCCGCCATTTCGACGACCTCGCCCGCGCCCACGGCTCCCGGCTGAAGGTGCATCTCTCCGTGGACACCGGCATGGGCCGCGGCGGCTTCGTCGCGGAAGGTCTGCCGGAGATCCTGCAACAGCTTGAGGGCATGCCGAATCTGGAGATCGAAGGCATCGGTTCACATCTCTCCTCCGCCGATGAAGACGAGGAATTCACCCGCAAGCAAATGGCGAAATACGCCGCGATCCTCGCCTCCTTGGGCGGCCCGGAGCGCTTCGTCTGGCGACACCTCTCGAACAGCGCCGGCCTGCTCGGCTACGAGCGCGAGTCCTGCAATCTCGCCCGCCCCGGGCTCATGCTCTACGGGATCTGCCCGCTGCCGGGCCATTCAATCGCGCTCAAGAACGTGATGAGCCTCAAGTCTCGCGTGACCCTTGTCCGCACGCTGCCCGCCGGACACGGCGTCTCCTACGGCAAGACCTTCGTCACCACCAAGCCGACTCGCGTCGCAACCGTCGGCATCGGGTATGGCGATGGCTACCCGCGCCATGTCTCCGGCCACGGGGCCGAGGCCTTCATCCGCGGCAAGCGTTACCCGCTCATCGGCCGCGTGACCATGGACCAGATCATGGTCGATGTGACCGACAGCGAGGTCGCCGAAGGTGACGAAGTCGAAATGTTCGGCCCGAACATCCGTGTCGATGAAGTCGCGGCCAAGGCGGACACGATCGCTTGGGAGATCCTCACCGGCATCACTCCCCGCGTGGTGAGGGTCTACGCTTGAGTGGATTGCGTTAGGCAATCTTCAGGAGCCGCGACTATCCGGTATCGGGCAATGCCCGGTACCCTTTGGCAAAACGGGATTGCCGCATGTTAGAGGGTGTGCTTCGCTGGCAGGGCAACTCCTATCAACTGTCGCCATGATCAAAGAATTCAGAGACTTCATCCTCAAGGGTAACATGCTGGACCTCGCCGTCGGTGTTATCATCGGCGCCTCCTTCGGCAAGGTGGTCACCTCCTTCACCGAGCTCCTCCTCTCCGCCATCACATTTGGCACGGGAACGACCGAAGTGGGCGCGGTTCCGGTCGCGAAGAAGATGATCGACGGAAAAGAGAAGCTGATCGATCTGGGTCCGCTCATCAATTCCTTCATCAGCCTCGTCATCGTCGGCTTCGCCCTGTTCCTGGTGGTGAAAGCCTACACGACCGCCAAGAAGCGCTTCGAAGCACCGGTCGCTCCCGCGGGACCAACCGAGCTCCCGGCCGATGTGAAACTCCTCGCGGAGATCCGCGACCTGCTCAAGAGCCAGCAAGGCAAGGCCTGAGCCTTGCTACCGGGCAAAAAAATCCGGGGTGACGGAACCCATCGCCACCCCGGATACTATGCTGCTGCTCTGGCCTTGAGCCCTTAGGGCGTCGAGGCACGGAGGCGGGCAAACAGGTGACCGTTCACCGCGTTCGACGCGGGAATGGTCACCGTGATCTCATCCGGCGTGGCCGTCTGGTTCACGGTCACGCTCACGCCGTTGGCTTGGGCGCCGCCGGTTTGGGTGATCGGTACGGAAGTCCAAGTTCCGCCGAGGTCGGTATCCCACTCGAGGGTAAGGGTAACATTGCCGAGAGAGGCTTCCTCACGCTTGAAGCTCAGGGTCAGACCGTTCGCGGTGCTGCCGCTGGAGGCGATCAGCGCGCTGCCATCCGCGAGCAGCGGATCGCCGCCGAGCACCCACTCCAGGCCGTTCGAGATTCCGTCCTTGTCCGGATCGTTGTCGAAGCCGGCTTCCTTCCCCGGCGATCCGTCCAAACCCTTGCTTGTAGCCCAGGCCTGATACGGGGTTTCGACGGTCGTGGAGGTGAGCACCACTTGTGAGGCATTCGAATAGCTGATGGTGAAGCTATTCGGTCCCGCATTGATCGATGCGCCTTGCGGCAATCCGGCGAAGGTGCCGGTGCGGGTGGTGCCGGTGTTGTCGATGATGATCAGTTGCTCGCCGGCGGGGATGATGCCGAGTCCCACTTCGGACAGGCTCAGGGTCGCGCCGCTGATGTTGAGCGGGGCGGTGGTGCTGAGCTGGTCGGAGAAGCCGCTGGTGCTGTCGATCTTGAGGGCCAGCGTGGAGCCGCTTGCGAGGGTGACGCTGCCTCCGCTGTAGAAGGTGGCCACCTCTCCGTCTCCCGGTGCCAGCGTGGCTCCCGAGGCGACGGTGAGTGTTGACTGATCGCTGGTTCCCAGACCGCCGAGCGTGCCGGCGCTCACCGTGGTGGTACCGGTGTAGGTGTTGAAGCCGCTCAGGATCAGCGTTCCGCTGCCGGTTTTCACCAGGTTGCCGCTACCGTCGAGTCCACCGGAGAGTGTCACCTTGTTCGCGCCGGTGGCGAAGGTGGTGGTACCGCTCAAGTTGAGGATCAGCGTGGACGCCCAGTTCTCGGTGGCGCCGATGGTGCCGGTGCCGAGGTTGAGTTGATAGAGCCCGCTGTTCGAGGTGATCCCGCCCGCGCCGATGTTCATCACACCGCCCACGAGGTTGTAGATGCCTGTGCCGGTGGTGGAGTTCGCACCCAGATCCAGCTGGCGGATGTTGATGGTGCCGCCGTTCTGATCGAGCGTCGCAGTGATCGCTCCGATCGCCATGCCCAGCCGCTTGCCGGTCATTTCCAGCGTGCCTGCGTTCAGCTCGTAGGAAGCGATGGTGGCCGGGTTGTTCAAGCTGGCACCGATGAACGCCACATCCCGGTTGGTAGGATTGTAGGTGATGGTGCCGCCGTTCTGGACTACGCGGCCGCTGCCGCCATCGCGACCGATGACCCAAGCATCGTTGAAGCTGCCGCTCATGGTCAGCGATCCGCCCGCTTCCATCGTCAGCAGGGAATCCGCACCGCCCAAATTGCCGATCCAGACCGCCGTGCCGCCCGTGCCATTGATGGTCGTGGCCCCGGTGACGGTGAAGTTCGTGCTCGTGGCGGCCAGACCCGCGAAGGTGTTCGTGCCGCTCAGCACCACGTTACCGCCGCCCGCGGAGGTGAGGTTACCAGTGAAGGTGTTCGTGCCACTCAAGGTTACATCGCCGAACTCGATATCCAGCTCGCCGCCCACGGTCGCCGTGCCGCTCAGGATCAGGCTGCCATCCCGCATGCTGATCGCGGAGCCGATGTTCGTCGTGCCGCTCAGGGTCAGCGATCCCGTGCCGGACTTCAGCAGCCCGCCGGAGGAAAGCACCGAGCCGGCACCGCCGATGGTGTAGTTCTTGGTATCGTTGGAGACGGTGACGTGAGAGGTGGCCACGTTCGCCGGGACACTGACGGCCGGCGTGTTGGAACCCGTGTCGTCGAAGGTCACCGGATCACCGTCCACGAAGGCGGTCGGGCCGGAGCCTGCGTTCCAGTTCAACGCGCTCAGGTTCCAGAGGTTGGTCGTGCCATTGCCCACCCAGACCAGCTCGCGGCGGCTCGTGCCGAAGATCACGTCCGACCAGTTCTGGCCCACCCGGATCTCGTCGTGCCTCACGGTGCGGCCGTTGTCGAAGGCGGCCATCGAGAGGCCGTTGAAGGACATGTCCGAAGCCGACAGCATCGTCAGCGTCGGCGTGCCCGGCTCCGTGGCCGAGATCGGATTCTGATAGACGTAGACGTCGTCGTTGCCCGGTTTGAAGTCGATCCGGACCACGTAGAGGTTCACGCCCGTGCTCGCCGGTCCGATCAAGGTTTGCAGGCCACCCGTGCGCAGCGCCACGGTGGGATTGTTCGTGTCGTTGCCCACGCCGCCGATCCGGCCCGGATCGCCCAGGTTATCGCGGTGGAACTCGAACTCGTAGAACTTGGTCGTGCCGTCCGGCTGCTGCAGGAAGCTCAGGTAAATCGTCTTGCCGTCCGCACCGATCCGGCCGCTGCCATCGAGGTAGCCCGCCGCGCCGAAACGTCCGCCCGGCGAGGTATCGAGCGAGCGCCCTTCCCGCTGCGCGTTCGCCATGAAGGCGCTGTTGCCGAGCGATTGGGCATCGAAGCCGTTCGGGGCATTGGTTCCCGCGGCGAGGTTGCCGCTGAGCGTCGTGCCGCCGGCTCCGTTCACGTTCGTCCATGCCGCGCCCCAGCCGAGTCCGCCGGTCTTGCCGGTCAGGTTGCCCGCACCCGGAGCGTAGTCGAAGCCCTCATAGGCGAGCAGGCCTGCCGGCGCGTTGAGCACATTGACCTGCGCGTTGCTGGAGCTTGCGGAACCCTGCGAGTTGGTCGCCACCACATGATAAGCGCCCGCATCGCCGGTTTGGACATTGCCCAGCGTGAGGCTGGCACCCGTCTGCCCGGAGATCGGGTTGGAACCCTTGTACCACTGATAGGTCGGGAGCGGGTTGCCGCTTGCGCGGGCGTTCAGCACCACCGTGCCACCCGTGAAGCTCGTCGTCGGGTGCGGCTGCGTGGCGAAGGCGGGCTGTGCCACCGGAGGCACCGTCACATCCGCCCAGCTATCACCGAGGCGCACTTCGTCGTGTGAGACGGTGCGGCCGCCACCCACGAAGGCACCGAAGGAAATCCCGTCGAAGGACATGTCCGCGGCTGCCAGCTTCGTAAGCGTGGGCACGCCGGGCTCGGTCAGCGAGGTGGGATTGCGATAGACGTAGACATCGTCGTTGCCCGCTTTGAAATCGATGCGGACCACGTAAAAGTTCACGTTGGTATTTCCCGCGCCGATCAGGCTGTGCGTGTTGTTCGGCGCCCGCAGGTGCACGTTGTCGCCGCCTTGGTCGTTGCCGATACCGGCGATACGTCCTGGGTCGCCCAAGTCACCGCGGTGGAACTCGAACTCGTAGTAGGACGCCGTACCGTTCGGCTGCTGCGTGAAGCTGATGTAGATCGTCTTCCCGTCCGCACCGATCCGGCCATTGGCATCGCGGTAGCCTGCCACGCCGAAAGCCCCGGTGGTGCTGGTGTCGATCTTGCGCCCCACGCGCCGCCCATTCGGCAGGAACGCGTTGTTGCCCGCGGACAAGGCATCGAAGCCGGCGGGAGCACTGCCTCCAGCGGCAAGGCTGCCCGCAACGAGATCCACGCTGCCATTGTTCACGGTCTGCCACGCTCCACCCCAGCCGTAGCCGCCGGTCTGCCCGGTCAGGTTTCCCGTGCCGGTGGGATAATCGAATCCTTCATAAGCGAGCTGCGCCGCCTGCAGCCCCATAGGGCTCAGGAACGCTCCGACAAGATAAATACGTAACTTCGGAGATATCGGTTTCATGGGTTTGCGGTGGAGGGTCAAGGCGTCGGCTCTGCGACGCCACAAGACGAGGGGTCGGGCCGGGACTGTCCGCGGCGCGATTTGGGTTAAGCCCCCAAGAATGGCGAAGGCTCCGCGCCAACAATGCGAAAGTGGAGTACCTGAAATGCTCCTGTCATGGCAGCTTTACCGTCCGGTCTATGACAGCTCCCCCTTACAAAAGGTTCTCAGGAAGCTTTGCCGGCTCGTCGGTAGAGGGGTCCGGCCCGTTACAATTGCGGGCTTGATCGCATCCCCGCTCCGGTGGATTCCGTGATATGCCGTCGCCCCGCGAGCCCTTCGACCTGCGCGCCGCTCTTCCCTTTCTCGATGGCGATGGCTGGCGCGGAAGCTTGCGCGCTTGTCTGGATGCAGCGCTCGGACTCACGCGCGTCCGCAGGGACTTCGGTCAGGCTGCCGCTGCTCATGGTGAACCCTTTGCCAACGCCTTGGATGCCTTCGGCCTTCAACTCGCGGCAGAGGATTTCGAGGCCGCGGTTCCGCTCACCGGCCCCGTCGTGGTGATGGCGAATCATCCCTATGGAGGTGCAGATGCCCTGTCCTTGGGCGCGCTGTGCATGGCCCATCGGCGGGACACCTTGCTCATGGCGAATGAAATGGCGGCCGAGCTCCCCGTGTTGGGCGAGTCGATGCTGCCGCTATCCATTCTTGGAGCCGAGGGTTCATCACGGAAGAACGCGATCGTCCTGAAGCGCTCCCTCGATCACCTGCGCGGTGGTGGCTTGCTCGCCGTCTTCCCTTCCGGGGAGGTGGCGAATTGGAAAGGCCATGCGGTGGAGGAAGGCCCGTGGTCCCCGCACATCGCCTCGCTGGCTATCAAGACCGGCGCGGAGTTGGTCGCGGTGAAGTTCCCCGGCAAGACGCCGCCATGGTTCCACCTCGCGGGCGGAATTCATCCGCTGGTGCGCACCGCACTCCTGCCGCGTGTCCTGCTCGCCATGCGCGGTGGCATCGTTCCTTGCAAGGCCCGCAGGCTGGAGCGGACCAGCGTGGCAGGAATGGATCCCGCTGCCGCCGCCGCACAACTCCGGCAGGCCACTCTCGCGATCGACGCCTGAGCACTTCGCTCGTCGCCCGTGTGACGAGAATGTTGTCGCAGGAGATTCGACCCCTCGTGCCGGTCTCGCTTTCATCGTTTTCACCGATGAAGCGTCCGATTTCTTCGATTCGGGAAATCGGGCGCTGGCGACCATGCTGGAATGTGATTCAGCCATGAACTCTTGTTTTCAACCGATCGCTGCCGCTGCCGATCCCACCGAACTGGCGAGCGAAATCGCCGGGCTCATGAAGCGCGGGCCGCTCGCCTCGCAGGGTCGGCTCGATGTCTTCCTCGCCGCCGCATGGGAGATCCCCGCGGTCCTGCACGAGATCGGACGGCTCCGCGAAGTCGCCTTCCGCGCCGTCGGTGAAGGCACCGGCAAGGCCCTCGATCTCGATCCCTTCGATGCTAGCTATCTGCATCTCTTCCTCTGGGACCGGGAAGCAGGTAGCGTCGCCGGTGGCTACCGTCTCGGCTGCACCGACGTACTACTGGCCGCCGGCGGGCCGGGTGCCCTCTACACCTCCACGCTCTTCCACTTCGAGCAGCCCTTCCTCGATTATCTCAGGCCGGCCTTGGAGCTCGGGCGCTCTTTCGTCGCCCCGGAGTATCAGAAATCGATCCATCCGCTTGCCTTGCTCTGGCGCGGCATCGGCCGCTTCGTCGCAGAGCGCCCCCGCTACGCGCGCCTCTTCGGGCCGGTCAGCATCTCCAGCGATTATACCGCCGCCTCTCAGGATCTCATCGTGCGTTTCCTGCGCGATCGGAAGCAGGACGAGGCCATCTCCCGCTGGGTCCGCCCGCTGCATCCTTACGGCGGTCTGCCCGAAGGCTCGGACATCAGCCCTTGTCTTCAGTCGATCGAGGAAGTCTCCGCCGCGGTGGCCGCCGCCGAGCCCGATCACAAGGGCGTGCCGGTTCTGCTGCGCCAGTATCTCAAGCTGAATGCCACCCTGCTGGAGTTCAATGTCGACCCGGACTTCTCCGATGTGCTCGACGCCTTGGTCTTGGTGGACCTGCGCCAAGCCCCGGCCACGGTGCTGGCCCGCTACATGGGAGAGGCCGGTTACGACGCCTTCATGCGCGCCGCCATGCCCCGGGTGGCTTAGCACGTTCACTGGATCTTGAAGTTTGGAATTTGGATCTTCCGCCCGCCTGCCTTGACAGCTTGGCGGCTCCCGCGACGTTGATGGGCCAGCCATGAAGCCCCTGCTTGCCCTGCTTCTCACGATTTGCTCCGCCCTCGCCGCGCCGGAGAAGACCAAGGGTGTCGACTTGGAACTGGTATCGGAGCAGTCCGCTCTCGTCGCCGGCCAGCCCTTCACGGTCGGTCTGAAGATCCATCACCACTCCGGTTTCCACACCTACTGGCAGAATCCGGGAATCGCCGGTGTGCCGATGAAGCTGGCATGGGAACTCCCGGAGGGCTTCAAGGCCGGAGCGATTCAGTGGCCCTATCCCGACCAAGGGCTGATGGCCATCCACCCGGTCCACAGCTTCAAGCGCGACGTCATGCTCCTGGTCCGGATCACGCCACCGGAGAAGCTCACCGCGAGCCGAGTGAGCTTGAAAGCGACGGCCACATGGATGGCCTGCGCGGATGGCTGCTACCCGGGCAAGAAGGAGCTCTCGCTCGATCTCCCCGTGGCTGTCGAAACGACCGCCGATAGCACTCAGGCCGAAGCCTTCGCCAAGGCCCGTGCCGAACTACCCCAGCCTCTGCAGCACTGGAAGGTCGAGCGGCTCTCGGAAGTCGATGCCGCGGAGATCAAGCTGCGCCTTACTCCTGCCGATGATCAGGCCCTGCCTGCGGAGGGAGCCTACTTCTTCTCCTCGGATGGACAGATCTCTTCCGCTCCCAAGCAAACGGTGACCCTCAAGGAAGCCGGGGTGATCGAGATCACCGCGGAGCGCGCCCAGTACGGGCCGAAGGGCCGCATGGATCTCCCCGGCGTGCTGGTCGCGAAGTCCCCGCTCTGGAAGGGCGGCCCCTTGTTCGCAGCGATCCCGGGCGGAGCAGAGCTCGAATCCACCGCCGGGGCGAAGTGCCCTCACTGCGAAGCCGAGTAAGCGGCCCGGCCCGGGTAAGAAAAATCCCCGGCCGCTCGGAAGCGGACGGGGATCGAACGAGAACTTGTGAGACAGCCGCGGCTTACTTGGCCTTCACCTTCAGCACGCCTTGCATCAGGGCGAAGTGGCCCGGGAAGGTGCAGACGTAGGGGTAGTCACCCGCTTCGGCAGGTGCCGTGAAAGTGATGGTCTGGGACTCGCCGCCACCCAGGATCTTGGTGTGGGCCACGATCATCTTCTTGGACTCTTCGTCCGCCGGGATGTAATCGGTCGCCGCGGCCTGCATCGCCTTGGTCGCGAAGGTCGGGATCGGGGTGCCGGCCTTCAGGATCACCACGTTGTGGCCCATCGCCACCTTCTGGAGCACGCCGATGTGCTTGAAGGTCAGCGAGACCTTGTCGCCTGCAGTCACCTCGAGAGTCTTGGTGTTGTACTGCATCTGGTCGTTGCCAGTGATCTCAAGCTTCTTCTCTTCGGCCATCAGCGGCGAGGCGAGGCAAAGGGCGGACAGGATAGGAATCAATTTCTTCATACTCGGATGAGGGCTTGGTACGCCCGGAAAGTGAGGGATCTTTCAGCCCGGAGCAACACTCCAATCCGGGGGAAATTTTCCAATCGCCATCACATTTTACCGCTAAACCCGGATCCCCTTCGATTCGGCCAGCGCCACGAAGATCAGGAACACCACCGGCAGGACCAGCACCTGGATTACCGTCATCCGGCCCGTCCATGCGGCTCGCCGTCGCGGAGACACTCCGGCAATCCGGTGAGTAGCCGGAGCCAGGAAGGAATCCAGCCAGGCACAGGCGACCGCGAGGAGGAGCGCGGAGGCGCCGGCTAGCAGCTGACGCGGGTTGGACTGCGCGAGGTGGAGCGGGGTTCCCGGGAAGCTCAGGACAGCCAGCAGGCACACCGTGAGGAAGCCCGGCATCAGCCACAGGAAGAAGCGCAAGAAAGTCCATCCGGGAACCGGCTTTCCGGAGATAGAAGAGGAGTCCATCGCTTGATAAAGGTCCCGGCCCGAACACTTACTGTTAGCCTCCTACGACACGCCTTGGAAAGCTCCTAATCGCGAATGGAAACGAATTCTCCCGATTCGTTTCCATTCACCCCTTGATCGCCGGAAAGTCCTTACGCTGACTGGTTTTCCCCTCGCCAACGGGGGTGTTTATGACTAGCTTCGGGAAGTTTTAAAAAGATCCACGTCGCAATTGGCATGGGCCTTGCTCAACCGTCTTTGACCAATCCGCCGCACCATGAAGAAAATCGAAGCGATTATCAAACCGTTCAAGTTGGAGGAAGTGAAGGAAGCCCTCGCCGAAGTCGGCGTGCAGGGCATGACTGTCACGGAAGTCAAAGGATTCGGCCGTCAGAAAGGCCACACCGAAATCTATCGCGGCTCTGAGTACACCGTGGATTTCCTCCCCAAGGTGAAGATCGAAATTGTCGTGGATGACGCTCAGGCTGGCTCCGTGGCGGAGGCCATCGTCAAGAGCGCCAACACCGGCAAGATCGGTGACGGCAAGGTCTTCATCTCCACCATCGAGGAAGCCATCCGCATCCGTACCGGCGAAACCGGTTCCTCGGCTGTCGCCGTGAACTGATCTTCTCCCGTTCCCTTTAACCAGCCCGGTCTTCCCCCAAGGAAGCCGGGCTTTTTTGTGTCCTTGCTCAGTCTCAGGCAGGGACAGGCGCCCCCTCGGCGATCAGCTTCTCCTGCTTCAGCTCCGCCCAGAAGTCGGCGGGGATCTTCACCGCCATCGACTTCACATTCTCCTCGGGGTGATTGCGTTTGCGGGCTCCGGGAATCGTGGCGGAAACGGTCGTCGGGGCCGCCGTGAATTGGAGTGCCGCCGTGCGGAGATCGACACCGTGCTCCTTCGCGATCGTTTGCATCCGTGCTCGCTTGTCTTCGAAGCCTGCGGGGATCTTCGGACCGTAGTTGAAGCGCTGGGCCCCGGTGATGAATCCGTTGTTCAAGGGCGAGCCCACCACGATCGACACACCCTTCGCATCGCAGGCCGGGAAGAGCTTCGTCACGGACTCTTCATGCTCGATCAGCGAGTACTGGCAGGCCGCCAGGAAGATGTCCGGGTCGGCGACATCGAGCGTGCGCAGGATCGGCTCGAGATTGTTCACCCCGAGCCCCCAAGCCTTGATGATGCCCTCCTCTCGCATCTTGGTGAGCTCGGGCATGGCCCCCTTTACCGCTTGGTCGAAGTACTCGGTCCAGCGCTCGCCCAGATCACCGTTCACCGCGGTGAGATCGTGAATGAACACGATATCGATCGAAGGCAGGCCCAGGCGCTGGAGACTGTCTTCGATCGAGCGTCGCGTGGCGGAAGCCGTGTAATCGTAGGTGTAGTCGAAGGAGTCGGGATTGCCCCAAGCCGTGGCCTTCGGTTTGAGAGAGCCGGTCAAGATGCGCCCCACCTTCGTGGAGAGCACATACTCGTCCCGCTTCTTGTCGTTCAGCATTTGCCCGAAGCGCCGCTCGCTCAGGCCGAGTCCATACCAAGGCGAATTGTCGTAGAAGCGCATGCCGGCCGCCCATGCGTTGTCGAGGATTGCCACCGCCTCTTCATCGGTGACGGGCAGCTTCGAGGATCCGCCCATCGGCGCTCCTCCGAGACCGATCCGGAAGGGCGGCCGGTACTTCCCACCGGCAGTGGTGGCCGATTGCGTCAGGGAAATTCCCGTGGATTGAGCGGCAGCAGTCTGGGGCAAGGCACTGACAGCAGCGGCTCCCGAAACGGTCGATAGGAAATGACGTCTAGAGATCATGAGATGAATTTCGTTTTGCTTGCGTCCCTTGGGAGGGCCGAAACCCGCACGAAATTTCGATCAATGCGTTTGAAGCCGCGCGGAAATCGCGCCGCTTCCCGGAAGCCGGCCCATCAGGAACCGATGACCCTCCCGTCGGAAAACGGGAAAGCAAGTGACGATGCTCTGTTAGAGAGCGGTGCTCAGGGCAGGGTGACGATCGCCGACGCTGCAGCGGGTAGGTCCGCCCGCTCATCGAGCGTGCGGTGGATCGCTTCGGCGCTGCGGTTCACCTTGCCGCTGAAGGCTTCCTTTCCGTTCACGATCACCTTCAGCGGCTGCTCGAGATCGAGCAGCGCGTCGGAGAGCCGCAGTTCGGTGCCTGAGGGCACATCACCGCTCAGCGTGATCGTCTGTCCTTCGACCTTCGCCTCGATCTTCTGGCCCGCCTTCGCGGCGTTTTTGTCAGGGATCTTGAGCCAGTAGAAGCGGTCGTGGGTCACGTCGTCTTGCAGCCACACGATCTTCTTCGGCCATGCGATCCGCGTGTAATTGGCCATCCAAGGGACAGCCTCGGCATCCTTGCCGTTCATCCAGTGCGGCAGGCCTTCGTAGATGCGGGACATGTGGATGTAGCCGCCCGGATCATCCTTTTCCATCTGGTCCAGCTTTGCGGCCCGCTCCGCGGCGATCTTGTTGCGGTCATACGCGCCATCGGCACCGCCCATGAAGATCGCGAAGGGCAGGTTGCGCAGGCCGTCGAGCTGCGCCTCGTTCGGGTGACCCGCCATCATCGCCGCGGCGGCGAAACGATCGGCCATCCGCGGTGCCAGTTGCCACACACCGTCGCCCCCGGCGGAATAGCCCATCAGGTAGATCTTGTCCGGGCTCACGCCGCGCAGTGCCACGTAGTCCTCGATCAGGCGCTGGAACATCGGATCGATGTGGCCTTGGTGCCACAGGTCCCAGGTATCGGTCGGCGCGCGGGGTGCCACATAGATCCCTTCCTTGGGTTCGTAGAGGCGAATCTGGTTCTGCCACTGCTGGTCGTTCACGCGGGCCGGAGCGCCTCCGCCTCCATGCATCGAGATCCATAGGCTACGCTTGCCTTCGGGAGCCTCGCCGAAACTCTTCTCCAGCCAGCGCAGGGTCTTGTCGCCCTGCACGATCGCCTTCTTATCCATCTCCTCCTTGCGCTCTTCACGGAGCGTCGCGAGGCGTTCATCAGCGATCTTGGCTGCGACTTGAGCTGCCTGATCTTTTGTCAGCGGACCTTGCGGCACTTCGGCGGCCGGCTTCACCGCAGCGAGTTCGCTCCACACCGCATCCAGGGTCGGCTCACCGGCTTCGATCGGGCCGAAACTCTTCTCCCGCGTGACGCCATCCACGGTGAAACGGATCAGGCCTTTGGTGCCGGGCTTCACCGGGACCCGCGGCATGTCGTTCATGTCGGCGGTTCCGGCTTTCGTCTCACCTTCGCCTAACAGCTTGCCGCTCTCGTCGAGCACTTGCAGCTTCGCCACCACACGCTCGCCCTTGCCCTCGCGGAAGAGACGGATGCCCACGTTCGCCACCGGAGCAGCGGCTCCGGCCTTGGCATAGCGGGAGGTCACATTCACCGCTGCCACTTCCTTGCTGCCGCCCGCCCACACCATCGGGAAGGACAGGCCCTCCTTTTTCCATGAGGTCGCGTAGATCGCGTACTTCGGCTCATCCGCCTTCGCCTGCGCGGCATCGTTCACGAACCAGCCGCGGTTCAGACCCTCCTCGTCGTACTCGTCGGCTCCCGTGAAGTGCCAGTCCCCGTCCCAGATCTCCACCCAGGTGTGGTTGCCGCGTTCGTTCGCCCATAGCGGGGTGCCCACCGCACGGGCCGGGATGCCCACCGCGCGGCAAACATCTACCAGAATGATGGAAAGCCCGGTGCAGGTCGCCTTGCTCAGGGCTGCCGATTCCGAGGGACTCTGGTTCGGTGCCTTGCGTCCGGTGTTGTAGTGGACATTGATCAGGTTGAAGAACTCCTTGTTCAGCGCCTGCGCCGCCTCGCTTGCGGTCTTCGCGTCCTTCACGATCGGCCGGGCCTTCTCCAGGTAATCCTTCCGCCACGCCTCCCGCGTCTCGTCAAAGACCGCGTAGGGCAGCACATCGTTCAGGAAGATCTCCTCCGGCACCTGCTTCGCCCACGGGAACTCCCCCCGCGCTTGGAAGGCCAAGTCCAGATTCGTTCCGAGGAAGCCCGCATCCAGCTTCTCCTTGTCCCCCGTCGGCATGTGCTCCGTCAGGAACTTCGCCGCCTTCTCGCCTGCCTCGCCGTGCTTCGACTTCGCCGCGGTGATGAAGTCATCCACCGGCGCGGCCAGGATGCTGGAAACGAGGGCCAGCGGGATCGGGAGCCATTTCATGTCGCGCACGCTAGCGGCGCGGGAAGGCGGATCAATCTCCGGATTTACAGCGGGGCCAACGAAGCCAGTGCCGCCTTCACGGCCGCGACATGCGCCGCCACCCGGTCATTCAGGCAGTTCGCGCTCGGGGTCTCGAAGGTGAAGGACACCGGGCAACCACGCTTCGCCAGGAAGATCGCTTCCGGCCAGTTCTCCGGGGCGTCCGCCTCCGGCACGTGATAGATCCACCCGGTCGAGCGGATCTCGTGATCATCGATTAGCGTGGCGGGCTCCGGCTCGAACCACGGGGTCACCGCTTGCAGGATCGCTGCGGCACGTTCGGGCCGGTCTTCCAGCAGGTTGATCTCGTAGAAGTAGAAGCCGGAAGTCTCCCAGTCCTCGTGCAGCGAGGCGAAGAAGCGCGGACAAGGAAAGGAGGCGAGCCAAGCAGTGTGGGTGCGGACCTCCTCCGTGCTCAGCGCCAGATAGTCGCGGTTCAGGTCGATCCCCGCGCCATTTTCGCGGGTGCCCAGGGCCAGCCCGGTGGGATTCAGTGCCGGGCAGATCGCCCAAGCGCCGGTGTCCAGCACGCCCGAACGCAGGAGCTCCAGCGCCGCAAGCGGGCCGGCCGGCTCGTCGCCATGCATTCCGGCGGAGATGTAGTCCGGCGCGGTGCCATCAAGCCGCTCCCAAGCCAGCAGCGGCCCGGCATCCGTGTCACAGAGATGGCGGCGGATGAAGCCACGGCTTTCCGCGAGTTCGCCGAACTCCTTCAGGAATGATGCGACATCGAAGGCCTCTGCCATGCGGGGGAATCACTAACCAGCAAGTCCGGGGTCCGCAAATGAACTGCGCGGGAAAATCCTCCGCCTCAGGCGGCAGGGGGAGCCGCGCTGCCCTTCATGCGGTGCACGATCACCGGCACGATAAAGATCAGCAGCGTGAGCACCGAGGTGCCGAGGTCGAAGTACTTGCTGGCGAGGAAATCATGCACGCCATTTCCGGGCGGCAGGAAGTGGCGCGGGATGCTGAGAAGCAGCTTCACGCCGAGGATCCCGATCACCGCGAAGGCGCAGTTCTCCAGGAAGGGGTAGCGGTGCATCAGCTTTACGAAGCCTTGGGCGGCGAATCGCATCGCCAGAATCCCGATGAACACGCCGATGCAGACGATGATCATGTCGGAAGGCGGCGGGAACTGCTCCTTGTTCTTCGTGAAGGCCACGGCGGCGAACACGTTGTCGAGTGAGAAGGCGAGGTCCATGACTTCCACCGCCACCACGGTGGCCCAGAAAGGACCGAGGCGGCCCATGGTCTGGCGATACAGCCAGTTGCCTTCCGCCGCCACATGCTCCTCGCCGATCTGCTCGACCGACTCGTGTTTGGCGAAATGCTTCCACGCCAGATAGAGGAGGTAGAGACCGCCGATCGGCTCCAGCCACCAGATGCTCATCAACCAGGCGACGAGGATCAGGCAGAGCCCGCGAAAGAAATAGGCACCGAAGATGCCATATCGCAGCGCCTTGCCCTGCTGCTCCTTCGACAGCTTCATGACCATGGTCGCCAGCACGGCGGCATTATCCACCGAGAGCACGCCCTCGATGATAATCAGGATGAAAATCACCAACAGCCCCGCGGCCGGGTCGGCACCTAAAATCGTGTGAATCCATTCCATAGCGGACTGAGGCGCAGAAGCTTCCCGTTGGAGGACCAAGTCTCAAGCCCGATCTGTAGGGAACTTGTCAGGCGGGTGCCTTGCCCAGCCAATCCAGCACCTGCCCGCGATAGCGCAGCGGCAGCGAGTAGTGCCCCTCGTTCTCGATCCAGTGGCCCTCCGCGCCCGGCACCCGGGCAGCGAGCCCCTTCGCCACCTCGCAGGGTAGATTCTTGTCCGCGAGCCCGTGCCAAAAGGCGACGGGCACGCAGATCTCCTCCGGCGAGAAGTCCCACGGTTCCAGATACAGTTCGCCGTCCGTGAGCACCGCCTCCGGGCCGCTGTTCACCGCTTCCAGATAGCTGCGCGTCACATCCTGCCAGCAACCGTGCTCCGCGATCGCGGCGCGGTCGCTCGGCGGGATGCTGTGCATGACCCATGACATCGGGGCCCGGTGGGAGCCACGCGCGATCATCCAGCGGCTGGTGCCCAGGAAGACCGGCATGACCGCGCGCCGCAGCCGTCGCAGCCCGGCCAGGCTGCGGTAGGCCCAGTGCATGTGCGCCTTGTCCGCGGGGGAACCTAGCGGCGGGGCCCCGCAGATGACTGCCGCGGCACGGACCCGTTCCGGCAGCGCCGCCGCCGTGGCGAGGGTGTAGGGACAACCGCCCGAGATGCCGAAGAGCCGGAAACGATCGAGACCCAGCTCATCGGCCAGCGCCGAGATATCCTTCGGGAACGAGGAAAAGCCCCGTCCCGGCAGCGGGTCGGAAAGGCCGATCCCCGGCCGGTCCGGCGCGATGACCCGTAGGCCCCGGCGCTCGGCTTCGGCATGCAGCATCATGCCGTGGTAGCGGCTGCTCGGCCAGCCGTGGAAAAAGAACAAGGGTTCTCCCGCCGGGTCGCCGTACTCGCCGTAACCGAGCATCCGCCCGTCCGGCAGTCGCGCTTGTTGGTCTTCCTTCATGCAGGGCGAAACATAAGACGGGCGACGGGAATTCGTGAGTCGATGTTTCAGAGCGAAACATCGACCCGCCTGATCCCTTTACTTGCGTTCGAGGATCTCGACCTCGTAGCCGTCGGGATCGGTCACGAAGGCCATCTTCCGCTCACCGGAGGAGAATTTCTCCCGCCAGCCGGAAGGCCAGATTTCGATTCCGGCTTTTTCGACACCGTCGCAGTATTCGATGATATCCGGCACGCCCAGGCAGGTGTGCATCAGGTCCTCCGGGCACTTGTCGGTATAGTCCGGGGAGTAGCACAGCTCTAGGAAGACGTCGTTGCCCGGCAGCTCCAGGAAGGCGAGCTTGTTTCCTTGCGGGGAATCCTGGCGGCGCGCTTCGGTGTAACCGAGCTTCACGTAAAAGGCGATGGAACGGTCCATGTCGGCCACGCGGATGCGGGTGTGGAGAAACTTGATCATGACGCCGGGAGCATGGACGCGGCGCGGCGATTTGCAAAGTCGGCGCGCGAAACATCGCGGAGTGGCATACCGCGGATTCCCGTGCTAGGGAGAGGAAGCCATGAAAAACATCGTTGCCGCCGTCGACTTCTCGAATGCCACCCCCGGCGTGCTGGATACCGCTTCGCAGCTCGCCAAGGCCTTCGGTGCCGCGCTCCACCTGCTCCATGTGGTCGAGCCGGAGCCGAGCTACACGGCCTACGGTTTCACGCCCGACGAGTTTCCCGCCATCCATCTCTTCCAGGAAGAAGCCCGCAAACGGGCCACGGCTCGCCTCAATGAGCTGCTAGGCCAGGTCTCGAGCGATATCCCGAATGCCACCGTGCACCTCGCGGAGGGCAGTCCGCTGCACGCCGTGCTCGAGTATGTGAAGAAGCACGGCGCGGATCTCGTCGTCGTCGGTGCCCATGGCCACGGTGCCGTCGCCGCCCTGCTCCTCGGCAGCGTCGCGGAGGGCATGGTGAGGAAGGCTGCGGTGCCCACGCTTGTCGTGCCCGCCCCCGCGGAGTCCTGAAACTCCTTACTCCAACTGGTATTGAAGCCGGAGGAAGCGTCGCGCCGCGGTACTGCTTGCGGTATCGCGGAAGATGACCTCCTCGGTCTGTCCGGGTAAGGGCGTGCTGGAAACCGCGGTGGTGGAGACGCTGGGCCAAGGCCCCGCTAGCCCTCCGTTCGCTGTCAATTGATAGCTCAGATCGAGGGCGTTTGCCGGACGCCGGAAGCGCAGCGCGGGGCGTTTTACCGGGCCGTCCATCGACCAGGTGAACGCCAACAGCGGCGCATCCGGACTGCGGGGATCGGTGGCCAGCGCATACTCGTCCATGTTGCTGCGGCCATCACCATCGGGATCGGCATCCGGACCGGAGATCAGCGGATCATCGCGCTCCGCGGAACTGAAGTGGAAGTTGTCCCAGCCCTGATAGGCTTGGGCGAGCGAAGCATCCGTGCTGCCGGGGCTGCCCCCACTCGCACCGCTGATCGCCCACATCCGCGAACTGCCCCAGTCGGAGTAGGAGGTAGCGACTGGATCGCGAATGACCAGCGAGCGACCATCGCCATCTGTCGCCGGATACCAGCCATCCTTGTACTCGAAATCCAAGATGTTCTCGCCCACCGCATCGACCAGCTCGATCACTTCCCCGCTATTGGCCAGCACTCCCTCATAGGGCCCGAGGACCGGAACGACCGTGCCCGGATACCGCAGCGCGAAGGCCCCCGGATTCTTCGCAACGATGAGCCGCTGTCCGGCCGGAAGCGAAGTGACAGGGAAAGTGAAGCCGATGCCCTCGGTAAACTTCGCCCCCCCGAGATCAAGGCTAACAGCACCGGTATTCACCAGTTCGAGGTATTCGAAGTCGTCCTCCGTCACCCCTGGCATGGCACTCTCCTCCGCGAGAGTGGGATTCGCGGGATGATACTGCAGTTCGGAGATTCGCAGGAACTGTTGGAGCAGCGAGGGTGTCCCGGGATAGGTAAAGCTGGCGATCAAGAGTCCCGCCGCGTTTCGCAGTTCGACCGTCTCTCCCCGTGCGGAAAGCTGCCCGCCGTAGTTGCCCTGCACCATCCGCTTCTGCCCGCCCGTAGGCCCGCTGCCACGGCCGCGGAAAGCGGCGGAATCCTTCACGACATGCAACAGCCCGCGATACTCCACGGCCGCGCTGCCATTGCCCGCAGGAATGACCGTGCCTCCCTTGAAGACATGATCGATGCCGCCCTGAAGCGTCCACCCTGAGATGTCCACGGATTGGGCGGTGGTGTTCCGCAGGATCAGATACTCACCGGCCTGCGTCCCCGCAGCGGGCGAGTAGTCCACCGAATCGATGCTGATCATCCCCGCGTTATCCGCCTGCCCTGTCGCCGGGATCTCCGTGGAAGCGACATTCCCGGGTGCATAGAGCAGCGGCCGCCCGCTGCCGCTATTGAAAAGGAATGTCCGCCGCGGGCCGAAGTAGCCGCTCACCACCCGCTCCACTTCTTCCCTCGCCCGGTTCTGGACGTAGTTCGCATGGATACCCCACTTCGCCGTATCCAGATCCCCATCGGTCCACGCGGAGGGATTGGCAGGATCCGGATCAATCGTCGCCGCGATCTGCCGCATGCGCGTCTCCAGAAATCCGTTCACCGTTCCCGGCGGCTGCATCATCTGGTCCATCAGCGTCCGCATCCGGCGCACCCACATCAGCCGCATCTCCGGGGACTCCAGGATCAGGTTGTAGAAGCGGTTGTTCGCCGTGTGCGCGTTGAGCGGGTTGTTCGCGAAGAGCGTGTCGTCGAAGTACTGGTTGGTGTAGTTGTGGCCTTGGGAGAGATCCACGTCCCAGATGATCGGTTGCCACTCCCGGGTCCGGTTGGTATCGCGATACAGGTAGAAGTTCTTGTGTCCGTGATCGCGGTCGCTGTTGAACTGCCGCACCACCAGGTAGTTCACCGTGGCCGGGATATCCATATTGTCGTAGGCCCAGGTCCGCCGCGTCGCGAGCGCGATCGAAGGATCGAGTGCGGCGCTCATCGCCTGCAGATCGGCGTTGTTCTCGTCGCGGCGGGTCTTCTTCTCCGCACTGCCCAGGAGCCCCTCGCTGTAGATCTTATAGAGTGCCCCTTCACCATCGAGCCCGTTGCGCTCCAGCATCCGGTCGTCGCCGTCCTCCACCAGATCCATCACGCCGTGGAATCCGCCGTTCAACTGCACCCGCACGGGAAATGCGAAGTGATACACGGTGCCCGCCAGCTTGGCCGTCTCCTGTGAAAGCGTGTTCCGCGTCTTCGTCTTGTCCGCGTAGTTGGTCAGCAGGTTGAGATCCTTCACCGCGCGCTCGCCTTCCTTCCACACGAAGCGGTGATCGCTGTTGGAATCGAAATCGTAGCTTTTCTTCGGGAAGCCGGAACTCGTCTGGCCGTGGATCTCGTGACCGACGTTGTCGTAAAAACGATTCAGATAGTAGCAGCTGCCCCGGAAGGCCGCCGCCGTCGGCCCCCCCACCGGAGAGCCCTGCACGAACCACTCCAGAATCGGTAGCTGGCTGGTCGCGGTCGCTCCGTTCACCGCCACGGTCCCGAAGTACTGCGGCGAATCCAGCGGATCCGCATAAGCCGGGAACTTCGTGATATTGCCCTGCCCGTCCTGTGCCTCGAAACGCCAGCGAAACATCTGGCCTGCTGCCACCTGGTTGGTCGGAAGGTCCGCGGAGTAAATGCCATCCCCCGCGATCGCATCCGCCCCGGTGCCTGCATCGTTCATGGCCACCGCCGCGGATTCCGCGTTCCACATCGCACGATGGTAGGCACGCACCGCGGTGATGTTGTTCTTCGTCCGGATCACCTGCGCCGTCACGTTCATCGCAGGGCTCGAGCCATTGCCCAGCGGTCGCGGCACCAGCGGATCGAGCGGTGTCGCATTGAAGATCACGGGTCCCGCCGTTCCGGTGTTGTTCAGTGCTCCCGGCGTGGGCGTGCTGAAGTACACCGCGTCCCCCGCCACCGGATTCGTACCGCCCGTGAGCTCCGGCAGCAGCAGGAAGTCCGAGCTTCCCACCGAGGAGTTCAGCCCTTGGATCGCCAGCACGTTGGCTCCCGCCACCAGCGCGGAGGCAGGCACGTTGAACTCCGCCCACGAGTTCACCACCGCCTCGTCCAGCGCCGCGGTCGCCACCGAATTGTACGCCGTCGGCCCCGCGAAGTTGGCACGCCCCACCTCTACCCCGTTGATCCATGCCACGAAGCCGTCCTCATACTTCATCCGCAGCGTGTAGGACGCATAGGCCGATGGGCTCGCGAGCGAGAAAGTCCGCCGGAACAGCAGCGAAGGATTCACGTTTTGGAAACCTGCCTGCACGTTCGTGGTGATCCACGCATTCAGCCCGCCGCTCGTGTCATAGCCCAGCCCCGGGGAAGCGCTGGTCCAGGCGGTATCGGAGAAGCCCGCGCTCACATTCCAGCCCCCGCTCAGCCCCGTGCCCACATTGCCGGCGGCGTAATTACTACCACCATAGTGGCTCGCTCCGGTGGCGTCGTTGGTCAGCACGCGGTAGCGCCCGGGCTGGCCGGCTCCGTAGGCCACCAGCGTGGTCGTGGTCTGCGCGATCGAGACACCGTACGAAATGTCGGGCGCCTGTACCGGATAGGAGGCTCCGTAGGAGTGCACCAGCTGCGGCTGCCCGGTGCTCGCATGCGGCTTGTAGAGGCCGAGAAACTCCCCGCTCTTTGAAAGCCCGAAGTTCGTGTGCAGCGGTGCCGCGGGATCCACCCGGTTGCGACCGGAAGCCCAGATGAGGAGTGTCCCCTTCGCCGGCAAGCTCACCGCCGGGATTCGCCATTGCTTTTTGTTCGCGGAGTCATCCGTCAGCCACCAGCCATCCAGGCTCACCGCGGCGCCGTCCGGATTGTAGAGTTCGATCCAGTCCTCCCGGTCACCGAAGTCGTCCTCGATCCCGTTGGAGTTATCCGCCAGGAATTCCGAGATCATCACCTCCGCATACGCTGCCGAGGTGAGGCAAAGGGATATCGATAAAGCAGCGGAAAAGCGGCGCATGGTGACGGAATCCGGGGGTATGTGACAACTTGGTCACCAAGCCCCCGGCAGGCAATCCCCGAATCCCCGCGCTTCACGGGGCCCAAGCCGCCCGCATTCTCAGGAAACGCCGTGGCCCCGAAGCTGGCGCCTCGTCGCTGAAGATGGCGTTCTCCAGCCCCGCCCCCGCCGGGGTGTTCGAGACCGGTGCGGATGAGATCGGCGTCCATGGTCCGGCCAGGTTATCCGCCGCCAACAGCTCGTAGAGAATGCCATGCGCCGTCTCCGGCCGCAGCAGCCGCAGCGCGGCGAAGCGGTTCGGGGCCGTGCCCTGCCACACGAAGTCGATCCGCGGCTGATCCGCCACCAGCGGATTCGTAGCGAAGGCAAACTCTTCAAAGTTCAGGCGACCGTCCCCGTCCGGGTCCGCCGATACCGCCGAAGTCGCAGCCGCAGCCCGCTGTGCCGGCGTGAAAACCGAGTTCACCCAGGCATCGAAGGAACCGCTCGCTGGCACATCCGCCTCACCGGGAGTTCCACCGATGCTGCCGCTCAGCGCCCATCCGTCCGCATCCGCATCGCCCGCCGGATCGTTCGGATGGCGGCGCACCAGCGAGTAGCCCTCGCCATCCGCAGCCACCGGCCAGGGCGGGGCATCGCTGTATTCCACCCCACGGATCACCGTCTCGCCCGGGGTATACAGCACCAGGCTCTCGCCCGCGTTGTTGAGCTGGCCGGAATACTGTCCCGCCACCGGCTTGTTCGTACCGTAGCGCTGTTGGAAGGCATCCAGATCCGCCACCACCAGCAGGCGCGCGCCGGGTGCCAGGGTCCGCCCGGTCGGCGCATTGGTGAAGTCGAAGGTGATCGCACCGTAGAAATACACGCCTTGCAGATCCACCGCCTTGTTACCGGTATTCAGGATCTCCACGAACTCGAAGTCCTCCGCGTCGTCGAAGCCGGCGGAGATCTCGGTCGAGGAAGGCTCGGCCGGATGATACAGGATTTCCGAGATCGCCAGGTTCGAGGGCGAGGCGGGCTCCGTCTCTAACAGGAAGGTCGCCTCCGTCAGCGCGCTCCAGATACTGCCGGCACGGGCACGCACCCGCAGCGGCCGCTCGCCGTTGCCGGTCAGGAAGAGCGGGCTGCTGGAGTTCGAGCGCGTCGCGGTCAGCGAGAGATTCATCGTCAGGTCGGAGCTCTGCGCATTCGCTTGGTGCACTTCCACCGAGATGACGTTCGTGCCGTTCACCAGCAGGGAGGGCGGCACCGTGATTGCTCCGGAGTCCTGGTCGTTCACCACGTTCACCGAGTAGTAGTTGTAGGCCGGATCGGTCGGCAGATTCCCCGCGATCCGCGTGCCGTTCAGGTACACCGCGTAGGCGTCGTCATACATGACCTGCACGGAGAGATTGGTGATCCCGTTCACGTTGCTGGCCGTGAAGCTGCGGCGGAAGTAGCAGGTGGCCGCCTTTTGGTCCGGGGCCACGTAGGTGATCGGGATGACCGTGGTGCGATTCACACCCGCCGGATATCCCAGCCCCGCCGTGCCCGTCGGCCAGGAGCTGTCATCGTAGGCGGAGTTCCGCCACGCCGTGCCCAGATTCAGGCCGTCCGCCTGATAGCGCCAGCTCGCGGCCGACCACGGCACCAGCGCCTCGGTCGAGTTCTGTGGCGTGTAGACCTGGGCACCCGCGCGCAGCGCTCCGCCGATCGCACGCGGATCGCTGCCATCCGGCATGTAGTAGAGCGTGCTGGATGGCGGACCGGAGATCACCGCTTCCACGCCGCTGTCGTGATATCCGCCGAAGGGAGAGATCGATGGCGCATCGATCGCCGGATAAAGCCCGTCGGCCCGCAATTGGTTCAGCACGATCGGGGCCCGCGGCGTGTGATAGCCCAGTAGTTCGTTCAGCGCCCCGAGCCAGGTCAGACGCGTGCGCGGATCATTCGGAGCCGAAGCATCACCCCACCGCGCGCTCTCCGCGATGATCGATTGGTCCACATCGGCGGAGAACTTGTTCACCCGGTTCAGCCAGGCGGAGGGCACCAGCGCCCCGTTGTTGAACATGTGCTTCTGGATCCGGTCCGCCCAGCGCATGCGGTACTCGGCATTTCCCGTCAGATCCTGGTGCAGGAACATCGGGTTCGAGCGGGCGAAATTCGCTTCCTCCGCAGGGAAGTCGAAGGGACCGGTCCGGTCCTCCCCGGTCCACAGCGCGCTGTGCTCGAAGTCGTGCACGAAGAAGCGGAAGCCCTGCCCCGGGTTGTTGTCCCGGCGGCGGCTCCCGGACCAGTTGTTGGCCTTGTTGTTCCCTAGGAAGGCGGAGGTGGCGCCGTCCAGGTTGCCGGTCCACATCGTCAGCAGCAGGTAGTCGATCAGGTTATCCGGATCGAGAAGTACGGGATCCGCCGTAGCTGTCACGCCGTCCGCGGCGCGGCCCATCATCCGGAAGTAGTTCGCGTTCGTCGGAGAGGCACGGTGGGTCTCGCCCTTGTTAAAGAGATCCTGCCAGGCGGCGAAGTTGCCATCGGTAACCCCGATGACGTAATCGGCGTCCGAACCTTCCGCCTTCACCACGTCGTATTCTTCCTTCTTCCCACCGAAATAGGTCTCGGCGTAGTCCGCCTCCGTCCGCTCGTCCAGATTGTAGAGACCCCAGTACTGGCCGTTCAGGTAGAGGTGGAAGTAGCGTACCCGCGAGCCCGGCTGGCCCATGTCGAGCTGGGCCTGCCGTGCGGACTCTTCCCGCAGGAAGGTGTTCCGCGTATCTCCGCCGAAGTTCCACGAGTAGTTCTGCGAGGTGCGGAAATCGATCTTGTCGAACTCCTGCGCCCCGCGCCGGCCGAAGAGCGGGTAGAGCAGCTTCGAGTCGCCGTACTCCGAGCGGAAGAAGGCCCGGAAGGAATGCTTCGGATTGTCCGTGGATCGCGAGAAGCCGCCGCGAATCCGGATCCCGGCATTGATCTGGAATTCGCTGCTGCCATTCGGGTTCTGCCCGTTCGGCGGGTTGATCCACTCGATCGATGCCGGCCGCTCCCATGCGAAACCCCGCGCATAGGGATTGGAGTAGATGCCCGAGGATCCGTTGATGTTGAAGAGATTGTCTAGGTCCGTGACGATAGAGACCGCAGGTAGGGCAGATAGCGCATCCTTCACCCGGCCCGGGCTGCCGATCTCCAGGTTCGAGTTGTTCACGATGTCCCCGTCCATCCCGTAGTCGAGCACCTGGGCGGTGCCGCTTGTCGATGGCCAGCCTGCCGGTGCCGCCGATTGCGTGATCACGTCGTTCAGGAAGAGGTAGGTCTGCGTGTCGACATCCGTTGACTCCCAGCCGGACTTCACCGCGCAGGCCCGCACCGTGCGGGTGGCGGCGATGTTCAGCGGGCCGCTGTAGATCAGGCCGTGCGTGTCGGAGGGCGTGGAGCCGTCCAGCGTGTAGCGGATCGTCGCCCCCGGTGTGGTCGTCGTGATCGCGACCTGGATCGGCGAGGTGAAGTACCCGCGATCGATGCTGAAGGAAGTGTCCGCCACCTTGCCCAGCGAGCTGGGCGTGCCGTTGATCCAGCCCGGGCTCGCCTTGCCGGAGCCGAAGTAGGCCGGCGGCGAGATCGGATCGAGTGATCCCGCGATCAGTTCCGGCAGCAGCAGGAAGCTCGCATCCGCCGCGGTGTTCTTCATGCCGTGGATGGCCAGCACGTTCGAGCCGTTCGCCAGCAGCGGCAGATGCTCCGCCAGGCTGAAGCCCATCGGCCGCAGGCTATCGGAGTTGCCCCGCGCCGAGTTCGCCGTGGAGTTGTAGGCCGGGTTCGCGGGCACGTTGTGCGAGGCCACCTTCGTCCCGTTGAGCCAGGCCGCGAAGCCGTCGTTATGGCGCGTCACCAGCGAGAGCGCGGTCGCTGCACCGGGACCCGTGGACGTGAAGGGCGTGCGGAAGTAAGCCCCCTGTTTCCCGTTCAGCAGCGTCTGAGTGTCGGTGGCGATCAGCCCGCTGGCCCCGCCTTGCAGGGTGGTCGCAGGCAGGCCGCCGTTGGCCGTGTCACCCACCAGCCGGAAGGCATTCGCATCCCATGCGCTGTAGCTGCCCTGCGCGGCGAAGAACTCCACGCAGTTGCCCCCATTCCCTTGGAACATCACCACCTCGAAGCTGTGCAGACCCACGCTCAGGTTGCGGGTGCCGAAGAAATCGAGCGGGCCGTGGGACGTGTTGTCGGTGATGACCGCCACGCCATCGATCCGCACGCGGATCCCGTCATCGCTGTTCGTGCCGAAGGTGTAGACCCCGGCTTGGGTGATTTCGATCCAGCCGGTCGCCTTGATGGCGTAGTTGTCTCCGGAACCGCCGGGAGGCGCTGAGTTCCCGCCGAAGCGTCCGTCGCTGCCGTCGCCCAGATAGTTTACCACGCCGTCGACGATGGTGGTGTCGGAGATGATGCCCGGATCTCCCGGTGGCAGCGCCAGCAGGGCATCCGTCGCCGCGAGGGTATTCAGGGTGCCCGCGCTGCTATTGCGGAAGACTTGGCGCACCGTGATCCCCGGCACCGTGATCCCGTGGCCGAAGCCGGAGGGCCCCACGCTCCAGGCCCCGTCGCCGAAGCCGGGCTGGTTCCAGTTGCTTCCGGGATCGGAGGCATTGGTGGGAGTGCGGTAGCGGGTCGCGGCCCCGGGCCCCACCAGCACCGTGCTGTTGAAGAGCGAGCCATACGACTCGTCCCCATCCTGCGCGGGATATTCCGGGCCGAAGTCTTGCTGCACGGTCACGCCATCCGGCCTCACCAGCGCGAGATACTCGCCCCCGGCCGAAAGGGAGAAATTCGTATGCAGCGGCGCCGCGGGATTGCGCCGGTTCTCGCCGGATGCCCACACGATCCGGAACTCGCCGGGTGCCAGCGTGACGTTCGGGAAACGCCACCTCGCCAGATTGCTGGCGGAGTCCGTCAGGCACCACTGGTTCAGCGAGATCGGGGCCGTGGTCGGATTGTGGACCTCGATCCAGTCCGAGAAATCGCCGTCCTCATCGGCAATGGTTGCCTGATTGCTGGCCATGAACTCGGTGATGACCGGGTTCGCGACAGCAGAGAGTGGGGCCAGGAGGGTGAGCGCTAGGCAAGCGGCGGCGGGTGGACGCATGGGCGGGCCGGGGTTTCGGACGGGGCGAAATGTGGCAAGATCGCCATATTCCACCCCATTGCAATCCCCCAGAGCGGGGACAGAACCCTACGCTTCCGCGTTTTCCCATCTATCCCGGCCCTTCAGGGCACGAACTCGACCTGCAGTCGCACAAAGATGCGGGGGTCTGCGGACGGGCCCGGGCCGAGGTGGAGCGGGATCGCCACCGGCAGCCAGCCACCCTGCAGCGGCGGGATCGTGTCCTCCTCCGAGTCGAAGAGTTCCGAGTTCCAGCCCCCCAGTTCGTTCGAGGCCACCACGCGCCAGACCAGATCGGTCTTCGTAGCGTCGTAGCGGAAGCGGAACTCGCGGTTGCTACCGGCCGTGTTCAGCACCGGCAGCAGGTGGGCCACCGGATCGTACGGACCCACGCCCATCGCATAGCGCAGGATGTTCGCCACCCCGTCACCGGAGGGATTCGCATCCGGCCCGGAAATCGCCGGGTTGTTCCGGTCCGCCGGATTCGGGAATTCCTCGGCCCGCCAGTAGGCATAGGTTCCCGGTTGCAGGCTGATCTCGTCGCCTTCGACCGTCACGTTGTCGAAGCGGTTGTTCCCCGCCGTGCCGCCCGTGCCTTGCTGGAAGCTGATGCGGATCGCGAAGAGCGGGTTGTTGTCCGCACCGGAGATCGGGCGGAAGTCGAGGATCTGCACCGTGGCGTCGCCGTCCGGCGGAAAGATGTTCGCGAAGGGCAGGAAGTTGCTTCCGTCGAGCGTGTAGGAGACGAGCTGCGTGCCCGCCCCGGAGCCGGAGCGGCGCGTCTCGTACTTGATCACCACGTCCTCGTAGCCGGTCGTCGGTACGGCGAAGGTCAGCGTTGCTCCCAGCGGGTTATTCACCCGCAAGTGACTGCCTACCGGATCGTCGTTGCGCGCATTCAGCGCGGCGAAGCCTTGGTCCTGGGCGTCGTGTTGGATCACTTGGGCACCGTTGGAGACCGTGGAGGAGAGCTGGGCTCCGCCGATGCTGGTGTTCGCCACCAAGAAGTTCGCCGCGTTGAAATTCCAGTAGTGCATCAGCTCGCCTGGCGGCGGCTCGGTGGCGCTGAATTGCGCCGGAGCGGACCAGTGGCTCCAGCGGCCGGTGTTGTCTTGGTGGCGCACGCGCACCCGGTAGGTCTTGCCCGCCTGGGCCACGCCGTAGGGAATGGTGATAGTCCCCGGAACACTGTTCAGCTCCGTGGTCCAGATCGCATCCGTCTCATACTTCCGCGCGGCCCCAGCGACATAGCCGGGCACGCCCGGGCCGGAGACCTCGGCCAGCCGCCAGCGCGTCTTCGCATAGCTGCCGCTCCCCTGCGGATCAGAGAAGGTGGAGGAACTGAAGCTGAGGTCGTCCAGCCGGTAAGAGGGATCGCCGGAAGCGGTCACCACCGGCTTCTGGGGAATCGCCGCGTCAGCCGCGTCGTTCGCCACATATTGGTAACCGTAGCCGAGCTGGTTGCCATTGTTCACGGCCCAAGCTCCGCCCGGCCAAGTGTTCGTCACGTAGTCGCGCAGGTAGATCATGGAGTCCTCGTGCTCCATGGTGCCGGAGGAAGCGGGCGTGCGGAGCCAGCGTGTCCAGCCGCCGCCGATCCGGCTATCCGCGAAGCTGGTGCGGAAGAAGTTGCCGCGGTGGTTGGTCTGGCCGTTGGCCGCGCTATCCGATCCTTGGGTGCGCGGGTGCAGGTTCCACATCGCCGCATCCGCATCGGCCCAGGTCAGTGTCTGCCCGGTGGGATTCACGATGTCCGCGAATTCGCCCATGAGCTGGCCGAACTGCCCGCCACCGTTGCCTCCGTCGGAGGCGAAGAGATCGAGGATCTCCCGCGCACGGTTGCGATACTCGAGCGCCAGCGCGGGGTTCTGTAGGATCGACTTGTAGGCGTGGATCACGCCCGGATAGCTCCCGCCGCCGACCCCGGTCTGGTGGTGGCTCTTCGCGATGAACATCATGTCCAGGTCCCATGGCATCGGCACCCAGCGGTTGTCGGAAGAGCGGTGGTAGAAGTAGTGGTTGAAGCCGCCGCGCACGTCCACGTTCCCGGTCAGGCGGTTCAGGGCATGGAAGGTGTAGTAGCTTTCCATGTCCATGTTCTGCCGCCACCAGGTCTCGTTCGGATCGGCGTTCACATGCGCGTCCCGGAAGCTGTCCCAGTCGGAGGAATTGATCGGCTGGGTGATGCCTTGGTTCTTCTTGTCGCCGCCGTTCCCCTCGATCTTGTAGATGCTGCCGTCCGGTAGGCCACGTTCATCCAGGAAGGAGCCGTCCGGCTGTTCGATCGCGAGGTAGAGCCCCCAGAAATCCCCTGCGTACTGGCCGTCCGCATTGCCGATCGGATCGTTGATGCTGGTCCCCGCCGCCGGGGTTTCATTCGCCCCCCGCACCACGCGGAAGTGGTAGTAGTGGGTGTTCGGGGAGGGCAGGCCGCCGAGTTGGAAGAGCTTGTAGGAGGCTGCTTCCTCCACGCCTGCCATCCCGCGGTGCAGCGAAGCCCAAGGGCTGGCACACGCGTCTCCGGAGAAGGAACCCCAGGTCTCCGCATAGTCGTCGCCGAAGTTGTTCTGCGCCGGCAAGTCGCGGGCCCGGTTGAAGAAGAAGCGCCACTTGTTCTTGCCTGAGACGTAGGTGGAGGCCTCGCCGCGGTTCTTGAATTCGATGTGGTCGTAGACCACGCCGTTATAGACGAAGGTGCCGCGGAAGCGCACGGCATCGGAGCCGCCGCTATACTGCGAGTTGATCACGTCGCTGCCGTTCGCGATCAGGCTGTACACCGGCAGGTCGTCCAGCAGTGCCGGGCTGAAGGTCTGGAGCGGCGTCGTGCCCGGGCGGAAGGCGCCCTGCCATGCGGGCAAGCCACTATACACGTAGTAGGCAAAGTTCGGCTGCTCGTCGTCGGAATAAGGAACGGTCGCGGTATTCCCGGCCGAGTCGGCCAAGCTGATCTTGTAGCGGACCAAGCGCCGGTTCGTCTGCGTCGCGGCTGGAATCCGCGCCGTGTAGATCGAATCGTTCGCCACCGCATCGCCGTTGGTTCCGTTGTCCCGCATCAGCACCGTCGTCCAGGCCGTCGTGTAGGCAGCATCCGTGAGGCGGATATAAGCACCGGGATCCACCGTCTGGTACATCAGGTTCACCGTGCCCATGCCGTTGGGGTCGGTGATGCGCGCGGTGATGGTCACGGCTTGGTTCGGCGCCGGAGTGGTCGGCGTGTGAATCACTTGCCGGATGGAGGGTGGAATCTCGGTCGGAGCGCTGCGTACCGAGTTCGTCGCGCCCGGAGTGGGCAGGCCGCCGCTGGTTCCGCCGCCCGAACTCAGCTCGAGATCCATCGAGAAATCACTGCTGCCTTGGGAAGTATTGAAGGCGTGTACGGCGATCACGTTGGTCCCGCCGAAGAGGTAAGCTCCCGCGTTCTCCAGCGTGACTTCCTCCCACACCGCCTCATGGTTCTCCGGCGCCAGGTAGTTGTAGGCCAGCTGTCCGTCCGCCACATTGATCCGGTGCACCGGTGAACCGTTGATCCAGATCACGCAGCCGTCGTCGACCCGCACCCGCAGCCGCAGTTGGTCCGGAACGTCATCCGCAGGCACCGTGAATTGTTTGCGGAAATAGACGCTGCGGTAACCGCCCGCACCCTGCATGTCGCCGAGCATCGTCAACACACCGGGATCGTTGTAGCCGATCCCCGTCTGCCCGGTGAGCCAGCTTGAATCGTTGTAGGCGGTCGCCCGCCACGCATCCACCGGGCTGGATGCCTCGGCGTTGCCCTTCCGGTATCTCCAGCCGGTCGCTTGGGAGGCGATGTAGGTCACCGGTGTGCCCACCACGCTTCCGGATGAACGCCAGGAGCCGCCCAGATCATTGTCCAGGCCGGGGTGGATCAGTTCCGCGGAACTGCCGGTACCATCCGCCGCCGTCGGCCAAGGGAAGCCCACGCCATAGTCCACGCTATCCTTCAGCACGCCCCCGGCATCCCGCAGGTCGATCTGCTCGCCGCTGGAGTTCAACTTGCCGGTCCACGGTCCCAGCGCGGTCTTCCCGTATTTCGACAGGATCACCGCCGGATTCTCCGCTACGATCAGGTAGCCACCTGCCGCCAGACTGCTACCGCCGGGGAAGGTGAAGCTCACCGCGTCCGATAGCGTCCAGCCGGAAAGATCCAGGGCGGTGTCCCCCGGGTTGTGGATCTCGATGAATTCCTCGAGGCTCGTCTTGTCGGCTGGCTTGAAGTGAATCTCGTTGATCACCGCCGTGTTCGGCACCAGCGGCGTGGTGGCGAAGGACAGGCTGCCGGAGGCCCACACCGTGCCCGCCGCATTCACCGCCCTGCTACGGAAATGGTAGGTCGTCTGCGGGTTGAGCCCGGCGGCGAAGAAGGAATACTCGCCGGACTGGTTGCCGAGCGGTGCGGAAGAAGCCCATGCGCCCGCGTTCGTGCCGCCATCCGCCGGACCGTAGAACAGTGTGATGACCGGCGCATCCCCGCCATCCGCCGTCACCTCGCCGCGCAACGTGGCCGTGCTGCCCGTAATTCCCTGCGCGCTGCGGTTTGCGACCGCGGGCAAACTCACTGCAGGCGTGGCGAAGCTGGAACTGGCCGGAGCCCATGCCGAGCCACCCCCGTTCGAAGCGAAGGCGCGGAAGTGAATCGTGCTGCCCGCAGGCAATCCGCTCAGGGAAGTGGTCGCGCTCGTCGCCACTTGCCCCAGGCTTGTCGAGAAGGCCCAGTTTCCCGCGACCGTGCCGCCGTCGCTGGTACCGTAGTAGAGGGTGACCGTTGGCGCTTCCCCGCCGGTGGAAGTGACCTGTGCTCCCACCGTCGCCGTGGTTGGCAGGATCTCGGAGGCCGCGATGTTCGCCACCGCAGGCGCCAGCGCTGGCGTCTCGAAGCTCGTCGTCGCCAGTGCCCAGGATTGCCCCGCGCTGTTCGTGGCGCGCGCGGTGAAGTAGCAGGTCGAAGCCGGGGCCAAGCCGCTCACCGGCGTCGAGTAGCTGCCGCTTTGTGTCCCCGGCAGCGTCAGCGTGTTCGCCCAGTTTGCCGGGGTCAGCCCGCCGTCGCTCGGACCCCAGAAGAAAGTGATCGAAGGGGCTGCGTCGCCGATGTTGCTGATCTGCCCGTTGAGCGTGGCCGTGGTCGCTGTCACCGCGGTCGGGGCCAGATTCTGGATCGTCGCCGTGCCCGGCGGCACCAGCGGCGTCGCATCTAGCCGGATGTTGTCGAAGTGCGAACGCCCCGCTCCCCGGGCTTGCAGGAGAATCCGGATCGTCTTCCCGACCGACCCGGGATTGTTCGGCGTATCGAAGACCAGCGCCGGCGCATCGCCGAAGCTCTGCGGCGGGAGCGTGGAGGCATTGAAGATCCCCGTGGCATAGATCTCCCCCGTGCTATCCGCGAGAAGGTAAGTGCTCTGGTTACCCGCGTTCGTATTCCCGTTCCGGTATCCCGCGGCGACCGTGAGCGTATAGCGGGTATTCGCCTGATAAGTTACCCCTAGGTCCTGCCACACATTGTGGTTCAGCTCCATCCCGAGGTGATCCGTCCCCTCCGCCGCGAACCCCGTGATATACTCCTCGAATCCCGCACCGTTATCCGGCCCGTTCGTCTCCAGCCACTCCGGACCCAAGCCATAGTTGAAACCGCCGGGACCGAAGCCGTTACCTTCAAAGGAAAAATCGCCGACGCTCACGGGAGCGGCGTGCACGGCAGGCAAGATGAGGGCGCACGCCAGCGAGGCGAAGCGTCGGGCAGACGTCATAGGGGCTTTTGGGGTGAACCGGGAAGCTGGAATTCGCCATAAAAGTGACGTTCCTAGCTTTAATGTGACATTTACGCCATATTCCCATCCCTGTCCACGACACAAACGGGTAATTATTCAGGTTGGGATTTCCCGGCATTGCATCCCGCCAAACCACGCTCAGCCTCCCCCGCGTGAGCAACTGGGTGCGGATCACGATCGGATTCCTGCTGGTCTTCGGATCGGCAGGGGCGGAAGAGAAGCGCTTCAACTTCGAGCGTCCCCTCATGGGCACCCGCTTCGCCATCACCTGCTACGCCGAGGACGAAGTGGTCGCGACGGCCGCCGCGAACGCCGCCTTCGCCATCGGCGCGGAGATCAATGCCGTGGCCTCCGACTACTTGCCGGATAGCGAGCTCATGAAGCTGTCCGACCGGACAGGCGAAACCATCAAGGTCTCCCCGCTGCTCGGTGAGGTTCTTGAAGGAGCCTTCACCAAGGCCCGCGAAACCGATGGCGCCTTCGATCCCACGCTTGGCCCGCTGACCAAGCTCTGGCGTCAGACCCGGGACAGCAAGACCCTACCCGATCCCGCGACCCTCGCGAAAGCGCAGTCCGCCTGCGGCTGGACCAAGGTGGATTGGGACGGCACCGCGCAGACCATCCGCTTCAAGGAGCCCGGCATGCAGCTCGACCTAGGCGGCATCGCGAAGGGATTCGCCGCCGACAAGATGTTCGCGGCCATGAAGGAGCGCGGCCTCTCCCGCATCTTGATCGCCGCGGGAGGCGACCTCCGCCTGGGTGAACCGCCGCCGGGGAAAACCGCATGGCGGGTCGGCCTGCAGACCTTCGATGACGACGAGCCCGAGGAAGTGGTCGAGCTGTCGAACTGCGCCGTCTCCACCGCGGGAGACCTCCATCAAGCGGTGGAGATCGATGGCAAACGCTACTCGCACATCATCGACCCACACACCGGCCTCGGGCTTACGCGTCGCATCGCCGTGAGCGTGATCGCGCCGAGCGGAATGGTCGCCGATGGCTTGGACACGGGCATCTGCGTCGCCGGAGCCGGGAAGGCGGATGCCCTCGGGAGAAAGGCTGGTGCCACCCGCGTGATTGTCCGTCTGCCGGACTAGCGGCTAGCTGCCCTTTGCCCGTTTCCGCAGCCCGTCGAGCACCATCTCCGCCAGCGGCGAGAGCTTCCCGCGCCACGCGGCGGCGATGACCAGCTCCGGGCAGTTCGGAATCTCCCATGCCTGACTGCCCTTCGGAAAGGTGATGCCCGGAGCCTTCACGCTCAGACCGGCACCGAAGCCCCCGGCCACATAGGCATGCACCAGCTCCAGCGAGTTCACCTCGATCCGCGCCGGCCAATCGAGCCTGGCTTTGGCCAGCCCCTTCGAGAAAAGCCGGGCCAGCGCGGTATCGTTTGAGGGACGGATCAGCGGGAAGTCCACCGCCATCGCATGGATGCCGGAGCGCGCGGGTTTGTAGGACTGCGGCAGCAGCAGAACCAGCGGCATCGTGATCAGGACCTCCGTGCGGATTCCGGAAGGAGGCTTGGACTCCAGCTCACACACGGCCAAGTCTACCTGCTCTTGCTCCAGCAGGGCGAAGGCCGCCCGCTGGTCGGTATCCACGAGGCTGAGCTCCAGGTCCGGCTGCGTCTTGCGCATCGCCGCCAGTACGTCGGGCATATGGCGGCGGATGATCGTGGCCGGTGCGGCGAGCCGCAGTCGGCGGGAAGCGCGTCCGGCGATCCGGGAAGCCACCTCGGGCAAGGCGCCGAAGAAGGGGGCCAGGAAGTCGTAGAGATCGCGCCCTTCCTGAGTCAGCTTGAAAGGCCGGCGCTGGAATAGCCGGACCCCGAGCTGATCCTCCAGCAGCGAGATCTGGCCGCTGATCGCCGGCTGTTGGATGCCGTAGGGCATGCTCCGTGCCGCCGCGGTGATCCCCCCGTGCCGGGCCACATGATAGAAGAGCTCGAGATGATGCAGGTTCGGCGTCACGAACCGTATTCCAGCTTCAATTCGATGATGAAGGAAAGCATTTCAGTCGCCGAAGGATGCAAAGCTGACTTCGGAGATCTGGGCCTGGTGAAGGGCATCCATCACGTCGATCACCCGCTGGTACTTCGCCTGTTCCTCCGCTTGGACCAGAACCCGGACCTCGGCTCCCAGATAGTCCGCGCTCTGCTTCAGCGCATTCAGGTTGCCCGCGAGCTGTTGCAAGCTGGTGGAGTCCGGCGTGTCGAAGGGATCGTCGTTGAGATAGACCTGACCGTCTTCCGCCACGGTTATGGCGATCTCATCTGGCATCTTCACCATGCAACCTTGGTAGGTATCGCTCGGGAGTCGGGTGACATGGGCTTTTTCCGTCTGGATGTCGCCCGCCTTCACCATGAAGAAGAGGAGGATCACGAAGACCACGTCGATCATCGGGGCGATCTGAAAGCCGGGGGTGGTAGCCGCATCGCTGCGGGGGCGCAGAGGTCTCTTTTTCATGGCCTGCGATATAGGGGGAAGATCCGTTCCCCCATCGGACAAGTTGATAGGCACCAACTTTACGGCAGGCAAGACGCGAGTGCCGTGCTAGGGTCTTCCCGTGGCAAGCGGGGAACCGGTCGTGATCGCCTATGACGGCGAGTGCATGCTGTGCAGCAGCGGCATCCGCTTTCTTGCCGAGCACGACTCGCGGCGGAGTTTGAGATTTGTCGCGCTCCAGAGTCCCGTGGGACGACAGATCGAAGAACAGGCGGTGAATGAATCGCTGAGCACCGTAATCGTGCGCAGGGAAGGCAGCGTTTTCACCCATTCCGAAGCCATCTGCCAGATTCTCAAGGCGATGGGCGGGGTTTGGACGATCCTCGGATCCTTAGGCTCGTTGATACCGAAGGCCCTCCGGGATCCCCTCTATCGTTTCATCGCCCGGAATCGCTATCGCTGGTTCGGTAAGGCCGATGTCTGTTCGCTGCCCTCTCCCGCACTGCGCGAACGCTTGCTCGACGGCGACCGGGTTTGACAGGTCAGGTGCCGCTCCCTTTCCTGCCGGAGTGTCGCCCGACCAAAAGCAGGACTTCGCCTTCGCCTTCCTGAGCATCCTCTTCGAGGGGGCACCCTTCATCCTGCTCGGCACGCTCATCAGCGGCTTCATCGACATCTACCTGCCCGCGGGTACGATGGACAAGCTGCTGCCGCGTCGGAAGTTCCCCGCGATCCTCGTTGCGGGGCTGCTGGGCGCGATCCTGCCGGTCTGCGAGTGCGCCGTGGTTCCCGTGATTCGCCGTCTGGTGAAGAAGGGCCTGCCGGTCTCCTGCGCGCTCACCTACATGCTGGCTGCTCCGATCGTGAATCCGATCACGGCCCTGAGCACTTGGAAGGCCTTCAAGGGTCCGGAGATTCCCTTCGGTGAGATGAGCTACTCCGCCAGCCTTGTGATGACGGTGTCCCGTCTCGGACTTGGTTTCCTGGTCGCCGTCGCTGTGGGCCTGATCGTCTCACGGATTCCGATGGTCCAGATCCTCCGCCAGCGCCTGGTGGATAGCTTGGAGAAGGACAAGCTGGCGGACGCCGTGAAGGAGGAGCACCACCATCATGACCATGATCACAAGCACGGTCACGGCTGCTGTGGTCACGACCATGCGCATGATCATGGGCACGATCATCATCACCACGATCATGGCCATGGTGAGAATCGCTTGGTTGCCGCCTTTCGCTCCGCCATGCGGGACTTCGTGGATGTCGGTGTCTACTTCTCGATCGGTGTCGCCATCACGGCTCTCTTCAATACCGGCATTGCTCCGGGTGCCCAGTGGCTCGGCACCCTTGCCACGAATAACTACGCCGCGCCTGCTGCACTCATGGTGCTGGCCTTCGTGCTCAGCCTCTGCAGCACCTCGGATGCCTTCATCGCAGCCACCCTCGACAAGTTCACTTATGGCGCGAAGCTCGCCTTCATGGTCTTCGGTCCTATGTTGGACGTGAAATTGATCTTCCTTTACCAGACGGTCTTGAAGCGTCGCTTCATCCTCTGGCTTTCCATCGGCCTCTTCCTTGGCATCGGCGCTGCAGCGATCGCCTGGCAGGCCATCATCTTCTCCCTCGCGAACCCGTGAACGCCAAACTCCAGCGCGTGCTCTCCTCGATCGCCCTGATCATCTGGGGCGGGGTGCTGCTGTACTTCTACGGCACCGGCCGGATCACGAAGTACCTCGCGCCGGACTTCCACTCCTTCGTCCTCGCGGGCGGTCTCGGATTGGTGGTGGTGGGTCTCTTCAACCTGCTCACCTCCACCCAAGAGGCGAGCTGCGGTCACGACCACGGGCCGGATGATTCGCACGATCACGAGAGCCTGGATGTCCACCCGGTCGTCGCTCTCCTCATCCTCATCATCCCGCTCGCCTTCAGCGTGGCCTATACGAAGGACGGGTTCTCGCTTCAGGCCCTCAGCCAGAAGGGCCTCTATGATACTCCCTCGGCCACCCGCTCGCCGATGTTGGAGTCGATCATGCCGAAGCTCACCAAGGAGCTGATCGAGCAGCAGCATGCGAAGAACGAGGCAGGCTTCCACAAGTTCAGCCTCATGGAACTGTTCTTCACCACCGGTGATCCCGAGATGCGGGATCTGGTGGAAGGCATGATGGTCGAAACCGAAGGCCGCATGGTGAAAGACCCGGAAGGCGGTCCGAATCAGCGCCGGCTCTATCGTCTTTTCATCACCTGCTGCGCGGCAGATAGCCAAGCGATCCCGATCATCGTACGCTTCAAGGACGAGGTTCCTGCCGTCGAGGAGAGCGCATGGATGGAGCTCTCCGGAACCATGCGCTTCCCGGATGAAGGCGAAGGCCCCGTGCCCGTTCTTGAAGTGATTCACGCCAAGGAAGGCACCGCGCCCCCGGAGGAGTCCTTCATGCGCGGTCGCTTCTGAGCTGGATCAGGGATTCAAATCACCTTCGATCCCGATATCCTGGGGATTTCCCGTAACTGCTCCCATCAAGATCTTGGCCATCGCCACGAGCTTGCCGTCCTTCACGTCCCAGTAGTGGACCTTCTCCGGACATACACAGATCAAGGTGAGGTTCGCGTCGTCCTTTCCATCGGGAAACCAAGTCTTCACCATGTTCGTCCATAGCTCGTCCACCTTGTGGATATCGCGGGTAATCTCGGCTTTTCCGTAAACCGCGAGGTATTCGTGGTTGCTGTTATTGCAGAAGACGAGTTGGACCCGCGGGTCTTCCCCGATATGTGCGTTGTGAGCGCTATCGGCCCCGCTGAAGAACCATAGACAACCGTCGCTATCCACATCTTGCACCTGCATGGGACAGAGGTGCGGAGGTAGATCTCCCAATACCGTTCCAAGCATGCAGGTGGGCGCTGCTTTAACCAGCTCGCGCATTTTGGTGACGGCCCTGTTGTCCTGTAGATCTTCAACGGCACTCATGGCGATCGTACGCTCGACCGCCTGCCGGGAGAGTCAAAAGAAATTCCGGCACGGGATGTCCCCCGAACTCGGAAGGGGGTCGGGCCCCCGCGATCAGAACTCCTCCCTGAGAAGCTTGTTCATGGCCTCTCCAAGCAGCGGTCCTGCATCTTGGACGCCGGAAGCACCTTGCCCCGGGGCGGACCAAAGACGCAGCGAAACGACGAAGCGGGGAGCGTCAAGCGGGGCATAGCCTGAGCAGAAGGCTACATGCACATGTCGCTGGACCTCGCTCATCGCTGTGGCGGCGGACGCCGCGAGGCCACCGGGGCACTTTGTTCTTCTGGTCACGAAGGAATCGATCATTCCGCGGCGGATCATGCCGAGTTCGCGTTCGTCGACTCCCGTGCTTGCCAAGCTGCGCGGTAATCCTGCCGGGCGGTTCTTCACGAAGACGGCGGGACGGATCTTTCCAGAGGCAATGGCGTCGGTCAGCCGGTGACAATCGACCAACGAGAGACGTGTCGACCCTTGGCCCAGCGCGGCCATCGCGAGATCGATCGGCTTGGAGAGAGCCAAGCCATCGCGGCCTCCGTGCCAGTCGCCGCAGGGGATCCAAGGTCCCGACCCTGCTCCGCCAAAGGCGAAGTCTTTGCCCATTGCGAGCAAGGGCTGGGGGCCCATCTGGATCGCCATGGGAATAAAGTAGGTGTTGCAACCCGATGAGAGCGCTGCCGGGAGATCAAGCATCTCATCGCGCTTTTTATTCCAATCGCTGAAGCGGTGCCCGCTCACCTGGATGGAGGAACCGCAGTGGAACAGCCGGTCCGCCGCGTCTGCCTTGGCGGCGCTGAGGCCGATGAAGAACTTGAAGAGCGAAGCGGGAGGCTCCGGTCTTGAGATGTGGTTGGCCAAGGGATGCATTTCATCCTCATCAAGAGCCTGCTGCTGCTCCGGGGTGATCCCTTCAGCGAATAGGTTCGGATTGAAAGCGGGCCATGAAACGGCGGCGAGGATCTCGCCACTTGCGGCATCGCTGACCAGCATGGCCCCGCGCTTGCCGGATTGCTCCAAGATCTTCCATGCGAGGCGCTGGATCCGCAGGTCGATCGTGGTTTGCAAGGGTCGGCCGGCTTCCAGCTCGGGGCTGTCTTCGAGACCGCTCCGTTTGCCGACCCGAACTCCGTCTTTCCCGTCCGGGGTGACTATGCCGGTAAGATGGGCGGTGATCTCGCGCTCGGGATACCAACGGACGGGGGTGTTTTCGCGCCGGTTTTCCGGCATCCGGGTCGGGTCCGAGGTGGCGATCAGGCGACCGTGGCGATCGATGATCGGCGGCCGGAAACCGTAGTCCGCGATGGCGGCTTCCTCGCCGAATGCCTGGGACGGGCGGATGAAGGCCATGAAGGTAACCAGCATGGCGACAACACCGGTGAGGACGGCGGCGGCGCGCTCGATGAACATTCGTCCCGGGTGGAGAGCTTCATGGCGCGAGAGGATGAGACGGATGCGCCCACCGACTTGGGACGAGCGTGCCATCGCAACACCGGGAGCCATACGCGTGCCGGCTGCGATGGCGAGCAGGTGAAAGGCGTAATCGGGTGCGGCAACTCCGTGAGCGAGCACCGCTTCATCCGCAGCACGCTCCTGCGCGACCACGAGGCGCGACTGTGCCCACCATGCGACCGGATGAAACCAGAGCGCGGCGCGGACGACGCGGCCGAGCTCACGCCAGATCACGTCCTTACGGCGAATGTGATGCCCCTCGTGGAGGAAGATCGAGCGGAGACGGGACGTGGACCAGGTGTTAGCTTCAGGCGGTAACAGCAGCACCGGGCGGATGAGTCCGGCGAGACCGGGACCGCTCACATCGGGCGAGATCCGGAGCGGCACGCGAGCGGCGTGAGGACCGGCGAGTGCCAGCCATTGGCGGGAGAGCTCCGGTGAAGATGGCTGACGCCGCAACTTGACTGCGGCGAGCCACGAGAAGAGGACCGGAGCAAGGCTGAGCGCTGCACCCGTGAGCCAGAGCAGAAGCAGGGATCGATCTGGTGAAAGAAGGGGTCGGGGCGCGATGGCAGGGGCAGGTGAGATCGCTTCCGGTATCCGGTCTGAGATGGTGGGGCTTGAAAGCTCGGGTGAGGACTGCGGTCGCGGGGAGACCTCATCAGGGCGAGCGGGTGATGCGAAGCTTGCGGCGACCATCGCAGCAGCTGGCTCTTCCCGTGGTTCCGGAATGGGTAGGACCCGCCATGCCAAGGGTAGGAGTCCGGAGAGGAAGACCGCCGGCAGCGAAAGGATGACAATGGCACGGAGCGACGAAGCGAGGTCGCGCTGACGAACGAGCGGAATGAAGGCGGCAGCGATCAGTGCGACTGCCGCGATCTTCAGGCCGCCGAGAAGTGCCCATGAACCGGCGAGGTTCTCAAGCAATAGCTTCATGGCTTGGGGTCCTCCTTGGTCCGGCGCTTGGCCGCGCGGATCAACTGCTCAAGTTCCGCGATCTCTGCGGCATCGGGAGGGCTTCCGTCGCCGGTGAAGCGTGCTTGCAGTGCTTGCTTGAGGGAGCCGTCGAAGAAGACGCGGAGCACCTGTTGCAGGGCGCTCCGGCCGGCAATGGCGGGATCGGTGGCGGGCTTGTAGAAGTACTCGCGCCCGTCCTTGCGGCGGGTTACGCGGCCTTTGCCCTCGAGGATGGTGAGCATGGTGCGGACCCCGTTGGGGCTCAGCTCGGCCGGCATCTTCGCGGTGACGGCGCTGACGCTTGCCTCACCCATGGCGAAGAGGATCTCCATGATCTCCGTCTCGCGCCGGGAGAGTCCGGAGAGGGGTTGTGGGATTTTCTTCCGCGGCATTCCGGGAAAAGAAACGGAGCCGGTCCCTGCGGCAAGATAAAAACTAAGTTTTTAGTTATTGGGAAATCTCTTCAAGCAGAGAGCTGCTTGAGGAGTTCGGCCGCCGCCGGGCTATCCTTGTTATCCCGCCGCTTCATCAGCGCGATCACGCGATACATGCCTTTCCCCGAGAAGGGCCGCACCACGATGCCGTCCATCGCGCGGTTGCGCGTTGCCAGCTTCGGCACCACCGTGACGCCCAGGCCCGAGGCTACCATCGAGAGCGCGGTGCCCAGTTGATCGCACTGCAGTCCAGGATCGGGCTCGCGGATCTTGCACAGCCGCAGCGTGCGATCGGAGAGGCAGTGTCCGCCCTTCAGGTGGATCAACTCCGCGGCGTTCAGGTCGGCGGGTGTGGGTGCTGCCTTCCTCAATGCCAGCGGATGTTTCGAGGGCGCGGCCAGAAGCAGCGGTTCGCGGAATAGTTCCTTCACCTTCAGCGACCACTTTTGCCGGTCGTGCTCCGGCACATCGCTCAGGATCGCGAACTCGATGCTGCCCTCTACCAACTGCGAAATCAGGTCTTCCGTGCGCGATTCGGAGATCGCGATCGCGATCCCCGGGTGCCGCTCGCGGAAGGGCCCGAGCCACTGCGGTAAAAGGTAGGGCGCGATGGTCGGGATGATCCCGAAAGCCACCCGCCCATGCCGGAGCTCACGGCGGTCCGCGAAGGCATCGCGCAGCTTGTCGCGCTCCGCCAGCAGGCGCGCGGCATGCTCGAGCACCGTGCGTCCTGCCGCGGTCATGTCCACTCCGCGCGCGCGCCGGATCAGCAGCGGTTCGCCGATCTCATCCTCCAGCGCTTGGATTTGTTGGCTGATCGCGGGCTGGGAGAGATTGCAGCGCTTCGCCGCGGCTGTCAGCGACCCCGACTCCGCGACACTGGAAAGGATCTCAAGTTGGCGGAGTTCCATGAACGTAGGCCATAAGTAAATCCAATGGCTCCGTTTTCAACCTGCGATTTCACAAATGCCTGTGTTTACGTCACGCTCCGCCACGCAATCCCAATCCAGTTACCATGGCGAAACCCCAGATGACCACGACCGGCGGCAACCCGATCGCCGACAATCAGAACTCGATCTCCGCGGGACCGCGCGGACCTCTCCTCCTCCAAGATTACCAGCTTATCGAAAAGCTCGCCCACCAAAACCGCGAGCGCATTCCGGAACGCGTCGTGCACGCGAAGGGCTCCGGTGCCTTCGGCACGCTGACCATCACGCACGACGTCACGAAATACACCAAGGCTGGCATTTTCTCCGAGGTCGGCAAGAAGACCGATATGCTCCTGCGCTTTTCCACCGTGGCCGGTGAACGCGGAGCCGCCGATGCCGAGCGCGACGTGCGCGGCTGGGCGCTCAAGTTCTATACCGAGGAAGGCAACTGGGATCTCGTTGGCAACAACACCCCGGTTTTCTTCGTCCGCGATCCACTGAAGTTCCCGGACTTCATCCATACCCAGAAGCGTCACCCGCGCACGAATATGCGCAGCGCCATCGCCATGTGGGACTTCTGGTCGCTCTCGCCGGAGTCGCTCCATCAGGTGACCATCCTGATGTCGGACCGCGGTCTGCCGCTGAGCTACCGCCACACGAATGGCTACGGCTCGCACACCTACTCCTTCATCAACGCGAAGAACGAGCGCTTCTGGGTGAAGTTCCACTTCAAGACCCAGCAGGGCATCCGCACGATGACCAATGCCGAAGGAGAGGCGGTTATCGCCAAGGACCGCGAGTCTTCGCAACGCGATCTCTACGAGGAGATCGAGAAAGGTAATTTCCCGAAGTGGAAGATGCAGATCCAGATCATGAACGAGGAGGACGCCGAGAAGTGCCCCTTCAATCCTTTCGACCTCACGAAGGTCTGGCCGCATGCGGACTATCCGGTCATCGATGTCGGCATCCTCGAGCTGAACCGCAATCCCGAGAACTACTTCCAGGAGATCGAGCAGTCCGCCTTCTCGCCCTCGAACATCGTCCCCGGTATCAGCTTCTCGCCGGACAAGATGCTCCAGGCCCGCATCTTCTCCTACGCGGATGCCCACCGCTACCGCGTCGGCACTTGGTACGAGGCCCTGCCGGTGAACCGTCCGAAGAGCGCGGTGAATACCTACCACATGGACGGTTCGATGAACTTCATGGAGCCCAAGTCCAGCAACGCCTACTACGAGCCGAACACCATGGGCGGCCCCGCCCAGGACGACCGCTTCGCCGAGCCGCCGTTGAAAATCTCCGGTGATGCCGACCGCTGGAATCACCGCGACGGCAACGACGACTACACCCAGCCTGGCAACCTCTTCCGCCTGATGAGCGACTCGCAACAGCAGCAGCTCTTCAGCAACATCGCGGAAGCCATGCAAGGTGTGCCGCGGGAGATCGTCGACCGCCAGCTCGGCCACTTCCACAAGGCCGATCCCGCCTACGCCGCCGGCGTTGCCAAAGCCCTCAAGGTCGAATGGGAGGCCAGCGGCGCGTATCCGAATGAACCGGCTTTAGCTTGATCCGTCCGCGCAAACTTGAATGATGGCGGGCGGTGTGTCGGCACCGCCCACTTCCTTAACCCAATTTGATCCGATGACGCTCAACGCCCAAGAAGAGCAGCGCTATGCCGAGCTGCAAGCGATGGCGCTCGATGCCGCCCGCCACGGCGATGTCGATACCCTCGCGCCCATGCTGCAGGCCGGGATGCCGGTGAACCTGCGCGATGAGAAGGGGAACACCCTCCTCATGCTCGCCACCTACCACGGCAATGAGGAAGCCGCACGGGTGATCCTGCGCTACGATGCGGAGGTGGACGCCCGCAACGACCGCGGCCAGACCCCCTTGGCCGGTGTCGCCTTCAAGGGCCACATCGCGGTCGCCAAGCTGCTGCTCGATGCAGGTGCCGATCCCGTGGCGGATCAGGGCGGAGGCCGCACGCCGGTCATGTTCGCCGCCATGTTCGGCCATCTGGAGATGGTGAAGCTTCTTGAAAGCAAGGCCGTCGCGAAGGGCTGGCGGAAGTCCTCGCTCGGATGGCTCGCACGCATCATGGCCATCCCGCGGGCGATCTTCTTCCGCAAGCTGCTCCGTCCCTCGGTAGCGGGGAATTGAGGAAGGAGAATTTTCGCCCCGGACCTTTCGCTTCTCGCGAAGGGCCCGGGACGTCCGGGGGAAGATCAGCGGGGAGTCACTTTCCAGCGGGTGAAGACGCGGGATTTCTGGCGCGTATCCACCACGAAGCGGTGATGATTCCCGCTGCCCGTGTCCGGAACGGACGCCCAGCTGCCCGGTGCCATGTTCGGGCTCCACTCGACGCCGTAAATCATGTCCTCCTGCCCTTCCGGGTGGGTGAATTCGAGGATCATCTCCTCGCTGTTTGTAAGCGGCTTAGGGAGGTCGTCCGGGTCTCCTATGTTGGGATCGAGGCCGAAGGCATACTCGATCAGATTACTGATGCCATCGCCATCCGGGTCCTGATCATCCGCAGAGACCTCGGCGCTGGCTTCCGAACCGAAGGCCGCGGAACGCCAAGCATCGCGGGTTAAGGCGGTTCGAAAGCTGCCGGTGCTCACGCGTGTGCCACGTTCGTTCGTGGCACTCACGCGGTAGTGGTAGGTCGTGCCGGCAGCGAGGCCGGAGAGCAGCACTGGAAAGTCCTGGAAGCTGGAGAGCAAGCTGTCGCCAGTTACCGGCAGGTAGCGGACGCTGCCATAGACATCGCTCGTTCCATACTCCAGCTTGGCGCTGGTAGTCAGGCCGTTCGGATTCACCGCCAGATCCAGTCTCGCGCTGCTGGTGGTGAGTTCGCTGACCTGCGGTTTGGCGATCGAGGGAAGCCGGATGTCGTAACTGTAGAGTTCCTTGCCGGTGGTGGATTGATAGGCGGCGAACAAGAGCTTCCCGTTCACCGGCGTGGGATACAGACCGTCGCCTGCGGATCCGGTGGTGCCCATGGAGAAGTCTCCCACCATCCGGGTGCCTTGGGTGCTGCCATCGCTCTGCCAGAGCGGTCCATTGATCGCGGGCAGGAAGTAGAAATGCTCCCCACCGCTTCCGAAATAGATCATCCGCCCGCCCGGGGTTCCGGCTCTGAGCGGCTTGGTACCCGGCACGGTACCGTTGGACTTCCATACCTCGGAGCTCCCATTGGGAAGCTTGGGTGTGAAATAGATACGCCCGCCCGCCACGTGCACGTTGTGCCCATAAGGCTCCGCGAGCTCCAGGAGTGGGAAGCTCCCCTCGGCAGTACCATCGCTTCGCCACAGCGCCCACACCGAGTTAGCACCGGTCCGCGCCGAGAAATAGACGAGGTCACCTCCCCTGAAGAGTTCATAGGGCACCGCGCCTGTGGATCCCGGTGCGATGTCCTTCACCATCCAACTGGAGCCGATTCCATCGCTGGTCCAGAGCTCCTTTCCATGGATGCCGTCATCGTAGATGAAATAGAGGCGATTCCCGATTGCTCGTGGCATGCTGTCGATCCGGGTCAGGAAGCGGGTTCCTTGGGCATTTCCATCGGTACGCCATAGCTCCATCCGGGATGACCTCGAAACCCGGAAGTAGTAGGTCCCTCCGATTGCCACCCCGGGATAAACTCCCACCCTGCTGCCGGGTGAAATAGAAGTGACCTTCACTGTCCCTTCCGGCGTGCCGTTGGTTTTCCAGAGTTCGCCGACACCGTAGCGTTCCTCGTTGGCGGTGAAGTAGAGCGTGCTCCCTGAGACCCCGAGCGGCTTGGGATAGGAAGAAGCATCCTTGCCCTCGAGGATGTCCTTCAGCATCAATGTTCCCGCAGTCGTTCCATCGGTCCGCCAGAGCTCGTATCCGTGGCTGAGGTCATGCCCGGAGAAAAAGACGAAGTTCCCGGCCCGCATGAAGCGGTTGGGACCACCCCCGTGGGATCCGGTACAAAGGTCTTTCACCAGCATGGTGCCCTCGGGGGTCCCGTCGCTTTTCCATAGTTCCTTGCCGAGGCTCCGGTTGTTGGCTCCTAGGAAGAGGGTGTCGCCGCATACTTCAAAGTTTGTCTCGTAGTCGATCGAGCCGTACTCGCCTGGATAGATATCTTTGACCAATTCGGGGCCGGGAAGTCCCGCGAGGAGCGGGGAAGTTAGGGAAGAGAGCAGCAGCAGGCTCAGATGCTTGGGTTTCATCTTGCCCAAGTTCTGTATGACGACAACACAATGTCAATACTGTATTCTCTTTGTAATTACTAAAGAGATGCTAAGTGGGCTACGGAGTCTTGAGGTCGCGGGCAAAGACCTGCATCTCGTTCCTGAGCAGAAGACACAGCCGCAGGGTCCCCGCGTTCGGGATCGATTCGCTCTATTCTTGAGAAGAGTCGAGTTCCCGCAGCGTCCGGAAGTCCAGTGTTGCATTCGCTTCCCGGAATACCTGCATCGCCCCTGCCGCTTCCGGAGAGGGCTGGCCCAAGCGGAAGTTCGGGAGCGGCACACGTTGCTGGACCAGTAGCTTCGCCCCTGCCGGAAGACCTTCGGGTTTCTCCACCGTCCAGCGCCACCCTTCCTCCACTTTGAGAACTTGTGCCCGCAGCGGCCGTGGCAGGAAGAGCTGCGTCGCCGGATCTCCCAGCAGGTTATAGATCAGAAGATGATCTGCCTTCAGATCCCTCACCGGATTCCGCGTCCCGATCACGAAGGGCTCTAGCGCAGAGACCAGGAGTTCCTTCGTCAGCTCCCGGCGTGAATGCGCATGCCGGATGGATTCCACCCAGAGCTGTCCCAAGGTGTCGGCCGGCTCGTCCCTCAGGCAGGCCAGCAAACTCGTGGATCCATAGTAGTTCGTGATCGGGTGGGAATCCACGGAGGCGGCGATACAGGCCACCGGGCCGCCGGGGGCGAAAAGCATCTCCTCTCCCAGACAGGCTTTCTCCGGGTCGGCGAAGGCTCCGCAGCGACAGGCGAAGACCAGATGCGGTGGAGCTGGCGTCGCTCCCATCATGCTACGTGCATCCTCCGCGCGGTAGCGCAGCGGCCCGGACGGCAGGGTGGTGATCCACCACGAGTCATTGCGCCCGTGGCCGATCATCGCGCTTAGCAGTCCTCCTTGCCCGATCCGTTGATTGAAGGTCGCGGCGCTATCCCTCACCCAACCGCAAAAGGGGCTGCGCGGCTCGGAGTGCATCAGCCAGAAGCCCGCCCATGGCGGCGCCTCGTGGCGCAGCCGTTGCATGAAGAAAGGCAGCGATACCTGTGCCATCACATCCCCGATCCTCCCGAAGCCCGGATCGCCTGCCCATACCGGGATGCTTAGATCCTCCGGTGAAGGAGTGCGGGCCTCCCATGCCAGGATCTTGCGGATCACTGCCGCCAGCTCCTCTGGATTGTGGGCCGGGATACGTCCCACCGGCACATCCGGGACGCCATCGTGATCCAAGTCGCCGAACATGGAATCACTCGCGAACTCCTTCGGATGCTTCGCCAGCCAGCCGTGATAAGGCAGCCGTGCGGCCTCGATACCGGGAGAATCGTCATCAGCCAGAATCAGGATTGCCGCCGGCTTGGTAGGTAGCGCTGCGATTCCCTCCGCCAGCGGCATCGAGGAACGCTCCACTTTCCAGCCTTGCGCCGACCGCAATTCGCACAGCGGCGCGGTCTCATTCACCAGCGACTCCGGCCCGACGCACAGCCAGATTCCGCGCTCCCCACCCGAGGTGGAGAGAACTCCGGCGAAACAAACGAGCGCGAGCCGCTTCAACATGCTCATTTCTACCACGTGATCGTAGCCGGTGGCGGGTGGAAAATCAGCCTGCTACTTGAGAGCTTTTCTGAATCCGGGGGAGCGTATCGAGCGAACTAACTCGCAAAGTTGTCGGCTGAAATGTCAATTCATGGAGACCCAGCCATGCTCTCGGGATCGGGACGCCGCGTTTCTATTCCTCGCGCCGAGCCCCTGCTTGCTCGGGATACCTCCGGGGCTCCCGGGGCGTATCCGGCGCGGGCTTGCAAAGTTCCCCCCCTGTTTCAGGGAACTTCGGTTGCATGGGCCCAAGGATGATCTAGTTGGAATGGTGATAGTGTCGGACCCCTCCTCCAGCGATGGCTCGGAAGCCCTGCTCCCCCGGATAGCCGGAGGTGACGATGACGCCATGCGCCGCTGCATGGCGCTTCATGGGCCATTGGTGGGCGGGATCGTGCGGCGTCAGATCGAGGACCATGGAGCGGCGGAGGACCTGATTCAGGAGATTTTCACGGAAATCTGGAGGGTATCCTCCAAACATGAGCCGGGTCTTTCGAGCGAACGCGGCTACATCGCGATGATCGCTCGGCGGCGCACGGTCGATTGGATCCGGAAACGAACACGCTTGCCTGAACTCGCACCGTTACTGGGAGAAGCCGACATCCCGGCGGAGGCGGAAGCGCCGGGGAGGATGCTGGACGGGGAGATCCTGCGCCAAGCTCTGGAAACCTTGTCCGAGGAAACCCGGCGGCTCTTCCATCTGCACTTCGATCGTGGCATGTCCCACACTGAGATCGCCGCCGAGACCGGGCTGCCGCTCGGTAGTGTGAAAACAGGGCTACGCCGCGGTTTGATCGAAGCCCGGGCCTTGCTCAAGCGGAGATTACCCGCCATGACTTGGGAAGGAGGTGTGAGATGACGCGGGAAGAGAAAGAAGCGCGTTTTGAAGAGCTGGATTCCGGTCGCGCGCTGGGTGATCTCGACGCAGCGGAAACGGCGGAGTGGGAGGCGCTGTCAGCCTCGCTGGGCTGTGGCGCCGATCCACTGTTCGACCGCTTGGTCGGCGAGTTGTCGGCAAACTCGCCCGTGCTAGATCTATCGGAGGTCGTGGCCACGGGCCTGAAAGTAGAATCCAAGACGCGGCCGCGGAATCGTTTTGGCACATGGATGGGATGGGCGCTCGCGGCCTGCTTACTCGGTCTCCTGATCCTTCGACAGAATGAGAACCCGCCGAAGCGGCCGACGGCAGCGGAAAACCGAGAGGCCTTATTGCGGGAGGGAAAGCTGGTCCTGCGCCTCGATTTCAATGGTACCGAAGGAGCATTCGCGGACGTGCAGGGCGAGGTCGTTTGGAGCGATTCGCGCCAAGAGGGCTATCTGACGCTGTCACATCTCCCCTCCAACAATCCGCTGGAGAGCCAGTATCAACTCTGGATCGTGGATCCCTCGCGGGACGAACTGCCAGTGGACGGAGGAGTATTCGATATCCGATCATCGTCGGGCCCGACCATCATTTCCATCGATGCCAAGTTGCCGGTGCACGCGCCTGCCGCCTTCGTCGTCACACGGGAAAAGCCCGGCGGGGTGGTTCGCTCAAAGCAGGAAGTCGTGGCGGCAATCGCCAAGCGCTAAGCTGTCATTCGCGGGGGGACAGGGAAAATTCGTCGGATAGTTGAATCCGGTTGGTCACGTCCATCGAACCTCTTGGTTGAGCGCATCGCCCAGGCGTTCGCAATCCCAACCAAACGAAAGTTACCATGAAGAAACTCCTACAGTCAGCATTGGTCTTCCTTGTCGCCGGCGGCATCGCCACGGCCCAAGAGAAGAAAGACATCGTCGATACCGCCGTCGCGGCGGGCAGTTTCAAGACCTTGGTCGCCGCCGTTAAAGCGGCTGATCTGGTCGAAACATTGAAAGGCACGGGCCCTTTCACAGTCTTCGCGCCCACGGACGAAGCGTTCAAGAAACTGCCCGCGGGCACCGTTGAGGATCTGCTGAAGCCGGAGAACAAGGCGAAGCTGGCGGATCTGCTCACCTATCACGTGGTCGCTGGTAAGGTCCCATCCACGGATGCGGTGAAGCTTACTAAGGCCACCGCGGTCAATAAAAAGGACATCATGTTGTCCGTGAAGGGAGACACACTGACGCTAAACGGCAGTGCAAAAGTAACCAAAGCAGATATCGAGGCCAGCAACGGTGTGATCCATGTGATCGATACCGTGATCATGCCTCCGGCCAAGTAAGGATCGGGAATTGGCTTCAAACCTAGAACTTTCCGGGCCGGTTGCCAGCACCGGCACCGGAAAGTCTTGGCATTTGCAGGTAAGACGTTTCCAAAGACGCGGATGGGCTCCTTCTCACTCAACGAACTGCAGCCTCCCCCACATCTCGGGGATGTGCATCGCGATCTCGCCTTGCGGGCTCCAAACCCAATTGTCCTCCGGATGCTCGCCCTCGGGGATCTTCACGCCGTGCTCCGGCACGCGGACATACTTGCCGTCCTTGATCTTATGCTTCCACTCCACGCGGGAGAAGTTGATCCGCCAGGTATCTCCGGCCTTTGGTGGCGAGGTCACGTTCCCCTGGTGCTTCGCGAGGTCCTTCCACGGTAGGAAGACCTCCACCGTCCAGCCCGTGTCCGTGTCGCCGGGATCGTTGAGCGTGCCTTGGATCTTTACCGCGCTCTTCAAGCTTGGGAGGTTGGTGCCGTGCACGGCCGTGCCGCCCTTCGCGTAGGGCTTGTCCAGCGTCAGCTCCCAGATGGTGCCCAGCGCGTTGATCTCGAACTCGTAGTAGTTGAGCGTGTCGCCGTCCGGATCCAGAAAGATCTCGAAATCGTTGTCGTGGAAGATGATCGCGTTCTTCTCCGTGAGCGTGCCCCACACATGGGGCTCCGCCATCTCCGCGCAGACGTGGAGGCCCTCCGTCGTCCACAGCATCTTGGCCCGAGTGCGGAAACGCGGCGCGGGATGATCCTTGCCGCGGATGTCGATAAAGTCACCGGTCCAAGCGGCGGCCTTCCATGCTTCGTCGGAGAGATTGCCATCCACCACTGGCGATTCCTTCGAGAGCTTGCACTCATAGCTCAGCGGCTCGGCGGTGGCGGCCGCGATCAAGGGCAGGGCGAGAAGAACGCGCATGCTCGCAAGCTCGGGGATCCGCACCGCCCCGGGCAATACGGAAGTTTCGGTTCGACGCCGCCACCCGCGCTTTTCCAAGCTGCGGCCATGATGAAGAAGTCCTTGGCTACCCTTGCGGCGGCGGTATTGGCGAGCGGCCTGGTCCAAGCGGAACCTCTGCGGGTGCTCTGCTACAATCTGCGCTACATCACCTCTGGCGATAAGGGCGAGCGTGCGTGGACAGAGCGGCGCGATCAGGCCGCCGAGTTGATCAAGAACGACGCCGCGGACATCGTCGGCATCCAGGAAGGCCTCCCGCCCATGATGAATGACCTGGCCGATCGCTTGCCCGGCTATGCCGTGATCGGCGTCGGCCGTGAGGACGGCATCGACCAAGGCGAGTACGCCGCGATCCTCGTGAAGGCGGACCGCTTCCGTGTGCAGGAGTCCGGTACTTTCTGGCTCTCGGATACGCCCACGATCTGCAACTCCTGCACCTGGGGCAATACGGTGACCCGCATCTGCACTTGGGCGAAACTCTACGACCGCGAGACCAAGAAGACCTTCCACTTCTTCAATACCCATCTCGATCACGCCTCCGAGCTCGCGCGTCAAAAGGGCACCGAACTAATCCTCTCGCGCATCGCCGCACGGCAACCCGCCGGCCCCGTCCTTCTCACCGGCGACTTCAATGCCACCGATGAGGATCCTCTTCACGCCACGATCAAGGCCGCTGGTCTGAGCGATGTTTGGAAGACCCTCAATCCCACGATTCCTTTGGAGGAGTCGGGAACTTTCCACGAGTTCACCGGCGTGACCGACCGCTCGCGCATCGACTTCATCTACGCCACCCCGGACCTGAAAGGACTGGAATCAATGATCGTGAGGAGTTCCAAGGATGGCCACTATCCCTCCGATCACTTCCCCGTCCGCGCCACTTTCCAGTGGTAAAAGAAAAACCCCACCTACGATTCTCATCGTAGATGGGGCCCGGAAACCCGATCCGGTGAAACTCCCTTGGCGGATCAGGGCAGTTCGGCCACCTTCAGTCGCAGCCAGAGGCGGGTGCCTTCCTTGGCCACCGTGGCCTTGCGGACCTCGATGCCGCCTTCGCTCGAAACCAGCGCGTCGGTCACGTCATCCCACTCGGAGAGGTCGTCACCCTTCTGCACCTGGAAGTCCAGGTCGGAGGCGGCGAGGTTCTTTCGATAGGTCAGGGTGATGAACTCGTCCTCTTCCACCGTCTCCATCGCGAAGCTGGTGCTATCGGCATCGTTCTCGCGCGGGTCGGTGCCCGCCGCGTATTCGAGCAGGTTTGAACGACCGTCACCGTCGGGATCGGCCTCGCTGCCCCACAGGCTTGCTTCCAGTTCCGCGTCGGCCAGCTCCCCGGCGCTGAAGTTTTCGGAGCGCCAGCTCTGGTAGGGAGTCAGCGGCGGCGTCACCGTGGATGCCGTGATCTGCATCGCGCTGATGTAGGCGAAGCTGCCCTGCACCAGCGTGATGTCCACGAAGGCCTGGCCGAAGGCATCCGGGCGGATGCCGCTGATCACGGCCACTTCGTCGTCGTTGTTGTCACCGCCCGTGCTACCGATTCCCGTGCCGCTGGTGGTGAGGTTTGCCGTGCCTTGGTTGGCTCCGAAGACATCGTACTTCGTGGTGCGCATCTCGGCATTGCTGCGCGCGCCGAAGAAACGGAACTCGTAGCTCAGCTCCGGATTCAGGCCCGAGAGCATGAAGCCACCGGGCACGTCGTCGCTAGTCGCATCGTAGATATCGTTCGCCGTGGAGTAGAAGAAGTCCTCCGTCGCCGTCTCCACCGCTAGCTCGCCGAGCAGCGATGCCTGCGGGGCGAAGAGTCCGCCGAAGGTCGCCTTGCCGTTGCAGAGGAAGCCGCCGGTCATGACCATGCGCATGCCGGTGTTCGTGCCGGTGCTGCGGACCAGGTTCCCCAGGTGCTCGCCGGCATTGATGGTGATGCCGCCGTTGGTCAGGTACCAGTTGTTCCAGTGGTTGCCGTTGGCATCGGCGCCGGTGGTCGGATCACCCGTGGTCACATCGCTCGGGCCGAAGTCGAAGAACAGCTTCTCGCCCGCCACGAGTGCGTTCGGATTCGCCGTGTAGGTCTTGTTAGGGGCGATCACCGCTTGGAGCGCCGGACGGATCACCGAAGTGAAGTGATCGTAGCCCTTGCGGTTTATGTGGGTGTCATCCACGAAATAGGTGTTCCACTCCGTCGGATTCGTGTCGTGCAGGGTATCCAGCAGCTCGTTCGTGTTCAGGAAGTGCAGCTTCAGGTTCGGATCCGAATTGCAGTAGTTCTTGATCAGCGTGTTCGCGGTGCGGCGGCGCGGATCGTGGTCCGGATTGTTGAAGAAGGACGGGACCGGCGTGATGCCGATGTAGCAGATCGGCACGTTCGGTTGGCTTGCCCGCACCAAGTTGATGAAGGTCTGGAAGTCGGCGAACACCTGCTCGCCGGTCTTGTTGCCCACGCGGATGTCATTGGTTCCTTCGAAGACGACGATCGCCGAGGGCTGGTACGGCGTCACGATGCGGTGCACGATCGGATTCAGATCCGAGAACTGCGAGCCACCGAATCCACGTTGAACAATGCGGTAGTCCGAGAAGTCCTTCGCCAGATTCTCCCAGCGCCGGATGCTCGAGCTGCCGACGAAGAGCACGCCACCGGGGGCAATCGGATCCACGCTGTCTTGGTAGGTCCAGCGGTCGATCTCGTTGTTGATCGCCACCGGAGGCAAGGCCGGAACCGTGGCGCCTTCCACGATCTCCAGGATTCCGAGGTAGGCGAAGTCGCCTTGGGCCACCGCGAGCTGCAGGGTCACCTCGCCGGTCGTGTTCGCTTGGATGCCGCCGAGCGCCACCGTGCTACGGTTGTTGCCGTTGTAGGCGGGGCCCCCGTCCGTGCCGATGCCCGCACCGCTGGTCTGCAGGGTTCCGGCGGTGATGCCGTTGCCCGCGGTGACGGTGTAGGTCGAGCGTCGGACTCCGGCCTCGTTGCGAGTGCCGAAGAAGCGCATCGAATACAGCTTCGTCGGGCTCAAGCCGCGGATCGTCATCGTGGAAGTCGCGGTCGCACCGTTGATGAAGAAGTAATCCTGCGTCGCGGTCGCCACGGCCAGATCACCGAGCAGCGCTTGGGTCGGAGCCAAGAGTCCGCCGTTCAGGATGCCGTTGTTCTGCCAGTTCGTGGAAGTCAGCGTGATGCCGAGTGCGGTCGGCTCGTTCGTGGTGCTCACCAGGTTGTTCACCGTGGTGCCGTTGGCGACCGTGCCGAAGTTGTTCCAGTGGTTGCCGAAGCTGTCCGGGCTCGTCGTCGGGTTGCCGTTGGTCGTGTCGTGGCGGCCGAAGTCCACGCGCACTTTCTTGGAAGCGATCGGCGCCACCGCATCACCTTCGGTGAGTTCCAGCACTCCGAGATAAGCGAAGCCGCCTTCCGTCGCCGTCACGCGCAGGGAGAGTTGGCCGCTGGCATCGGTCTGCAGGCCGGAGAGAGAAGCGATCGTGCTGTCGTTGCCATCCGTGCTGCTCTCCAGGTCGCCCCCGGAAGTTTGCAGCACGGTGCTGAAGACGCCGTTGCCCGCGGAAACCGTGTAGGTCGTCTTTCTCACCGCCGCCACATCGCGGGTGCCGAAGATCCGCAGGTTGTAGAGCTTGCCGGGATCGAGATTGTTGATGTTGAGCGTGGCATAAACCCCGTTGGCACCATCGATGAAGAAGTAATCCTCTGTCGCCTTGCCGACCGCGAAGTTCCCAAGCTTGACCGGATCAGGGCTGAGCAGACCGCCGTTGAGGCGACCGTTCGACTTCCAGCTGGGGCCGAGGGTCAGGCCGATCCCGGTGGGAGCGTTCGCCGTGTCGATCAGATTCAGGTAGCTCATCGCCACCGGGCCGCCGGTATTGCCGGCGCCCACCACGTTGTTCCAGTAGTTGCCGTTGGTATCGGCCACTCCGGTGCTGCCGTTGCCGGGGTTGATTACCGGAGTGCCGGAGGGAGTGACATTGCCGTCCGTGCCGTTGTTGGGACCGAAGTCCACCAGCAGGCTGCGGGCATGGAGAGGACTGGCGAAGAGGGTGACGAAACCGGCAAGCAGCGCCGGTCGCCAGCCCGTAAGGAGCTTGCGAAGTAACATGGGTTCGATGGGTTCAGGTGGGGAGAAACGACAGGCCGCTCAGCACAGGGCAGAGCTGCGGCGGCGCCGGGCCAGCAGGCCGATGACGCCGAGTCCGGCCATGAGCGCGGAGCCGGGTTCGGGCACGGAAATGCCCAGTACGCCCAGATAGCCGAAGCGTGGGTTCGCACCGCTCCCCGAGATGCTCAGGGTCAGGGTGCCGCCCCCGGTGGGGACGAGGTTGTCCAGACCGGCGATGGTCGAGACGTTACCGTGATAGCCGGTGCCGCCCAGATCCGTGCCGGAAGTCTGTAGGGTCGTCACGTGGGTGCCGTTGAGGTCCGTGACGGTGTAGGTGGTGATCCGGACCTCGATGGTATTCCGGGTGCCGAACATCGAGAGGTCATAGACCCAGTTCGGGTTCAGGCCGGAGATCGTGATCGTCGCCGGACCGAACTCGGAGAAGAAGTAATCTTCCGTAGCCGTCTGGAGACCGATGGTGATGCCATCGATCTGCAAGCCGGGGTTGCTGCCGATAAGTCCGCCATTCGCCCGGCCCGCGGAGAGCCATTGCTGGTCGGTGGCGTCCGGCCCGCCGTTGTCGGCGGTGAAGGCCAGGCTCACCGTGGTGCTGGCATTACCCGTCGTGACGAGATTGTTCAGTGCCAAGCCCGTACCGCCGGAAACCGGTGCACCGTGGGCGGTGGAGGTGGCATTGTTCCAGTAGACGCCGTTCGTATCGGGGCTCGCGGTCGGCGAGCCCTGCGCATGGCCGGTGGTCAGGCCCAGATCCACCAGGACGGTGGTGGTGGCGGAGGCCTTGGGGGAGAGCAGCGTGACCAGAAGACAGGGCACGAGGATACGGAGCGACCTTGGGTTTGGGAGGGTCATGTGTCCGAAAATGGAGAGATCGCCTTCAAGGTCAATCCTATTGTATACAATAATCAGGATGAAGCATACTCACAACGATTCCTATCCTTTCCGTGATGACGCGAAACCGTCCTAAGACAACTTAACGAAAGAGCTTTCCGACCTCCTTCTTCGCCACCTTGCCCATCGCGTTCCGCGGCAGGCTCTCCACACGTAGCAAGCGCCGCGGCAGCTTGTAGGAGGAAAGCCGCCCTTTGCTCCAGTGCTGTAGATCTTCCAAGCCGAGATCTCCTTCGAGCACCGCCGCCACGGCCACGGTCTCACCCCAGGTATCATCTTCCAAACCGATCACGGCACACTCGCGGATTGCCGGGTGTTCCAGCAGCGCGGCTTCGATCTCCAAGGCGGAGAGCTTGTAGCCGCCGCTCTTGATGATGTCCACGGACAGGCGGCCGAGGATGCGGTAGTAGCCATCCTCGCGGATGCCCATATCGCCGGTGCGGAACCATCCATCTTCAAAGGAGGCGGCGCTTGTCTCGGGAAGCTGCCAGTATTCCAAGAAGACGGCCGGTCCGCGCACTTGGATCTCCCCCGCCTCATTCGCGGTCGTGATCGTCTCGCCCGTCTCACTGCGCAGCCGGACTTCCACACCCGGCAGTGGCTGCCCCACGCTGCCGCTGCGGCGCTCACCATGGAGCGGATTGGACAGGATCATTCCCGTCTCGGTCATGCCGTAGCGTTCGAGCAAACTTTGGCTCGTCAGCTCGGCCCAGCGGCGATGAAGGCTTGCCGGCAGTGCCGCGGACCCGGAGACCATCAGCCGCATTGCGGCGAAGCCCTTCAAGACCGCCCTCTGCGAGTCCGGCTCAAGCTGCGTCGCCAGCTTCGCATAGATCGTCGGCACTGCCATGAAGAGGCTGTATTCTCCCGCCGCCACCCGCGGCAGCACCATGGCCGGATCGAAGCGCGGGAAGACATCGACCAAGGCACCCGACCACAGGGCGCAGCCGAGCACGTTGATGATCCCGTGGATGTGATGCAGCGGCAGGAAAAGCGGTATGCGGTCGTCCGCTTGCCATTCCCATGCAACGACAAGTGCCTCGATCTGTGCCTGCAGGTTCGCATGGGTACTCACAGCACCTTTCGGTTTGTTCGTGGTGCCGCTGGTGTAGAGGATCATCGCGCGGCGCTCATGGCGGATCTCCGGCAGCTCGCAGGCTTCGCAGCGTAGCGCATCATCCACCAGCAATAGGGCTCTCTCTTCGGAGGCAAAACGATCGGCCTCGGCCCTCGTCACTAGGATCAGGCAAGCATCCGAGTCCCCGAGCGCATGCGCTAGTTCAGGCACCGTCGCATGCACCGAGAGAGGCACCGCGATCCCGCCTGCGCGCCAGATACCCCATTGGATCGCGACATACTCGAAGCTGGCCGGCGCCATGAAGGCAATCCGCGCTTCCTCCAGATCGCGCCTCCCGCCGAGCAGTGCTGCTGCGATCCGGGCGGAAGCATCTAGCAGCTCGCCATAGGAGCGATACACCTCCCCCTCGCGCAGGGCGTGGCGGTTCTCGAAGCTGCGGGCACGGGCTATCAGCGGAAGTTCCAACATCTCTCTCAAACAATCGAACGGATCAGGAAGTACATCACGGAAGGTCCGAGCAGGCAGCCCAGCCCTGTGTAAAAGGTCGCTGTCATGGCCCCATAGGGCACCAGCTTCGGGTCGGTCGCGGCCAGGCCTCCGGCTACGCCGCTGGTGGTTCCCATCAGCCCGCCGAAGATCAGCGCGGTGCGCGGGTTGTTCAGCCCGATCGAGCGGGCCACCCATGGTGTGCCGATCATGACGAGGATCGACTTCACCAACCCCGCCGCGATGCTCAGGGCAATGACCTCCGAGCTGGCTCCCAAGGCGGTGCCGGTGACGGGGCCGACGATGAATGTGGCTGCACCGGCTCCCAGCGTGGTGATGCTGACCGCATCGCGGAAACCGAAGGCCCAAGCCACGCAGCCGCCCATGATGAAGGATACCAGAATTCCGGTGAAAAGTGAGAGCACGCCGACCGAGCCGGTCTTCCGCAGCTCGCCGAGATGCACGCCCATGGCCGTCGCCACGATCGCGAAGTCGCGCAGCATGGCGCCGCCCATCAAACCCACGCCGGCGAAGGCCGGAATGTCGGCGAGGCCCTTCTTTCCCTCGGTGACCAGTCCTCCGGCATAGGCCAATCCTAGACCGAGCAGGATCGCCACGGCGGAACCATGCACCCGTCCCCGGGTCAACCGCCCCGAGAGGATGTAGGAGATCCACACCAGCAAACCGATCAGGGCGAAAGCCGTGATCAGCGAGTACTCAATCAGCAGGGGCTCGATGAACTTGATCATCAGGGGAGGGGGGAATCGTCATCTTGCGACCGGCCGATCCGGGCATAGACCGGCACCAGCGCACAGCAGGCGAGGGTGGCCAGCAGACCCGCCAGGATGGCGGCCGGCCCCCCATGGATCGCGGCACGGACATTCTGCGATGCCGCCATGGCCACGATCACCGGGATATAGATCGAGCTCCAGAAAAGGATGCCTTGCTCGCTGGGTTCCGGTAGCGCGCCGTCTCTCTTCAGGCGGTCCGTCAGCAGGACCAGCAGCAGCATCGCGATCCCCACGCCGCCGATGTTCCCGTCCATGCCCAGCATCCAGCCGAGCAATTTTCCCGCCAACAAGCCGGCGAGCAGGCAAAATGATAACAAGGCGGTTCCGTAGATGGCCATGCCCTTTGGGTTTCGGGTTTTGGGAGGCGGACAGTGGCTATCTGTAGGAGTGTCCCTGTTTTTGTATACAAAATAAATGGTGGCTGGATTGGTCGCGATATTCGTGGCTAGTCTCCTCCCGCCATGGCGAGTCGCAGTGCCGATGATATCCGGGAAACGATCGAGCAACGGATCGTGGAAGGCGAATTCGAGGACGGGGAGCGCCTTGATGAGGTCACCTTGGCAAAGCGCTTCGGCGTCTCCCGTACTCCACTGCGGGAAGCCCTGCGGATGCTGGCGGGCTCCGGCTTGGTGGAGCTCATCCCGCGGCGCGGGGCCTTTGTCCGCCACCCCGGCATTGTCGAGTTGGTGGAGATGTTCGAGGTGATGGCGGAACTGGAAGCTTTGTGCGGACGCCTGGCGGCGCGGCGGATCTCCCCGGGCGAGCTGGCCAAGCTATCGGTGGCCGCGCGGGCCTGCGAGCAGGCGCTGGATAAGGAAGACCCGGATGGCTACTATCACCGCAACGAGGAGTTCCACCAACTGATCTACAAGGCTGCAGGAAACAGCTTCCTAGCCACCGAAGCGAAGCGCCTGCAGAAGCGGCTGCGGCCCTTCCGGCGCATGCAGCTGCGCGCCCGCGGACGCATGAAGCAGTCGATGGAAGAGCATGCGCTCATTCTGAGGTCGTTGGAAGCCGGAGATCCGGAGGCCGCTTCCGGCAGCCTGCGCAGCCATGTTACCGTGCAGGGGGAAAGATTCCACGACCTCCTCTCCAGCTACGAGAAGGCCGGGAAAGCGGCGGGTGTCTAGGCCCACGAACCCGGAGCGCTACTTCAGCGCCTTCTCGATCGCCTCGGTCACCTCCGGGCTGTCCGGTGTGGTCTTCGGCTCGAAGCGGGCGATCGGCTTGCCATCCTTGCCGATCAGGAACTTGCCGAAGTTCCAAGACACATCGCCCGGGAAAGCTCCGTCCTTGCCGCTCAGGGCGGTGTAGAGCGGGTGCTGCTCCGGGCCCTTCACGTGGACCTTGTCCATGAGCGGGAAGCTGATGTCGAAGCTGGTCTTGCAGAACTCCTTGATCTCTTTCCCGGTCCCCGGCTCCTGGTTGCCGAAGTCGTTGCAGGGGAAGGCCAGCACCACGAAGTCCTTCCTACGATACTTGTCGTAGATCTCCTCCAGCGCCTTGTACTGCGGGGTCAGGCCGCACTTCGAGGCGGTATTCACCACCAGCACCACCTTGCCCTTGTAATCGGCCAGGCTGGTCTCCTTGCCGGTGATGGTCTTGAAGGGAATCGTGCTCAGGTCCGCGGCGGACGCGGCCAGGGTCAACAAAAGGGAGGCGAAGAGAGAGCGCATGGCGAGGAAGATACGGCCATGCGAGGGCGCGGCTTCCAGCTTATTCCGTGGCAGGCTGCACCCTCCGCCTTAGGAGGAGGGTGCAAGTCTAGGACTGGAGCCGCCGCCCGCGGGAGGGCGATCAATCGTCGTCGCCACCGCCGCCCTTCACGCGGACCTTGCCGCGCAGCTTGGCTTCGATGAAGGCGTCGATGTCGCCGTCCATGGTGGCTTGGATGTTGTTCGTCTCCTCGCCCGTGCGCAGGTCCAGCACCTTCTGGTACGGCTGGAAGACATAGGAGCGGATCTGGTTGCCCCAGGCGATGTCGCCCTTCTCCCCGTAGGCGCGCTCGGACTCCGCCTTGCGCTTGTCTTCCTCGATCTGGAACAGCTTTGCCTTCAGGATCTCGTAGGCCAGCTCCTTGTTCGCGCCTTGCGAGCGGGCGTTGGTGGAGCGGATCAGGATGCCGGTGGGCAGGTGGCGCAGCAGCACGCCGGTCTCCACCTTGTTCACGTTCTGGCCGCCCTTGCCGCCGGAGCGCATCGTCGTGATCTCGATGTCCTTCTCGTTGATCTCGATCTTGATCTCGTCGTTGATCTCCGGGGTTGCATCCACCGAAGAGAAGGAGGTGTGGCGCTTGCCCGCGGAGTCGAAGGGCGAGATCCGCACCAGCCGGTGCACCCCGCGCTCGTTCTTCAGGTAGCCGTAGGCGTAGTCGCCGGTGATCTTCATCGAGGCGCCGCGCAGGCCGGCCTCGTCGCCGTCTTCCCAGTAGATCGTCTCGCAGGTGAAGCCCTTGCGTTCCGCCCAGCGCGAATACATGCGCCACAGCATCTGGGCCCAGTCACAGGCCTCCGTGCCACCCGCACCGGCCTGCACCACCAGGTAACAGGAGGAGGAGTCGTTCGGGCGATCCAGCAGCGTCAGCAGCTCGAAGGACTTGATGTCCTTATCCAGCTCCGCCGCGTTGTGGTAGGCCTCTACCGCCGCATCGTGGTCGTCGAACTCCTTCGCGAGCTCGATGCCCGCGAGCAAGTCCTCGTAGCGACCGTTCAGCTTTTGGAAAGCGCCGAGCCGTTTCTTCAGTCCGGCGATGCGCGTGTTGGTCGCGCGGGCCTTCTCCTGATTGTTCCAGAAATCCGGGTCGCCCATGGCGGCCTCGAGGGAGCCGATCTCCCGTTCCAGGGTCGGCACGTCAAAGATACCTCCCGAGCTGGGTCAGACGGCTCTTCAGAGCGTCCGTATCCAGCGCCAGGAGGTCGGCGGTTTGAGGTTCAGCCATAAGGTGGGCGGAACGTGGCGGCGCAGGGCGGGGGAGTCAAGGAGATGGCTGCGCCGGAAGGGCTTCTCGTCTTGCTTTCACGGGCTTTTCGGCTATGGAGGGAATCTTCCGGGGCGTTTTGCCTCTCATTACCGGTGTCGCGTCTTGCTTCCATCTTCACCTGCTTGCTGGCGCTTCTGGTCGCCAGCCCGCTGTGCTGTTGCGCCGCGGAACTGCGGCAGGAGCAGGGGGAGAAGAGTTTCGACTGCTGCTGTGGCGGCGGAAAAAACGACAAGCAGAAGCCGGATCACGACTGCGCCTGCGCCAAGAACGATCCCCGCGAGTCTCCGGACGTTCCTTTGATTCCGCCGCCCCACGCGGCATCCCAACTTTCCTTTGAGCCGGCCAGCGTTTGGCTGCCCTTGGCCCTCCAATCCGATCTGGACCTAAGCCCCGCTTGGGTGCCCTCGGTCCCGTGGCATGCCCCGCCTTCGCTGCGGCGTGCTCTCCTGGTTAGCAGGACACTGTGAGAAAAGACCCGCTGCGGCCGCTTTGGTAGGCCGTCACCCGTTTGTCCGCGCCATGCCACCGCCGCCTTGTCGGTGCTGTCTGCCGCGTTGATCCGTCTTCTTCTCAATCCCTGTGTCCATCTCCATGAGATCCCTTTGCATCCTTCTGCTCGGTGCCGGGGCTGCGGCTGCCCATCCCGTTTCCTTCCAAGAAGCGTGGCAGCTCATGCTCGGCGGTACTGAGTCCGTCCAAAACTTCGAAATCTACCATTCCTACACTTCGAAGACCGCCTTCGGTTTTCACGCTATGCGCTTCGAGGATGAAGGTGATGACGACTACTACACCGGCCTTCAGCACAACTGGCTGCTCAAGCGCTGGAACCTGCCCGAAGCCCAGGCGAACGTCTACCTCGGCCTAGGGGCCGGCATGGCCAAGCAGGACGGTGATTCCGCCGCACCCGCCGGTCTCGGCTTCTTCCGCGCCGACTATGAGACCCGCCGCATCTACACCGCTTTCGAATCGAAACTCATCGGCTCGGAAGACGTTTCCCGCGGCGTGACCAGCCTGTCTTTCGGCGTCGCCCCGTACAAGGCGGAGTTCGAGCAGCTCAATACCTGGATCATCCTCCAGCTCGAGCACGTCAGCGGGATGGAGGACGACCTCGATGTCATCCCGAAGCTTCGCTTCTTCAAGGGACCCTACTTCGTGGAACTCGGCTGTTCGCTCGATGGCGAGCCGCTCCTGAACTTCATGATCCATTTCTAAACCGAACCTATTACTGCCATGTATCACAACATTCTGCTCAGCATCCTCGGCGCCTGGCTCTTCCTCGCCGGACCCGCCCGCGCTTCGAACGAGCGCGTCATGACCGTCAAGACCACCGTGGATGGCATGGTCTGCTCCTTCTGTGCGCAGGGCCTCGTCACCCACTTCAAGAAGCACCCCGCCGTCTCGAACGTCCACGTGGACCTCACCCGCAAGCTCGTCATCCTGGAGGAGAAGAAAGGTGCCACCATCAAGGACGAGGAGATCACGGAATTCATCAAGAAGTCCGGCTTCGAACCCAAAAAAGTGGAACGCGTGACCGACGCTTTTGAGAAAGTGAAGGCCGACAAGAAATCGTAGCGCCGATTGCCGATGAGCCTTTGGCGTCGCGAAGCATCGGAACGGCTGCCCGAGCTGCAGAGGATCATTGCCTCGCGGTTTGTGGACGGCCCGATGATGCTGTGGATCGAACTCAATACGGAGTTCGAGAAGTTATGTGGGAGCCAACCGCCTCCCATCGATCTTCTGCGGCGGATCTGGCGCTACTGCGATTGGTGTCTCCAGCATGGCGGGGAGGACGTACGAACGGCAGCGGCTTTGGGTTTCGGCGAACACTTGATCGATTCCCCGCAGCGCGCCGCATTGCTGCCTCAGATCATGAGTTGCGCCGACTACGTCTCGCTCAGGAATCTCGTGGAGTACCATCATGCCCCCACTGAGATGGACGATTGGCTGCGCAAACTGTGGCCGAGGCAACACGGTCGTTGATCGCAAGTATCTCCAAAATTCTCTCTTGCAAATATACCTATACCCCCTATAGGTATTTTCATGCAGCGCGGATGCCACGAAACGAAGCCTCTCCTTGGCCGGGTGAACCGGATTGTCGGGCAGGTTCAGGGGATCGGCCGGATGATCGAAGAGAACCGGGATTGCCCCGAGATCCTCAATACCATCTCCGCCATTCACTCCGCTCTGCGTGGACTCGAAGCCAAACTCCTTGAGGACCACGTCCGCCACTGCGTCACCGAAGCTGCCACGGATGCAAAACAGCTCGACCGCCGCATGGAGGAGCTCATCGAACTCTACAAGCGCCGCCTTGCTTAACCCCCGGAGCCCGCCATGAATTCCTGCCACACTCACGCCTCGAAGCCCGAGCCCCGGCCCTCGTGCTGCGCTCCGGCCTCCCCGCAAACCAAGCCATCCTGCTGCGGCGGACCGCCAGACCAGGAGATCGCTTCCTGCTGCGCGCCTTCATCGAAGAACAAGATCGATTGGCTTCTCTGGGGCTCGCTGGCTTTGGTCACTGCCGGTGTTGCCGGGCACTTCCTCGGCGGCGGCCCCGCGTGGTGGCACACTTTCGCGCATGGCAGCTGGGAATTCATGTCGAAGGCCTGGTGGGGACTCCTCGCGGGTATCGTCGCGGTTGGCGTGATCAATCGCCTGCCGCAGGACCTCCTCAGCGGTTTGTTGGGGAAGGGAGGTAGCTTCGGCGGCATCCTTCGCGCCACCTTTGCCGGCACTTTGCTCGACCTCTGTAATCACGGCATCCTCATGGTCGGGGCGCAGCTCTACAAAAAGGGCGCGTCACTCGGCCAGACGCTCGCCTTCCTCGTCTCCAGCCCTTGGAACTCGCTTTCGCTGACTCTCATCCTAGCCGCGCTAATCGGCTGGAAGTGGATGCTGCTCTTCATTGCCGCTTCCATGGTCATCGGCATCATCACCGGTTGGGTGGCGGATCGCCTCGTCAGCCGCGGGGTCCTGCCCGCGAATCCGAATGCCCGTGAATTGCCTGCCGACTTCCGCTTCGGTCCCGCTTTTCGCGAGGCTTTCATCCAAATCAAGCCGACCGCCGCGAACCTGAAGGCGATTGCCAGCACGGGTCTCTCGGAGTCGCGCATGATCTTGCGGTGGATCTTCTTCGGGGTGGTGCTTGCCGCAGCGGTGCGCGCCTTTGTCCCGGCAGAGGTGTTCTCGCAGTACTTCGGTCCTTCGCTCGTGGGGCTCTTGCTTACCCTGTTGGCCACCACCATTATCGAGGTCTGCTCGGAGGGCTCCAGCCCTGTCGCCGCGGATCTCCTGACCCGTGCCGCCGCTCCCGGAAACGCCTTCACCTTCCTGATGGCCGGTGCCGCCACCGATTACACGGAGATCATGATTCTCCGCGAAACGACCAAGTCGTGGAAGGCCGCACTTGCCTTGCCATTGATCACCGTGCCGCAGGTGTTGCTGATCGCTTGGTTCTTGAACCAGTAAAGAAATGGACTAGCCTCCTAGGTTTCCCGTCCGAGCTTCGCCATGAGCATCATCCGCAGCATTCTCGCCGTCCTCTTCGCGATCCTGATCGCGAATCCGGCCTGCTGCTGTACCCCGAGGAAAGAGGCGGAGCCCGCGCAGTCCCATCATTGCTGCGGCGGGACGAAGAAGGAGCAGAAGGAAGCGCCTCAGCACTGCGCGTGTCCTTCCACCAGTCCGAAGCAACTTGAGGATCCGCCGGTCATCCCGGTGTTCAGTCCGATCGAGTTGCCGCCGGTGTTGGCATCTTTTGAGGAGCTGCGAATTCCGGAAGTCCCGGAACGCGAGGTCCCTGTCGCGGACTTCCGCTGCGGTACCGGGCCGCCTCTGCGCAGGCTCGCCATGCTGCAGCGTTTTCTGATTTGATGTGAGCTGAGACGTAGGCGGCCCCTCTAGCGAGCCAAGCCGTCTGTCGATGTCCGCGCGCCGGCGAATGCTTCCGGCGCAGCCCGCTCATCCGTGATCCATCCTGCCGGTCTATCCGCGCCGGGGGATCCCACTCACATCCCATCATGAAACATTTTCTAACATTACTTCTCTTTCTAACAGCCGCTCACGCGAAGGTCGTGGAATACGACCTCGAAGTGGCCGAACAATCTTGGTCGCCCGGTGACGGCGTGAAGAGCGTCCGCGCCCTGACTCTCAATGGCGGCATCCCCGGTCCTACCCTGCGTTTTCGTGAGGGTGATACGGCACGGATCCGGGTCCACAACCGCCTCAAAGGTGAAGAAACCTCGATCCACTGGCACGGCTTGCTGCTGCCGAATGCCCAGGACGGCGTGCCACATGTCACCACGCCGCCGATCCAGCCCGGCACCACGCACACCTTCGAATTCCCGCTCAGGCATTCCGGCACCTATTGGTATCACAGCCACACCGGCCTGCAGGAGCAGCGCGGGGTCTATGGCTCCATCGTGATCGAACCGAAAGGTGGCGAGCCGGTGAAAGCGGCCCGCGATCATGTCGTGGTTCTCTCCGACTGGACGGTCGAGAATCCGAACGAGGTCATGCGCACCCTCATGCGCGGCAGCGAGTGGTATGCCCTGCGGAAGAACAGCATGCAGAGTCTCACCGGTGCGATCAAAGCCAGGGCCTTGAAGGACTTCTGGGAGCGTGAGCGCACCCGCATGCCGGCCATGGATATCTCCGATGTGGCCTATGATGCCTTCCTCGCCAATGGCCGGCGCTCGATCCAGCTCCCGGGCAAGCCCGGTGAACGCGTGCGCCTCCGCTTCATCAATGCAGCGGCATCCACCTACTTCTACCTCGAGTCCGCCACCGGTCCCATGACCATCGTGGCGGCAGACGGTCCGGCCGTGCGTCCGCTTCCCATCAAACGTCTGCTGGTCGGCATGGCGGAGACCTACGACGTGATCGTTACCGTCCCGCCATCCGGTCAATGGGAGGTGCGAGCCACCGCGCAGGATGGCTCGGGACATGCATCCGTGCTGTTAGGTAGCGGGGATCTCCATCCCGCGCCGGAGATCCCGCGGCCCGACCTCTATCGCATGGACTACATGATGGCCGGCATGAACGAGATGGAGGAAGGCATGGAGATGCCGGGAATGGATCACTCTGCCATGTCCCTGCGGGGGTCCGGCCACGGTGCCATGAAGCATGGCTCCGCCGCGGTGGAGAACCCGCGGCCGCTGCCGCCTTACTCGAAGCTCCGCGCTCCGGAATCCACCGCCTTCGCCGCCTCGCTGCCGCGCCGGACCATTCCGCTCCGACTCACCGGGGATATGGAGCGCTACGCCTGGTCATTCAATGGCAAGACCATGGCCGAGGACGCGGTGATCAAGATCAAGCGCGGCGAAGTCCTGCGCCTGGAAATGGTGAACGACACCATGATGCACCATCCCATCCACCTGCACGGCCACTTCTTCCGCGTGTTGGAAGGGCAGGGGAAGGACGCCCCGCTCAAGCATACCATCGACGTCCCGCCCATGGGCCGCCGCACGATCGAGTTCGAGGCCGATGAGAGCGGCGATTGGCTCTTCCACTGCCACCTGCTCTACCACATGCATGCGGGCATGGCCCGGGTCTTCTCCTATGAGGAGCAGGGTCCCGATCACCATCCGCACCTCGGCGAGCATGCGCACGACCCGCTTTACATCATGCTCGATGGCAGCCTGCAGAGCCACCTGAGTGAGGGGATGCTGACCCTGATGAATTCCCGCAACGACTACTTCGCCATGTGGGATGTCGGCTACGGCGACGTGGATGAGACCGAGTATGAGATCGATCTCGGCTGGAAGCGTTATTTCAATCCGAACTTCTCCACCGTCCTCGGCTGGCGCTTCACGAATATGGAGGATGAGGAGGACCGCGCGTTCGCGGGGATCCAATACCGCCTCCCTTACCTCGTCTGGAGTTCGGCTCAGGTCGATAGCGAAGGCGAGCTCAGGCTCGGCCTCGCCAAGGCCTTGCAAATCACCGACCGGTTCGGGGTCTTCGCCGGCGTCCAGTACGACACCGGTAGCGAGTGGGAGTGGTCGCTCGGCGCGGACTACATCCTCAATAAGCAGTTCTCCCTCATCACCCAGTACCACTCCGAGTACGGCCTCGGCGGGGGCTTCTCCTTCCGCTTCTAACAAACAACAAACGACATCATGAAAACGACCATCGCATTCCTCGCCTCCGTCTTCCTCGCCTCCTGTGCCGCTTCCGGTGGCAACAGCGCAGGAGTCAAATCCTACACCGCCAGCACCTGCATCGTGACCGGCAACAAGCTCGGCTCGATGGGCACTCCGGTGACCAAGGTCTACGACGGGCAGCAGGTGAAATTCTGCTGTAAACCCTGTGTCGCGAAGTTCGAGAAGAACCCCGCGAAGTACCTCGCCAAGATTCGATAATCCCCTTCAATCCGGACGGACATGAAACCCGTATTTCTCCTGATCGCATCGATCGCGCTCGCTTCCTGCGCCGCCAAGGCGCCGGAGGCGGCCGCCGCTACTCCCGAGTCCGCCGCCCGGTCCAAGAAGGTGGCGAAGAAAGAGCCGAAACCGAAGTCCTACCCGCTGAAAACCTGCCTCGTCACCGGTGACGGGCTGGACGACATGGACGAGCGGGTCACGACCGTTTACGAGGGCCAGACCTTCGAGTTTTGCTGCAAGCCCTGCCTGAAGAAGTTCAACAAGAACCCCGGCAAGTACGTGAAGGCCCTGGCAAAGGCGTCGGGCTAATTGCGACAAGGCCGGAACTTGTCTAATTCAAAACGATATGATAACACGCCCGGGCCGTGAATTGTCGCCCTCACGCCCGTGTTGCTCTGGCCGCTGCCTTGCTGCTGGCCGTGCCTGCGTGCCGGAATCCCCAGCGTGAGGCGCTCAAGCAACTTGAGAAGGACAAGATCGAGGCCTCGGGAGCGTCCTTGCTTCAGGCGGTTCAGGACGGCGATGACAAGCTCGTGAACCTCCTGCTGCAGGCGCGGGTCTACTCCGGCCAGCGGGATGCGGAGGGCAATAGCCCTCTGCATGTCGCTCTCTCCCGCGGGCACGTTGGCATTGCAGATCGCCTTATTTCGGAAGGGGCCGATCTCCGCGTCGCAAACCCCGCGGGCGTCACGCCGGTATCGCTCGCCGTCTTCAAGGGCGAGAGCGCCTTGGCGGATCGCCTGCTCAACGCGGGCGCTCCGGCGGAAGGCCTGACCCCGGATGGCGACAAGGTCTTGCCGTGGGCGATCCGCAATGGCCGCTTGGTTTTCGTCCGCCGCCTCATGCAGGGCGGCGCGGATCCCCATCAAAAGGATGCCGCCGGGAACCCCTTGCTCCACGTCGCGATCGAAACCGGCCGCCGCGATCTGGTGAGCGAGTTGCTCGAACAAGGCGCGGATGCCGGCGCGGTCAGCGGCAGCGGCGAGTCCTCGCTGGTGGCCGCCCTGCGCAAGGAATGGCGGGACATGCTGCGACCCCTCGCCGCCGCCGGGGCCGACCCTAATCTCCCGGATAGCAAGGGCCGCTTGCCCCTCCAGGCCGCGCTCGATGCCCGTGACTTGCCGCTCGCCAAGCTGCTGGTGGGCCTCGGTGCCCGCCCGCTTGATGGCTCGTGGGCGAACGCACTCTGGAAGTCCTACACCGCCCGCGATCTCGAAGTCTGCGGTCTGCTCCTCGGCATGGGCATCTCCCCGGATACTCGGGATCCGCAGGGCCGGCGTCCGGTTCAGGCCGCCCTTGCGGATGGCCGCGCGGATTTCCTCCATCTCTTCCTCTCCTACGGGGCGGATGGCAGCGGCCTGTTCTACGAGGCCAGTCGCCGGAAAGCCTTTCACCAGACCGGCATCATTGTCGCCCATTGCGGCCTGCCGAAGCCGCTGCCTCCACCTTGGCTCGATACCCCTCTGGGCCTTGCGATCCGGCATAACGATCTCCGCACCGTCTCGCTCTTGCTGAATCGTGGTGCCTCGCCGATGCAGTCGGTGGCGGAAGGCGTGGAACCGCTGCACCTCGCGATCGTCCTCGGACGGCCCCGAATCGTGAAGGAGTTGCTCAAAGCAGGCGTGGATCCGAACGTCGCGCTCAGCCTGCCGGTTTCCGCGGAGTTCCTGCGCCAAGTCCGTGGCGGGAACATGCGCTGGCTGCTGAAGAACGATCAGAACATCACGCCCATCATGCTGGCGGCGGACTCCGGTCATCCATCCACCGCCCGCGCACTTCTCGCCGCCGGGGCCAAGACCAGCGTCTGGACCCGCCGCAACCGCATGTGGCCGATCAATATCGCCGCCCGCAAAGGCGACGTGAAGATGATGCGCGTGCTGCTCGGCAAGGATCCGGAAGTCGAGCAACGCCGGATCGTGGTCGATCTCTCCGAGCAGAAGGCGTGGATCTTCGATTCCTCCGGTTACGAACTTTTCAGCACGAAGGTCTCCACCGGCCGCTCGGGCTTCGCCACCCCCACCGGCACCTTCGCGATCACGAACAAGTACCGCGATTGGACCTCCACGATTTACGATGCCAGCATGCCCTTCTTCCAGCGCTTCAGCTGCGGGGACTTCGGCTTCCATCAAGGCGTCGTCCCCGGATATCCCGCCTCGCACGGCTGCATCCGCGTCCCGCACGGGAACGCGAACAAGCTCTTCTCGCTCACCGAGCTGGGTGATCGCGTGGAGATCCGCCCCTGAGCGCGGACTTCACTCTGCAAGCTCCACCCTCACCCGTGCTAACTTCCGCGGGCCATCCGCCGGCCAGGTCAGGGTCCGTTTCACGAAGCCGGGAATCGCGGGGACATAGGGCTGGGTGCTCGTCACCGCGCCCACCGGCAGGGAAAGCGGCCAGGATGGCTGTGCCGGATCGGTGGTGGTTTCCACTGCATAGGAAAGTCCCAGTAGCGCGGCCTGTGTCCGCTCGGGATAGCTAAGCGTCACGGTCCCGGCTTGATTCATCAGTACGGGGAAGGGCAGCACACCTCCGGGCAGCGCGTGGGAACCCGAGCTCGGAGGGCTACCGAAGGCATACTCCAGCAAGTTCACCTCGCCGTCGTCATCCGGATCGTCTGCTTCCCCTGCCTCGGAGAGGCCCTGCGACCATGAGGCATAGGTCTGCGCCACCGGGATGCTCAGCGGATGGGTCGAAGTGGTCGTCGTATCGGACTCCACCGCCACCGTGGCCGTCAGCTCGGAAGTATTCGGCACGCTGGGCCAAGCCGCGGTGATAACGACATTTTCCGCTGCTGCCACCACCGCCTTCCGTACTTGCCACACTCCGGTGGACACGGATTCGACCACACAGCCGGCGGACGTAATGCTCGAAGGAGCGAGAGAGAGCGGGAAGCTGACGGTGACGGTCAGGTTGCCCGTGGTTTCCGCGCCCGTATTTCCGACCGTGAGATTGACGGATCCGCTCGCGCCGCTCTGCAAATTGGCGGGCGTCGAGCCACTCGTCAGGGCCAAGGTTGTGGGCGTGAAGATCGCTGGTCGCATGCGGTAGCCGGATCCACTCAGCAGAAGATCCACCTTGGGAACATGAGGCGGGATGAAGGTATCGTAATTGTGGAAATCGGAGCCGACCGGATTGACCCCGTAGTGGATTCCGACCAAGGCCGGTTGGCCTCCCTGCATGACAAAGGTCGGGCTGCCGGAGTCCCCGCCGATGAAGTGGGCGTCGTTCGGATCGGTCCCGGAACCCTCATAGATGAAGCGCATCAAACGCGTGGTGCCGTAGCTTGTCCCACTCCCGTCCACATCACCATTGCCGAAATCCTCGATTGTACCATGGCCCGCACGCACTACGACTCCCGGAACCAAGCCGTAGCCGAAAACCACGAGGTCGTGGCCTGCGTAGTCTCCTTCCGTAGGAAGATTCAGCCAAGCCAGAGGCTTGACGACCGACGAGGGGACGGCGGCCGCCAAGGTTCCTACCATCAGATCGGTGTTTCCCAAATCGTCCGCGGGAATCGAAGCGAGCGCGGTAATCTGCCGTTGGACCAGATTCCCATTCGAATCGATGAAGCGGAGATTATGACCGATCGCGGGCGGGGCGCCGGGATGACTAGCGCATACGAAGTGCTGCGGGGAGATCAGGGCAAACTGCTTGTAGGCTTCCGAACCGTTCCATCCCACCCCGGTGAACTTGGAGGCATCGTAGAGAAATGCCGGGTTCATTACCGTCGAGAAGGGATAGCCGGTAAACCGATCATGGAGCGCGCTATTGTACGCGCGGATGTCGAGAGCATGCCCCGGCGGGGTGAGGGCCGGAAGCAGCAGGAGGGCAGCAAGGTATTTCACAGCGATAGAAATTTAACCCGGCACTACCCCGCTGGCCAGCCTTCGATCATGCATATTGCAGATAGGCCTATTCGTCGAAGGTCCACGAGCGTTTCGCCGAGTCATCGCCCCTGCGTCGGGTCTCGTCTTCATAGCGGACGAGCTCCACGATCTTTGCCTCGCAGCGTTCCGTGATCGCCGCGGCCAAGGGCTGGGAATGCGTTACCACGATCACTTGGGTCTCCGGCGCCACCCGGGAAATCATTCCGGCCAAAGGATCGAGAAGCGCCGGATGCAGGCTGCTCTCCGGTTCATTCAGCACCAGCAGCGGCGATGGCCTGGAGCTCATCAGCGCGGCGCAGAGACAGAAGAAGCGTAGGGTTCCGTCCGAGAGCTCGGCCGCGTTCAGCCAGCGGTTGAGACCGGATCGTGCGATTTGGAGCTGGAAGCTGCCGCTGTCGTCCACCGCTCGCCATTTGGTTCCGGGAAAGGCGGCCTCTATGGTCTCGTCGAGTATGCCCGGCTTCGCTTCCTCGATCGTCTGCAGGGTTGCCGCCAAGTTCGAGCCGTCGTGTGCGAGCACCGGTGAGTGAAAGCCCACCCTCGGCTGTCGCATCGCCGATTCCGGATCGCTGCGGAACTGGTGGTAGAAACGCCATCCCAGCAGGATATCGCGGCTTGCCGTTAGCGCGGGATAGCGGCTGCCATCCCGCACTTCGGACAGCATCGATTCGGTGGGATGGAAGGGCAGGGTCAGCGCCTCCAGCCTGCCCTCCGCGTCCCGCACCTCAATCATCGGCCTCTTCCGCTTGGCCATGATCCGCCCCTTGGCTCCTCCGAACCGCAGAACCTCTTCCTTCAGGTCGGGATCCAGCTTGAAGGCGGTGATAGCCGGCCGCGGCAGCCCGCACTCGATGGAAAAGGAGAAGATCTCGTGCTCGATTTCCCAGATCACCCGGTGCGGTTCATCGGTCCGCCGGTCTCCCGCCCACATCAGGCTCGGCATGCCTCCTTCTTGCGCGATGCTTTCGGCCAGCCGGCCTTCCGCCATCCGTTGCAGCATGGAGAGCGCGCGGTAGAAGTTCGATTTCCCCACACCGTTCTCCCCGGTGATCACGGTCACCCGCCCCAGCTTCAGGCGGAAATCCCGGAGCGAGCGATAGCCGCGGAGATGGAGGCTGCGGAGCACGTCTCATCTAAGGATCGCGGAGGACTCTGCCAAGCCTTGCCCCCATCTGCTCCCGCCGCTACTGCCGGGCATGGGTTTGCGCACCAGCGATTTCCACTATGAGCTGCCAGAGGAGCTGATCGCCTCCCGGCCCTTGGAGGAGCGCGCCGCATCCCGCATGATGGTGGTCCACCGCGATACCGGCCGGATCGAGCACCGCATGTTCCGTGACTTCCCCGAGTACTTCCGCTCCGACGATCTGCTGGTGCTGAATGATACCCGTGTCATCCCGGCCCGCGTCTTCTCGGACGACGGCAAGATCGAGCTGCTCTGCCTCGACCGGCTCTCGCCCATCGAATGGCGCTCTCTCGTCCGCCCCGGCAAGAAGATGCGCATCGGCAAGACCGTCTCGGTCGGTGGCATCACCGGCACCGTCACGGAGGTCTTCGAGAACGGCGATCGCCTGATCCGCTGGGACACACCCGTGGACCTCAACCAGCACGGCCACCTTGCCCTGCCGCACTACATGAAGCGCGAGGATGAGCTGGCCGATCGCGAGCGCTACCAGACCGTTTTTGCCCGTGAGGAAGGAGCCATCGCTGCGCCCACCGCCGGCCTGCACTTCACGCCGGAGATGCTCGCCAGCCTGCCGCACGATTTCCTCACCCTGCACGTCGGCGTCGGGACCTTCCGCCCGGTGCAGGTGGATACGCCGGAGGAGCACGTCATGCACTCCGAGCGATACGCTCTGCGGGGTGAGGTTGCGGAGAAGATCAATGCAGCGGGGCGAGTGATCGCCGTCGGCACCACCGTTACCCGGGTCCTTGAGCACCTCGGTAAGGCTTCGGAGAGTGAGCGCCTGCTTGCCACGGATCAGCAGGGGGAAACCGATATCTTCATCTACCCCCCGCACCGCTTCCGGGTGATCGGCGGCCTGCTCACGAATTTCCACCTGCCGGAGAGCACCCTCATCATGCTCGTCAGCGCCTTCGCCGGAAAGGACCTCGTCATGGAGGCCTATCGCGAGGCCGTGCGGGAGCGCTATCGCTTCTACAGTTACGGGGATTGCATGCTCCTCGTCTGAGCATTCCCGCAGTCGGTGAAACCGCTTGCCACACCGGCCCCCGGGCTGTTTGCTCCGCCTGCTGTCAGGGGCCGTGGAGGTTCGGCAAGCGAATCCCGCCAGGCCTTGATCGGAGCAACGGTAGTTTGTCCGTGCTTGCCGCGGTTCCCTGGCAGCACTTCTTTTCCCAGCCGCCAGGCTCAATCGAAATCCAAGTAGATCTCGGTGCGGCGGTTGGCCCGGCGACCTTCCGGATTGTCATCCCCGCTCTCGGTGAAGTTCGGGCGGCGCGGCTGCGACTGGCCCTTTGCCTGGGTGATGATCTGGTCCTCGCGCACGCCGGTCTTCACCAGATAGTCCTTCACGATGCCGGCTCGCCGTGCGGAGAGGCTGCGGTTGTATTCCTCGGTGCCCAAGGCATCCGTGTGGCCGGAAATCGTGAGCTGCTTGTCCGCGTCGGTCTTCAGGATCTGCGCCACGATCTGGAGCTGGCGTTCCGTGCGCGGGGCCAGCACGTCCTCGTTGAAGCCGAAGTAAAGCACCAGGGTGTCACCGCCCTTCGGGTTCTTCAGCAGCGGCGAGTAATAGACATCGCCACCCGCCACGCGGGCCGCGTAGTCCGCCAGCAGTTGGTCGAGATTGATGTCGGAGACACGCCAGTGCCCGCCGTTCTGCGGCTGGCTCAGCACCAGGGAGAACTCGGCGGCATCCGCCCCGTCGGAGGTCACGACCCGGGCCAGATAGCCCTCGCTGTTCTCGCGTTGGAACATGGCACGCAGCGGCTTCTCCGGACGCATGCGGTAGTTCCCTTCCTCGAAGAGGATGCACAGTCCCGCGATCTTCGCGTCGGACACGGTGGAAGTATCCACGAACTCCTTCGCCATCTCGAATTGCTGGTGCAGCGTCGCCTGTAGGAAGGCATCGGCGATGCCCAGCGCATCCACCAGCACCGCCTTCGGCACCGGCTCACCCTCGCCGGGAGGCAGGGTCATCGACTGCACCGACCACTTGCCGGCATCTCGTTTGAGATCGAAGAAAATCCGGTCGCGGCCGGATTGCTCGCCATCCAGCCAGAGTGCCCAGCGGGCCCGCTGGTTCAGCTCCAGCTCACCCACCTCCTGCACGGCATCCGGGCGGCGCAGCTTCACCTGCCGATCCGCCGCTAGCTGGGTGAGGCGTTTGCGGGTTGCCTCGTCGAGGGCGTCCTTCCCGATCAGCTTGCCCAGTGCATTGAAATCGCCAGCTTCCAGTGCCGCGCCGATCTTCTGCATCAGCTCCGCCGGGTTGGCGGTCGCCACTCCCACCCCGGCATTGGCCAGTGCCGCTTCCGGCGTCTGTGGAGTGTCCACCATCGATTCCTTTTGGGTTGCGGCGATGGGTTCTTGCTTTGGCTCCGGTGTCGGGTTGGCGGGCGTGACGGGGGTCTGCTGCGCCTGACCCGGATCCGCGGGGGTGCCGCGTTTCAGATAGAGCGCCGCGACCAGACCCGCGAGGGCCAAGGCACCGATCACGAAAACAACTGGGAAGCGGGCGTCACGCATGGCGGGAAAAGGTATCGCACCCGTGGCCGCGGGGCCGGAAGAGCGCTGCAGAACGGATGCCCTTTCAACGCGGCAGGGGCAATCGCTTTATCCCCGGAATGCAGTCAGGGGTCACTTTCCTTCCTCCGCCTTGCGCGGCACCATCGGCAGGTCCACGCGCGCGAACTTGCCGCCGCGGATGTAGTGCAGGGTGGTATCCTGGACCGCTGCAGAGGAGGAGAGATACTGGAAGAATTCCCAAGCGTTCCGCACGGTGTTCTGATTGACCGCCACGATCACGTCGTCCGCTTGCAGATGATCCTTGGCCAGCCCTTCGGGCTTCACCGAGACCACGACCACGCCGGGCACTCCCATCATGCGCTCTTGGCCCGAGAGCTCGCGCACATCCACGCCGATGGCATTGAGCACCTCCGTCGTATCCCGGGTCTTGCCTTGGGAGGCGGCGGCTTCTGCTTCCGGCAGGTTCTCCGTGATCACCGGCTCCAGCGCGATCTGCTGGCCGCTGCGGTTGACGATCAGGGCCACTTTGCGGCCGATCCGGGTCCGCTGCACCAGAGTGCGCAGCTGGTTGATCGAGGTCACCTTGTCGCCATCGTAGGACTGCACGATGTCCTGTTCCTTCAGGCCTGCGGCTTCCGCCGGGCCGCCGGGAGCGATGTAATCCACCGATACACCGTAGCGGGTTTCCGCCATCCGCATGCCCAGGTAGCCACGCACCGGCCTCCCGCGCTCGAGAATGGCGAAGAGCGTGTCCTTCACGTCATTGGACGGAATCGAGAAGCCGACACCTTGGAATCCGGGATTCGCCCGGTCCGGCGTGTAGATCGCCGAGTTGATGCCGATGATCTCGCCCTGCAGGTTCACCAGCGGACCGCCGGAGTTACCGGGATTGATCGCCGCATCGGTCTGGAAGAGGTCGCGCTGCGTGTCGGAAAGCGAGCGCTCCACCGCAGAGATGATTCCCTGCGTGATCGTCTCGCCGAGGCCGAAGGGATTGCCGATCGCAAAGACAATCTGGCCGCGCCGTACTTGCGAGGAGTCGCCGAATTTCAGCGGGCGGAACTTTTCGCCCTGCGATTCGATTTTCAGCACCGCCACGTCGAGTTGCGGATCCTGCCCGATCAGGGTGGCCGGGTAGATCTTGCCGTCGAAGAGGGTGATCTGGATCTGGTTCTGGCCGGAGACCACGTGCTGGTTCGTCACCACGTGACCTTCCTCGCTCACGATCACGCCGGAGCCTTGGCCTTGGGTCGGCACGCGGCGGATGCCGCGCTGGCGGCCCCAGCCATCCAGCAGCCGCTCGGCCCGCTCACCCGCGGTATCGATGCTGACCACCGATGGCACCACGGCTTCCGTCAGCTTGGAGTACTCCGCATCGAGGCGGGCAAGGAGTTCCACGTCGCCCAGTTCGAGCGGCGGGCGGTCCGGCAGGGTGGCCCGCTCCGGCCGGTGCTGGGGCGCGGAACCGCCGCCCCGGCCATCCCAGAGGCGGGATAGCCCGGAGGTGCCATTGCGGATCAGGTAAACGGCACCGAAGGCCACCGCAAAAACGGCGACCAGTGCCATAAGGCGTCGAATGCCTTGTTGCATGGGTAAGGGGTGAAAGGGGGTGACTGCGCGCGGAACAGGGACGCGGGAATACTACCCTTGCAAGGAATTCCTCACAACAGCCTTATTGTCTGTGAAAAATCGTTTCACTCGGCCAGCGGCTTCGGGATCGGAAATGCCCCCTCATCCCCGGCAGCCTTGGTCAGCACCTCCACCGCCGCGATGTATTCATTCCATGCCGCCCGATGGGCAGCCATCTGTTTGAGGATAAGGCTCGTGCGATAATCGTCATCCTTCTTGTCGAGCATACGGGCCAAGGTGCGCACGCTGTCGGCGGCAGCTACCGCCGACTTGTGCAGGTCGCGGTCGCGGATGTCGATGAAGCCGCCCATCTTATCGAGCTTCTCGCGGGATTGCTCGTGGATCTGGTCGAGCTGCTTGGGCACCAGCTTGTCGGTGCTGGTGGAGGCCAACATGGTGATCGGTTCCAGCGCGTCGCGGAGTTCCTCGGCCAGCACCGCGCGTTGCAGGAAGCGAGGCCGGTTGCCGGAGCCCTGCAGCGCCAGCATGCGGGCGGAGGCATGCTGCGGCAGCGAGGCAGCGAGTTGGTTCAGACGGGCTTGAGTCGTAGGGTGGGCCACGAAGGCACCGAGTTGTTTGCCGCCGGCCGCTTTCTTGATCTCGCTGAACCGCGTGTAGGCATCCTGGAGCTCGGGTTTCGGACTGCCGCCGCCCAGATCGCAGAGTTGATCTGCCGTCTCCGCCAGCAGGACCTCGAATTTCAGGAAGAAAGCGGCGTCGTCCAGCACCACGAGGCCGGTCAGGTAGTCCGCAGCGGCGCTCGGCAGGATCAGCCGCCCTCCCACGTCCGGAGTCGCGGAAAGCGTCCGCAAGGATTTCCAGAAGTGGGGCGGCAGGCCTAGCTTTCCGTCGCTCTCCACCACCGCGAAGGTGCTGGAAAGCGGGGCTTTGCCCGTGATCGCTCCATCCAGAAGCAGCACGCAGGTCCCTGAGAGCGAGGCCCCGTTCCATGCCGCGGCGAAGGACTTCTCCTTCTCCCATGAGAAAACGCCTTGGGTCTTCCCGAGATCCGGATGCCGGCGGGCGATGAAGTTCGTCACGTTCGCTGCCGCCGCCGTGATGGCCGGGGATGCCTCACCTCCGGCGACGGCCAAGGTGAGAGGGTTGCCTTCACCTCCTTCAGCCGCTTTCAGGTGCACGGGAACCACCTTCAGAACGTTGGTTTCCGAGGTCTTGTCGCTGATCCACATCGGCGCGGCCACGGAAAGATCGGCTAGGGCGATGCCCACGCTGGCAGGCGTTTCGTCCATCGCGGGCTCGGTTTCCTCGGGCTCGGGGGCCGTCTTCGGCTGGAACGCGCTTTCCGGGGCGATCCAGTCTTTCCATGCACCCAGTTCCCCGCTCTCCCGGCGCTCCTCGGCTTTCGGGTGGGTGGGATCGGCCAGCACCAGCACGTCCTCCAGGCAGGCGGCGAGTGCCTGTGCATCGGGCCCGGCCTCGGGCATCTCAAGCCACCCGGCTACCTGCCACGCCCGGCCTAAGTTGCGCTCGATCTCCTTCACGGGCACTTTGTCAGGGGACTCGCCCGCCTGAAGCCGGGTAAGTAGCTCGCGAGCTTGGCGGTTCGCCGGATCCAAGGCCAGGGCTAGCGCGGTCATCTGCGCCATGCCGCGCCATCCGGGAGCGCCTTCCGCCAGCGGGGCTCCGGTCAGGGTCAGCACTTGCCGGGAAAGGGATGACATCGTGTCCACGTCGACCGGCAGTTTATCCCGCCGGAAAGGCACGGGCCCCTCGGCCGGAGCCACGAACTCCGCCCTTCCCTCCGTCGCGAGCGCCACCAAGGCCAATGCCAGCCATCTCATCGCCTCCATGCTAGCCACCCATACGCTCCGCCGCGAGCCGGAATTACCTCCCGGGCTATCCAAAACACGGTGCCGATTGGGGGTTGGAAGATTGGATGGAGCTGGTTTTCTCCTGCATGCCTTTACCCGCCGATCTCCACACCAGCACCCGTGAGGAAGTGATGTTCTTCGATACCGACATCGGCGGCGTCGTCCACAATCTGGCCTACCTGCGGATGATCGAAACCTGCCGCACCCGCCTCGCCGCGAAGATGGGCATGGACCTCAAGTCGATGGCGGATACCAAGCTTTTCCCGGTCGTCGTCCGCACGGAGATCGACTACCGCCGCCCCGCTACGCTCGGCGATGTCCTGCTGCTTCATGGCCGGCTCGATGAGATGCAGCGCGCCCGCTTCTGGTGTGCCTTCGAAGTCCGCCGCGAGAGCGATGACGCTCTGCTCATCACCTGCCGACAGGCCCTCGCCCTCGTGCAAATGCCCGAGGGCAAGCCCGTGCGCCTCCCCAAAGATTGGCAGGCTTGAGCGGCCGTAACGCGTCGCGTTAGACCAATCGCGCCTTCGCCGCTTCCACGATCTCGCCCAGCTTCCCGCGTTCCGGCGCCGCGCCGCGGGCTTGGTCCGGCTTGCCGCCGCCCTTGCCACCGGCGATCGCCGCGAGATCCCGCAGGATATCCCCGGCCTTGTGGCCGGTGGCCTGCGCGGCATCACCGCAGTAGGCACCCAGGTGCAGCTTGTCGCCATCGTCGACGATCACGAAGCCCGCGCCGGTGAAGCCCTGCTTCTTCATACCGTTGAGCAGCTCTTGCAGGAGCGAGGCATCCGCCTCGAAGCTGGCCACGATCGGCCCACCCGCTGCGATCAGTTCGGCCAGAGCGGCATCCGCCTGTTTGGCGGCGGCACCGGCTTGGAGTTTCTTGAAGCGCTTCTCTGCTTCGATCGAGGCCTCCTTGGTGGCTTCCAGCGCGGCACGTGCGGCCTTGAAGGCATCGTTGATCGCGCGGATGTCCGCGGCTTCGTAGTAGGATTCCACGTCCGGCAGCGGCGAGTCTTTCCCGGGCACGCCGGCTTCACCGATGCTCGCGAGCTTCTCGTTCGCGGCCTGCAGCTTCGCCTCCGCCGCCTTCGTGTCGGCGTCGAGCTGGGCCGCGGATTCCTTCAGGAAGGCTAGCGTGCTCGCACCGCAAACCGCTTCGATCCGGCGCACGCCGGAAGCGATCGCGCCCTCGCTCTTGATCTTGAAAAGACCGATCTCCGCGGTGTTGCGCACGTGCGTGCCGCCGCACAGTTCCATCGAGTAGCCGGTCAGGTCGCCTCGCCCGCCGCCGATCTGCACCACGCGCACGAACTCGCCGTATTTGTCGCCGAAGAACTGCATGATGTCTGCCCGGCCCTTCACCTCCGAATGCGGCACTTCCTTCCAGGACACCGCATCGTTCTCGATGATGCAGGCGTTCACCTTTTCTTCCATCTCCGCGATCTGCTCGGCAGTCACTGCCCCGCTGTTGAAGTCGAAGCGCAGGCGGTTCTCGTCCACCGAGGAGCCTTGTTGCGCCGCGTCCTTCGAAACGACTTCGTGCAGCGCCCAGTGGAGCAAGTGCGTCGCCGTGTGGTGTGCCTCGATCGGGCGGCGACGGGTAGCATCCAGCTTCAGCGTCACCTTGTCACCGGGCTTCACGGATACGGAGCCGTCGACAATATGTGCGCGCGCCTTGCCGACCTGTTGCACGCCGTTGACCGGATACTCGCTGCCATCAATTACGAGACTTCCCGTATCTCCGGACTGGCCGCCCATCTCGGCGTAGAAAGGCGTCGTGTCCGTGATCACGAAGAGCGCGTCTTCCTGCGGGTGCACCTCCAGCACCGTGGCTTCCGCCTCGTCGGCGTCGAAGCCCGTGAAGGCGGTCACGGCGTCGGTCGAAATATCCAGCGCGCGGACCACCACCGAGGTGCGGGCCTCGCGGTTGATCTGCTTGGCCTGCTCCATCAGGGCCTTGTAGCCCTCGGTATCCACTGTCAGCCCGCGCTCGCTGCCGAGCAGCGCGGTTAGGTCGTCCGGGAAGCCGTAAGTGTCGTAGAGTTCGAAGACGACTTCGCCGGAAATGCGGCCGTCCTTCGCATCCTTCACCGCGTCTTCGAAAAGCTTCAGGCCGCGGTCGAGCGTTCGGTTGAAGCTCGCCTCTTCCTGCTCCAGCGTCTTGCGGATGGATTCCTCGCGGTTCTTGATCTCGGGGAAAGCGGCGCCCATTTCCTGCACCAAGGTCCCCACCAGCGCGCCGAAAAATGGCTTCTCGCCGGAAAAACCAAGCTGGCGCCCGTACTTCACCGCGCGGCGCAAGATACGGCGCAGTACGTAGTTCCGGCCGGTGTTGCCCGGCATGATCCCGTCCGCGATCGAGAACGAAAGCGTGCGCAGATGATCCGCGATCACGCGGAAAGCGATCGCCTCCTTCATCTCTTCCGTGAAGGCCGTGCGGTCCGCATTCAGCGGCGGGTAGATGTTTGCGTAGGGTTTCCCGCTCAGCTCCTCGATCTTGCGGAAGATCGGCTGGAAAACGTCCGTCGCGTAATTACTAGGCTTCTGCGAGAAGTCGGTGAAGCCCTTCGTGCCCTGGATGATCGAGCAGGCACGCTCGAAGCCCATGCCGGTATCGACGTGCTTGGAGGGCAGCTCGCGGAAGGTCCCGTCGGCCTCGCCGTTGTATTGGATGAAGACGAGGTTCCAGATCTCGATGCAGAGGTCCGAGTCGTTGTTCACCAGCAGGCGTCCCTCCATCGGGTCGCCGGCCGGGGTCAGGTTCACGTGCAACTCGGAGCAGGGACCGCAGGGACCGGTCTCGCCCATCTGCCAGAAGTTGTCCTTCCGGTTGCCGTGCACGATCTGGACATTCGGGTCGCAGCCCTTGGAGATGTAGAGCTCGGCCCAGATATCCCATGCTTCTTGGTCGAAGTGACCCGGGTCGCCCGGCTGCGGTGCATAGACGGAAGCGTGCAGGCGGTGCGCGGGCAGGCCCCAGCGCTCGACCACCAGCTCCCAAGCCCAGTGGATCGCCTCCTTCTTGAAGTAGTTGCCGAAGGACCAGTTCCCCAGCATTTCGAAGAACGTGTGGTGGTACGTGTCGTAGCCGACATCCTCCAGGTCGTTATGCTTGCCGCCCGCGCGGATGCACTTCTGCGTGTCCGCGGCGCGCGGCGGATCGTAGGGTGCCTTCTCAACGCCCAAGAAGTAGGGGACGAAAGGGTTCATCCCCGCGTTCGTGAAGAGCAGACCCGGCGACTGCGGCAGCAGCGAGGCGGAGGGCACGATGGTGTGCTGCTTCTCACGGAAGAAATCGAGGAAGCTCTGGCGGATCTCGGCTGCGGTCATGGGTCGTTGAGGCGGAAAGGGCGGGGAAGGTGGCGGATAGCGCGCGGCGAGTAAAGCCCGGGCTGGGTTGTGCCGATTCCGCCACCCCCATCCGGCGTCCAAACGCTTGCGCCCCTATTCTCCCGCACACTTCGATTGATGATTAGGGAATTAATGATTAGTGCTTTCCCCGAATGATCATCCTCGTCCGGAACATCGACCGCTCCATCAGCGAAGCGGAAATGCGCAAAGTCCTCGAAAAACACGGCAAGGTGCGCAGCTTCGACCTCGTCCTGGACAAGGAAACCGGCAAGTCGAAGGGCTTTGGCTTCGCCGACATGCCCGGTCACGATGAGGCGCTCGCTGCCGTCGAGGCTCTCGATGGCTCCCAGCTCGGGTCCGAGAAGCTACGCGTGAAACGCGCAGCATCTTCCTCCCTGCTCAAAGAGCCCCCGCCTTCCCGCCCCGCCCCGAAGCGGCAGCCTCGCCCGCCCCGTCCGCCGCGGAAACGATAAGCTTCCAGCTTGGCAAGACAGGTTCATCGATTACTATCCATGGTTGGATAGGGCGTAAAGTTACGTCCCTAGGTCTCAGGTTGGTCCTTTTTGTTTCGGAAACCAATTAACCCATTGCCGTAGCATGAAAACCCGTCTCGTCTCTCGCCGCCTCGCCGGCTTCACCTTGGTCGAGCTCCTCGTGGTGATCGCCATTATCGTGGTCTTGGCCGCCATGGGCCTGAGCGTCGGAGCCCGGGCAATGAATCGAGGTAAAGAGACTAAAACCAAGAACGACGCCGTCGGACTCGTTCATGCGATCGACGACTTCAACCGCGAATACAGCCGCTATCCGGATTTCGGGGCTCAGAGTGAGGAGATCCGCGTCGAAGGCGAGGTGGGAGGTGAACTCCTGACCATCCTGCTCGGTAAGGAGGAGGTAGGTGACTCGATGCAGAACAAGAAGCAGATCGACTTCGCCACCTTCCGCGAGAGCTCGAACAAGAGCCAAGGCGGACTCGTCTACACCAGCAAGGATTCCGGAGCGAAGCCCGAGGGCCTCTACGATTCCTGGGGGAACGCCCTCTATCTGGTGATCGATACCGACAACGACGGCGAGGTCCCGGATCCCTTCAACGCGGGGAAGGTCGTTCGGGAATCCGTGATCGCCTACAGCTTCGGTGCCGACGGGAAGGCGGGCGGCGGCGATGACGTGAAATCCTGGTAAGCGCTTCGCGGGGTTTAGCCCACCCGGCTGTCCAAGCGGAAAACCTGCCCGGAGCTGTGGGGCATCCTCTCGTGCAGCGTCACGAGAAACTGCCCCACCGCCTCCGCGGTGTTGAAGCGCCCTAGCACATGCTCCGCCCGCACCTCCTCCCGCCTTTCCACGCTGAGTCCTTTGGTCATCCGTGTTTCCAGAAATCCGGGCAGCACCGCGTTCACCCGGATCCCCGCCGGGCCCAGTTCCTTCGCCAGAGACATTGTTAGCCCGATCAGCCCGGCCTTCGCCGCCGCATACGCCGCTTGGCCGGCGGGCGGGTGAATCGCCGAGTGGCTGGAGATAAAAACCAAGTGACCCGCACGCGCCCGCAGCATTCCCCGCGAGGCCGCCGCAGCACAACGCGCTGCGCCACGCAGATTGCTTTCCATCACCGCGTCCCAGTCCTCCTCCGGCAGCTTCCCGAGCAGGGCGTCCCGGGTCAGCCCTGCATTGCAAATCAGGAGATCCACCGCCCGGTCCTTGAAGAACTCCTTCACCGCGCTGGCGTCGCAGACATCCAACTCGCTCCGCCCCGGCGCAAGCACCTCGTGGCCCGCATCTGCGAAGGCCGCCGCGAGCACCCGCCCGAGACCGCCTTCACCCCCGGTGATGATCACCTGTCCGCTCACGCCTCCCAGCGTGAGAGCTGCCCGTCCCGCCCGCAAGAAGCGATGCCGACTTAGCCTTCGTCCTGAGACTCCAGATAACCCAGCATCCGCGCGCGGCGCAGCGCATGGGCGCGATCGGTCGCATGCAGCTTGCCGTAGATGTTCTTGATGTGGGTGTGCACCGTGTGCGGGCTGATTCCGAGTTGCTCGCCGATCTCCTTGTAGATGAGGCCTTGGGCCACCAGCTTCAGCAAGCCGACTTCACGGGTCGAGAGCGCCACGGACTCTTGGGGCGGTGAGTCTTGCAGGAAGCGATCCAGCAGGCGCCGCGCGATCGACGGGCTCATCGGCGCGCCGCCCCGCACCAGCTCGCGGATCGAGGTTTCCAAGGTCTCCGGCGAGCTGCCTTTTACAAGATACCCGAAAGCACCGGCGGTCAGGGCGGCGAAGACGGTGTCCCGATCCTCATAGATGGTATAAGCCAGTGGAAGAACTTCGGGCTGAACTTCCTTCACCTTGGCGATCAGCTCGATACCGGACATGCCAGGCAGGTCGATATCGGAGATGAGCACGTCGCCGGCTTGCCACAGGTTCGCCGCGAGTGCGTCTTCCGCATTGGAATAACATGCCGCTACCTCGAAGTCTTCACGTCGCTGCAAAAGCTTCGCCAAGTTTTCCAGCAGGCGCGGATCATCTTCTACTACGATGATACGAATCACTTGAACAGATGTCTTGATAGAATCAACGGGCGACAAGGCTAGCATCGGGGTATTTGAGGGGTAGCGGTAGGTTGAAGAGGACGGAAGTGCCTTCACTGGTGCTGATTCCGCAGCTCCCTCCGAGTTCCTCGGCACGTCGTTTCATATTACCCAAGCCGCGCCCGGCACGCACTTTTTCGGGTAGTCCGCAGCCATTGTCGGCGATGAGGATACGCAAATGATCAGCGTCAAACTCGATCTCGATGCGGGCTTCGCTGGCTTGCGAATGACGTGTTAGATTATGAATGGCTTCCTTCACCGCACGGCTCAGGGAAATCGCTGCGGTTGCATCTCCCGTGATTGCTTCATCCGGGGTGCCAAGCACGTTCCACACCAGCCTGATGCTGCGCGTATCGGAGAGCTCCTGCGCATAATTCCGGATCTCGGTCATCCACTCCACCCACGGCAGACGGTTCTTCTCCAGCGTGCTCATCAGGCTCCGCACCTCACGGCTGCCTTGCAGAGCCATCGTTTGGATATGGCGCAGCGTTTCTTCACGGGCAGGTCCCTGTTCTTCCTCTCGGCCCAAGCTGGCGAGTACTGCGAGATTCGCCGTGATCCCGCCGATCCCGTCATGGAGATCACGCACCAAGGCCTCGCGCCGGGTGGCGGCCAATGCTTCCTCAGCACGCAGCTGGGCCGCATGTCCTTCCGAGATCTCGAGTGTCTGCCGCTGAATGATAAGAAGGATGGTGCCGAAGTTCCAGAGGTAGGCGAAGGTCACCGTTCCCAGGAAGGTTAGCCATTGCGCCATGGTGGCATCGAACAATGTCGCGGGGGGCGGTTCCATGGCCACCCTGAGCATGCGGAGTACCAGCAGCGCCGCATAACCCAGGAACATGAAGCCGGTGAAGCGCGTTGAGAATCGCATCCCATCCGTCTTGTCACGCAGCAGGGCGATCCCGCACTGGCCGTAAAGGAACAGCAGGAGGACCGAGGCCATCATGATCCGCGCGCTCAGGCTGTCGTGGATGAAAACAAAGTACGCGTAGCAGGGGATCAAGATCAGCAACCCGATCGTTCCTGTCGCATTCCACTGCTTCTGCCCTAGGAAGCTGCGGGCCCCTACCAGATAGCAAACCGCGGCGGCGATCGCGCTCAGATTGGGGATCAGCGTCGTGATTATCCGGTTGTCCACTACCCCTTGCAGCGGCAGCAAGGCGGTGGTCACCGCGTTGAAGACATTGCCCGCGGCCCAAAAGGGAATTCCCTTCATCCGCCGGTTCAGGGTCCAGAGCACCAGCATCCCCATCGCCTGTACGGCGCAGAGTATGCTGGTGGCTAGGATCAGCGTGCGGAGATCGGGGAGCATCCCGCAGGAGAGATTAGCTCACCCTGCGGGATGGCCAAAGATCATTCGGTCGTCTTGTCCGCTTTACCCTTCTTCACGGGTTGCACGGCGGATTCCTCGCTGCTGGAGGTGCTGGGTCGCGGCACGATCACGATCGCGTGCTTCTCATAGCGCGCGCTCGCACCGGCTTGCTGCAGGATCATGTTGAGTGCTGCCGAGGCAGGCACCTTCTTGACTTGAAGCGTCACCTCGCGATCGGCCAGCCGGTTGGAAGGATCCTGAATCATGAAGTTCGGTGCGAACTTCCCTCCGGATTTCTTCTCGATCAGCATGCCGAGAGCGACCAGCGCTTCCGAAACCTCGGTCTTGCTGAAATCGATCTGCTCGATTTCGTACTGCGCCAGTTGTCGCGATCTCGCCCGGGCCGCGATCGAATCCTGGTTTTGCTTTAACTGCCCGAGTTGATAGCGGGCGTTGGCGTTGTTCGGTTGCAGGCGGAGGATTTCCTTGAAGGCGAGCTCGGCCGCCCTCACGTCTCCTTCTTCGACCGCGGCCATCCCTTGTTTGTAAAGGGTGGCAGCGGTATCGGCGCGCACGGGCAGGACTGCCAGTACGGCTAGTATCAGTACACGCATCTTCATTGGGGTTTGCGTTTGCAGGTTTTGGGCACGTGGCAAATGCGGGGTTTACCACTTATGAAGAAGTTGCAGGGAACTTGCAGCACGATCAACAGCCAAGCCGCAGGCTTGCGAAGATTTCCGGGAAATGGCCTCTCATTGTCCATGCAAGGTGAAGACGCACGGTGGATGCGACGCGCGATCGACGAAGCGCGCAAGGGATCAGGACGTACCTCGCCCAATCCAGCTGTCGGCGCCGTGATCGTGAAGGACGGCGTGGAACTCGGCTGCGGCTGGCATCGCGGTGCCGGTCTGCCTCACGCGGAGCGGGAAGCGATCGCAGCTGTTAGAGAAGCGCACGGGGAGGCGGCCCTGCGCGGTAGCAGCATCTACGTCACGCTCGAGCCCTGCTCCACCCACGGGCGCACACCGCCTTGCACGGAGGGCTTGATCGAGGCCGGTATCAGCCGTGTCGTCTATGCGGCGGAGGACCCGAATCCCGCGCATGCCGGCCGGGCAGACCGCCTTCTGGCGGCTGCCGGGATCGCCGTGCAGAGCGGCGTGCTGGCCGATGAAGCCGCCGCAATCATCCGTCCTTTTGCGAAGGTCCAGCGCAGCGGCATGCCTTGGGTCATCCTGAAGACGGCGATGAGCTTGGACGGCCGCATTACCCGGCCACCCGGGGAGAGCATGTGGCTCACCGGGCTGGAAGCACGCGCGGAAGTCCAGCGTCTGCGGGCTTCTTGCGAAGCGATCCTCACCTCCGGAGAAACCTTGCGCAGGGACAATCCCCGCCTTGATTTGCGTGATCCGGAACTCGCCGCGGGCCGTGCCCAGCCGTGGCGAGTGGTACTTACCCGGGATGCCGCCTCGCTGCCGCCTGAAGCCCATCTCTTCACCGATGCGCATCGTGAGCGGACCGTAGTGGAAGATCGCGATCATCCGGCGGAGGTTCTACGCAGGCTTGTCGTGGAGAGAGCTGTTAGTTCCGTGATGGTAGAGTGCGGTGGCCGTCTCGCCGCGGAGCTCGTGGAGGCAGGCTTGGTCGATGAATGGGTTGCGTTTCTCGCTCCATTGCTCAGTGGCGGGCCTGTTCCCGCTCTGGCGGGTGCGGGAATGGGAGAGGGTGTGAAGCTGGAGGCTCCGGCATTCCAGCGCTTCGGACCCGATGTGATGCTCAGGGCATTGGTCCGGCGCGATTGAGTACGCGGTTTTCACACAGCCCTCATCTTCTCTTCACGCATCTCTCTAGCGTCGTGGGCTGGTCGTTGCCCTCCTCGCAAGTGACTCTATCAAAAGCCAAACCCACGGGGGTCGCGGTCTCGCGCTCATCCCTTGTCAGACCTCGTACGCACCGGCGCGAAAAAACCCGGTGCTGCCGCAAGGCTGCACCGGGTATTGCTACGGCTAGGTCCGCTCCGATCTCAGCGGCAGTAACCGCCGCCGCTGCTCCACCGCACTTCCACGTGCGGGCGATGGTGATGATGGTGGCGGATCGGGATCACCCGTGTGCGCCACACCGCGCATCCATGGCGATCATAGTAAGCGACGTAGCGCTCGATGTAGGCTGGTCCGCGGCACGAGCGGTGAAACTCGACGTAGGTCCGCGAAGGACGATGATAGTGTCTCGCATCCGCGGTGGGAGTGGCGACGAGTGCGGCGATACCGAGAGTGAGGATTCCGATCAGCTTCTTCATGTCGTTGAATTGGGATTCACCGGTTCCGACGGAGATGCGCCGTGCTTATTCAAGTTCCGCGTGATTTTTTCCGGGCTTCTTCCAAACGAACCCTCCGTTTCCCATGGCGCGCGGAACAATCGAATGAGATCGTGCTACCGAACGTCACAACAAATCCGACTATGAACGATTTCAATTCATCCTCTGCTGGCGAAGAGCAATCCACCACCGGTGCGCCGCGTTACAACTCTTTCTCAGAAGCGTTCAGCTCTGCCCGGGCGGACGCATCCTCCATCGCGCGGGAGGCCGCCCCCAAGCTGAAGCAGGCCCTGGCGGGAGCTGCTCATGACATGGCCTACGGGGCGGCCTTCGGCGCTTGCTTCGCCGCTTGTTTTGCCAAGGAATTGGTCCCCTCAAGCGTGAAGGACACCCTTCGGCGTGGCATGCGGGATGGTCGTCGCGCTGCGGAGAAGGCCGCTTCCGAAGTGAGTTCCCCTGTCTCCGCCGATACGCCTCCGCCTCTCGGCGCATAATACCCTTGTTACCTTGAAACAATCATGGCGGCACCGTCGGGGAACGACGATGCCGCCATGTGCTGTTTCAGGCGTGCTGGGGGGCTTTTCAACGGCGACGGCGTAGCGTGAACGCGACGCCCACAAATCCGAGTGCGAGCGCCGATGGCTCTGGTACGGCAGTGATGCTGATGTTGGAAATGGTGGCGAAATTGGTACCGAGATTCAGCGCGGTGGCCGGGAGAATCGCGAAACCTGTGAAGCGTAGTCCCGCGGCTCCCGCTGCCACGGAAGAGCCGGTCTGGAAATCGACCACGGCGCGTCCGGATTCAGGAGGTGAGCCGATGATGCCGAGCAGTTCCAAGCCGATGATGTTCACCAGTGTCCCGTCTTCGGCAGGGGCGTCGATCGCATTGCCGGCCCCGTCAAGCATCTCGATCCCGAAACTCGGCGTGAGGCCGAGCGTGGAGTTCAGCAGCCCGTTGCTACCGTCCACGTCGAAGACCACGCGGTACACCGTGTTAGGCAGGAGGAAGAGCTCCTCTCCCGGCTCGTCGAAGGTCGCGGTGGCTTGCCAACTCATCGTGGCACCCAGGCCGACCCCCAGACCACCAAGCAGCGAGTCCGGATCGTTGCTGATGTTGAATTCCAGCCCGCTTCCCGAAAGTGCAACCTGGGCTCCGGTATCTGCCACGCGGATCTCGCCCAGCAGGTTGGAGCCGAGCACCACCCCACCTTGGGCCGTCGCTTGCCAGTAGGTCCCCAAGGCACCGCTAGCAGTGCCGCCGATGTAGGTTCCCAGCACTGCCCCTTCGGGGATTGGCGGGTCTACCGTGATTTCATCCGCAGGCGAGAAGAGCCCGGGATAGTTTGAGCCGTCTACAAGCGATTGGCCGTTTGCAAGGTAGCAGGAGGAGGCCAACGCTGCAGCGAGGAGGGGTGCGCAGCATTTCATGCACTGAACACCATGGGGGAAAGCCCAACCCTGCTCAATGCCCTGACGGGACTTTATTCTTATAAAGCAATAAGAATAAATGACTAACGCTACGCGATCGCGGGGGGTGCGTTTCCCACGCTTGCCCCGGAGCCGGGGGAGGACCCCGGCTCCGGCGCTGTGCTGTCCCCCCGGGGCACACTCCCCGGGAGATTGTTTTTACCAACGAGTCGGAAAGAAAGCAGGCGGCCCGGTCCATGCGGGACACGGGCCGCCGATTCACCTGTACCTGTCAGTCGAATTTCACGCGCAGGAAGGCGCGGACACTGTCGGGAGTTTGTCCCGGCACGCGGAAGGAGCGGTATTCCCAGCCCACCGGCAGAGCGGGCAAGTCAGCCACGAAGGCGTCGTCCTGGGTCACCTCGGATACGGCGAGACTCCAGCTTGCCAGATCGAACGAGCCTTCCACCCGGTAGTTCGCACCATCTTGCGTAGCGATCTGGTCTCCCCCTTGGTTGGAGAATTGGGCTCCGCTGCGCACCGGCAGCGTCATCACGAAGGCGGAGGTTTCCGGACCGCTGCCATCCGGATCGCCGGTCGCGAAGTCCACGTCGTCGTGGCCGCCGGAGTTGGGGTCGGTGGAGAGTGCATACTCCTGCTTGTTCGGCTTGCCGTCGCTGTCGGGATCGGCGTCCGGATCCTGCATCGATTCCGGGATCTCGTTGTCTTCCACCCAAACGGTGTAGGGGTCGATTTGCTCGACCATCAGGTTTGAAATGGTTGCGAAGTTCGAGCCGATTCCCAGCAGGTTGAGCGGCAGGACCGCACCGCCGGTGAAGCGCACCTTCGCCGCGCCGGAGCCGACCGTCGTGCCGGTACGGAATCGCACCGTGGCCCGCCCCGTCCCCTGTGGCGCGCCCACCACTTCGAGCAGGTCGAGGCCCAGGACGTTGATGAGGGTGCCGCCGGTGGAAGAACCCACCGGATTGTTGGCACCGTCGAGCAACTGCATCCCGAAGCTTGGCGTGATCCCGAGGGTCGAGTTCAGGAGCCCGCTACCATCGACCACGTTGAAGCTGATCTCGTAGACCGAGTTGGGCGAAAGAGCCACGACCGCACCCGCCTTGTCGAAGGTGGCGGTGGCGCTCCAGTTCATCGTCACGCCGGTGCCAAGCAGCGACAGAACTCCGGTGCTTACCTGGTTGAATTCCAAGGCGGATCCGCTGAGCCGGACTTGTGCCCCGGTTGAAGCCAGAACGATTTCGTCGTCCAGGATAAGATTGGTTGCCAGTTTGAGGCCGCCGGTAGCTTCGGCGTCCCAATGAAGCCCGAGCGGGCCGGAACCATTGCCGCTCAGCAGCAGCTGCGCGATGGAACCTTCGGGAGCGGTGGGGTGAACGACGGTAACTGCGGCACCGGACGGATTGAACAGGTCACCATAGTTCGATCCATCGACAATAGCTTCGGCCCCTAGGGAGGACGCGAACGCGGGAAGTGCTGCGAGCGTAAGGGATATACAGCGTTTCATAGCAACGGTGAGAGTCGATGCTCTCGCCGTTACAAACAAACTGCCGCTTGAACTTTCTCCTTATTGAGTTATAAGGTGAAGTTAAGTTCACGCTTGTGATGGACGTGGCGACTTGTAGGCGTCGTTGATCTTCAGCGCCGTCTCAAGGACCTGCGTTGCCTTTTCCCCGGTACGTAAATGAATGGCGTAGGTGAAGGCGTCGGGAAGCAGGAAATCGAAGGTCTTCAGGATCCCGAGCCCGGCGCTTTCGATGCCCATCCGCTTGTCGGCTTCGCCCGGGAACACGAGGATTCCGAGCCCCGAGATGCATGCTTCGCGGGCGGAACTCTCGTCGTCGAAGGGTATCATGTCGGGGGGCAGGAGTCCGTACGACTCCGAGCACCAACGCTCCAAGAAGGGCATATATCCGGGGATCAGTCGCTCGCTCGGTACCAAGATGGTGGATCGCATGATTTCCGGGAAGCGGAAGTTGGCGGGGTCCAGATCGAAATATACCCGGTTCCAGGCGAGCGTGGTTCCCTGCTGTCTTTCCAGCTCCACCCGTTGCAGTGCGGCGGAATCACCGATCTGTAAAAAGGTCCCGGTGACCACGATATCGACCTGATGTTGTTCGAGCGCGGAGGTCCAACAGAGAAAGCCTTCCGGATGGACGATATCGAGATGCTCCGGCGAAGGGATTCTTTCCCGCAAACCCGCCTCGATACGGTTCCCGGCGATCGAACGATCGATCATCACTCGAACGATTCCACGGATCTCCCGCACGTGCCGGCCCATCCGGATGCCGAGCCGCTGGTGCTCCGCCACGATCTTGCGGGCGATCTCGAGCAACTCCTTGCCCTCGCGGGTTATTTTCAGACCTTCCTGCACCCGCTGGAAGAGACGGAGGCCGGTGTTGGCTTCCAATTTGGCAATCCGCTGGCTTACGGCCGGCTGGCTGATTCCTTGCCGGGCGGCGGTTTCTGAAAAGCTGCCGCAATCGGCAAGCTGCACGAAGGTTTCAAGACAGGGAAGGTCGGGATCCATCGGCCGGTGGTTTCAGGGCGCGCTCCATCTGATCCGTGATCACCGGCAGGAATTCGTAAGGATGCTGCCTGAGATAGGTCACACAGAGGGGGAAGCCGGCCACTGATTCAAAGGGGAGAAAGCTAACTTGCGGGGAACGGCTGAAGGAAGCCGGTTGTACGCACACGATCGCTTCGGTATCGCCTTCCGGCCGCTCCTCCGCCCAGCGCATGAACTGGGTTTGCGAGCAGAGGGAGCCGCTGCCCCCACCGCAGGCTTCGATCTTCTTCAGCCGGTCCAAGGCCAGGGGGCGGGTGGAAAAGTCGGCGAGCGACCAGTTCAGGTCTGCCAGTGCACTTGGATCCAGCGTCGGTTCTCCCTCGCGTTGGCGTGCGCAGGCCACGTCGAAACGCATCGGCGGCAGGTAGCGTGTTTCAAAGCGGCGGCCCGGAGTGCCATCCAAGGCGAAAACCATGTCGCAGGCTCCGGATTCCAGGGCACCGCGGCCATCATCGCCGCTCACCTCAAGGAAAGAGATCCGGAAACGGCTGTCGTGCCGGAGCGAATTGAAGAGGCGGCCGAAGTGGCGGGTATTGAAAACATTCCTGTCGGCTCCCAGACGCAGGGTGCGGCCGTTGCGGTGGATCTTGTCCACCGAGGCTTCAAAACGACGCATCTCGGCGAGAAGCGAGGTCATCTCCCGGTCGAGAAGTTTTGCCGCGCTTGTCGGGCGTGTCTCGCCGGTTTCGTTCGAGATAAACAATCGGTCTCCCAATTGTTCCTCCAAGCTTTGCCAGATACGCCTCACGTTGGAGGGACTGGTACGCAGCTCCAGTGACGCGCGACTTACCGAACCCTCATTCATGAGGGCGGTAAATGCACGTAGGTGCAAAGGGTCAAGGTTCATCGAAGTGGGAGGAAGGGGAACAGCAGTGTAGTGCAGTTACTTAGTAATGTTTGATGATCTAGATGTCAACAACGGTTAGTCATTTTATAAAAAAAGCAAAGTACCCCCGGACCGGGTATAGAGCGGGTATGACCTAGCCGGGACCTCAGCAAAAACCTATCGATACGCGAAGGCAAGTTAAGGAATGTCAGATTTATTTACTACTTAACCATCTTTTGCCGGGATGGTTGCTTGTCCGCCGCTTCGATGGAAGGGGCAAAATCCTTCCGACCCTTCCCCTTTGACAATCCGGGAGGCCGCCACCACGCTCCGCCCGAACTTCAGAAGGACTCCCGAATCATGGCTTACGATCTTATCGTCATCGGTGGCGGCCCTGCCGGCTACGTCGCTGCAATCCGCGCTGCGCAACTTGGCAAGAAAGTCGCTTGCGTGGAGGCGGACCGCGCTGGCGGCACCTGCTTGAACTGGGGCTGCATCCCGACCAAGGCGCTGCTCAAGAATGCGGAGCTTTTCCACACCCTGTCGCACCGCGCCAAGGAATTCGGCTTCTCCTTCGATAACCTGCAGTACGACTGGTCCGCGGTGGTCGGCCGCTCCCGCACGGTTTCAAACAAGCTGGCAGGCGGCATCGAGTTCCTGTTCAAGAAGAACAAGGTCGACTACGTTCGCGGCTTCGGCGCGATCAGCGCCCCCGGCAAGGTCGAGGTGACCGCTGCGGACGGTGCCAAGAGCACTTTGGAGGCGAAGCACATCATCGTCGCCACGGGTGCCAAGTCCCGCCCGCTCCCGCCGCTGCCCTTCAACGGCACTACCGTGATCGGCTCGAAGGAAGCCATGGTGCTCGAGAAGCAGCCGAAGAGCATGATCATCATCGGCGCGGGTGCCATCGGCGTGGAGTTCGCCTACATCTACAACGCCTTCGGCACCAAGGTGACCGTCGTGGAAATGCTGCCGCGCCTTGTTCCGGTGGAAGACGACGAGATCGGCGACGCCCTCGAGAAGTCCTTCACCAAGCAGGGCATCCGCTGCCTCTCGAACCACAAGATCACCAAGACCGAGGTCAAGGGCAGCCAGGTCGAGGTCACGGTTGAAGGTGCCAAGGAGAACGGCGTCCTCACTGCGGATGTCGTGCTTGTCGCGATCGGCGTGCAGCCGGTGCTCCCGGGCCCCGGCGGAGTCCAGCCGGAGCTGACCGAACGCGGCTTCGTCAAAATCGGCGACCGCTACGAAACCTCCATCCCCGGCGTTTACGCGATCGGCGACGTGAGCGGCCCGCCGCTGCTCGCGCACACCGCCTCCTTCGAGGCGATCCAGTGCGTCGACGGCCTCTACGTGGAAGGCCACACCCCGCGCAAGGTCACCGTCTTCCCGGGCTGCACCTACTGCCACCCGCAGATCGCCTCCGTCGGCAAGACCGAGCGCGCGCTTAAGGAAGAGGGTATCGAGTACAAGGTCGGCAAGATCCCCTTCGTCGCCATCGGCAAGGCCATCGCCTCGGGCGAGCCAGACGGTTTCGCGAAGCTCCTCTACGGCAAGAAGCACGGCGAACTCCTCGGTGCCCACATCATCGGTGAGAACGCCACCGAGCTCATCGCCGAGATGGGCCTGGCGCTTGACCAGGAGCTTACCGCGGACGAGATCCACGCGACGATCCACGCTCACCCGACCATGAGCGAGGTCATCCACGAAGCGACGCTGGCCGCCGACGGCCACGCGATCCACTTCTGAAGATTGGAGTAAGTCAGTCTTTTCCCAAGGGGGCAGCGGGTTCACCGCTGCCCTTTTTCGTTTTGGAAGAAGAGGAGATATGTCGGCGGTCTCCGGCTCCCCCGGCGCAGAGGATTTGGAATATGGAAATGGGTTGTCTCCCCTTGCGGGGTTTGCTAGGCGGATGATGTTTGAGGGATAGCACAGGTCCTATCTCCCATGGGTAGGAACTCCGTACCTGGGCGATCCCTTGGTTCCGCCGCGCTACCCAAAGGACGCGACGGGACCGACAGACACGAAACCCAAAAACAACCCATGACCCGAAACAATCCGGGGCGGACTCGTGCCGCCCGTAGCACCGCCTTGTCCGGTGTGCTGAAGAAAGCGGTCCTCCTCGGCTTCTTAGGCCTCGGTGCCGCAGACCTCCAGGCCCAGCAGCTTGTTCACCGCTGGAGCTTCACGAACTTGAACGACAGCGTCGGCACCGCGAATGCCACCCTGAATGGCACCGCCTCCGTCAGCGGCGGCCAACTGGTGATCCCCGGCGGCGCTGCCCGAACGAACTTCGCGGCGCTGCCCATCGGCGCCACCATTGCCTCGAGCGATAGCCTCACCGTCGAGGCTTGGTTTACCAGCACCACCAACCAGAACTGGGCGAAGGTCTGGATGTTCGGCACGCCCCAAGCGAACGAGGCCGCCACCGGCTACATCGACTTCACGCCCTTCACCGGCATCACGAACAACCCGCCCAGCACCGGATTCAAAGCCCCGGCGGGAGCGCAGACGAATACCCGCGGCGGCACGAATCCCGCGGCACTTGGAACAGGCACGCAGATCCACTCCGTGGCAGTCTTCGATGACGCGGCGAACGAGATCCGTCTCTACCTGAACGGGACCCTGGCCGACTCCGAAGTGTGGAACGGGACGATCTCCCAGCTGGGGAACACCACCCAGAACTATCTCGGGGCCGCGGTTTTCTACGGCGATCCCTGCCTCAATGGTTCCATCAACGAATTCCGGGTCTGGAAGGGAGCGATGAGCGCTGCCCGGGTTTCCGCGAATAGCACCGCGGGTCCGGATACCGTGCCGCCGCATGACCCGCGGATCAGCGTCCCGGGCACCGTGGCCGCCACCTCCAGCGGTGGCGCGATCAGCGTCAACGTGCCAGTCACCAACGAGGGCTCCGCGAATAGCCTCTCGATCACCGGTGCCACCTTGGCCGGGCAGGATGCCGCTTCCTTCGGAGTCACCAGCACGCTACCCCTGAACGTCGCACCCGGTGCCACCTCGAATCTGGTGCTGTCCTTCAATCCCGACGGCTTCACGGGCAATTTCACGGCTACCGTGGAGATCGCCAGCAGCGATCCCTTCAATGCCTCAAAGATCGTGAACCTCCAGGTGCAGGTGGCATTGCCGGACATCGCCGTGACGACACCGGGTGCGTATGGCCCGGTAGCCCGTACCGCGCCACAGCAGAGCTACTCCCTGCAGATCTCGAATACCGGGCAAGGCGAGCTGGCGATCATCGATGCGATCTTCATCGCGGGCAACACGGCTCCCACCCACTTCCAGCAGTTCGATGTCACCCGTGATTTCGTCAGCGAGGGAGCCCTCATCGTCGCACCCGGCGGGAACACAAACCTCGCCTTCACCTTCAATCCGGGTGGAGTTCACTCGGGCGCGAAAACCGGTATCCTGCGGATCTTCTCCGATGATCCCGACCAGAACGAAGCCCAGATCGACATCCCCATCACCGTGAACGTCACCGGTGCCCAGTCGGAAAGTCCGCCGGTCCTTGCGCACCGCTGGAGCTTCACCACGGATGGCAGCGATAGCGTCGGCTCGGCCGCCGCGGTCCTGAATGGCACCGCCAGCGTATCGGGTGGGAATCTCGTTCTGGCTGGCACGGGTGTCCGCACCAATCACGCCACGATCCCGATCGGCTATACCATCGCCAGCGCCAGCAGCATCACCGTGGAGGCCTGGTTCACCCCGGCGAATGCCACCCAGACTTGGTCGAAGCTCTGGATGTTCGGCACTCCGGGAAGCTCCGGGGAGCAATCCACCTACATCGACTTCACGCCCCGCTCCGGCATCACCGGGGATGCTCCCAGTTCCAGCTTCCGCTCGCCCAGCGGCGAGATCAATACGCGGGCCGAGCCGAATCCCCCCGCGCTGGTGGCAAATGTCCAACGCCACGCCGTTGTCGTCTACGACTCCGTGGCCGATCTGATCTCCATCTATCTGGACGGCCAGTTGGCAGACAGCGTGGCATGGGTCGGCGAGATCTACGAACTCGGCAATACCACCGATAACTTCATCGGCGGGGCCGTCTTCTTCGGCGATCAGGATTGGGCCGGCACCGTCAATGAGATGCGCATCTGGCGCGGTGCCTTCACCTCGGCGAATGCCGCGGTGAGCAGCTCCAGCGGCACCGAGCAGCTCCCTGACCTCAATGCCGTGCCCAGCTCGGTGAAGATCGGCAGCGTCACCATCAGCGGAGGAAATATCGTCATCGGCGGTGTAACGGGCCTGGTGAGCGGCCAGTCCTATCACCTGCAGACCGGCACGCTCTTGAATGACTTCGTGGCCGTTCCGGGCAGCACCTTCACCGGTGGCGGAGCGATCCCGGTCGTGCCGGTCAATGGTCCCCGCCGCTTCGTGCGGATCGTGGACGGCGCCGCGCCCTGATCCGAGAATCATCCGAATGCGAAAACAAGAACGCCCGGAGGGACACTCCGGGCGTTCTTCATTTCAAATGCTCCCGCGGTGCCACGGTCTCACTCGCCGTCCTTTTCGGCCGGCAGCTTCTCGTCCTGCGGCGCTTCTTCCTTCTTCGCCTCTTCGGGGGTGGCCTCCACCGGCTTGGCTTCCTTCGCCTGAGCGGCGATCTTGGCCACATCGGCGGCGGGCAGGATCACCGGGCTGATCTGGATCTGGCCGGTGCGGGCGCTGCTGGCCTTGCCTTGGCGCAGCACCGAGATGCCGAGCAGCTTGCCATTCCCCAGGAAGACCGGGCAGCCGATGGTCTCGTTCGGCACGCGGTAGAAGGTGCGCGGCTTGGTCGTCAGGCCGGTGATCTCGGTGCTGATCAGGCTCGGCTCACGGTTCATCGCCTCGTCCATGCGGCCCAGTGCCACGCATTCGTCGAGCAGTTGGCCCGGAGAAGAATTGGCCAGATCGATGGCCTTGAACTCCACGCCCTTCGCCTCGTCGCTTTCGCTGCGCACCTTAATGAAGGCGAGACCGAGGTCCTCGTCTTTCAGCACAAGATCAGCCGGCACTTCCGAGCCATCGGCGGTGATCACCTTCACCTCCTTGATCTCGGAGCTGGCCTTGAGCTTCACCGGCCCCTGCGGGGTGGGGAAGGTCTGCCCGTCCACCATCGAGGATTTGTCGATGCTTCCCAGCGCGGTGACGATCAGGCCGGAGGCGTCCACCACCGTGCCGGTGGCCTCGCTTTTGTCCTCCTTCTCCTGCGCCGCCAGCATGTTCTTCAGGTTCGCCGGCACATCGCCTTCGGCGGACATGCTGGTCTTCGCGAGCACGGAGAGCCAGACGACGGATTCGCCATGATCGGCGGAGAGCTTGCGGGCGGTTTCGCGGAACTCGGCGGTAGCGGCGGAGGCCAGTGCCGTGGTCGCGGCCAAGGCGAGGGTCAGATGACGGATCATATCGGTGAATGGATAAACTACTATGGATCTAATAAATGAATTCGGAGCGCCGGGTCCGGTTCTTACCAGCGCGGTTCGATTTCGAGGAAGTAGGTGCGCGGGCCGCGCCGGATGCCGAAGACCACGCTGCGCGGCTTCGCTTCACGCAGTGAATTGAGCTTCGCCTTCAGCGTCGCGATCTCGTTCACCTCGGTGCCGTCGATGGTGAGGATGATGTCGTCCGCGGCGAGCCCGCCGAGCGCAGCCCAGCCGCTGGGCTCCACTTTCAGCACTGCCACCCCGGCAGGATCCTCGCCCTGCTCCTCCTTCGCGCGATCACGCTGGGAGGTCGAAAGCTGGCGTGCGGTGAACTCGAAGAGCTCGTCGCGATGTTCGCTCAGCTCGCTATCGTCGATCGGGCGCGGGGCCAGCGCCACGGTCCATGTCTGCTCCTTCCCTTCGCGCAAGCCGGTGAGCTCCACGGAGGCATCGGCGGGGTAGGCAAGAATCAGTTCGGGGAATACCTCGGCATCTTCCGGTCGGCGGGCGTTGATCACCTTGCCGTCCAGCTTGAGGACCAGGTCTCCTTCCTGCAGCCCGGCCTTCTTCGCCGGAGAGTCCGGTGCCAGTGCGGTGATGCGCACGCCCTTCTTGCCCGGGATGCCGAGTGCCGTGGCGAGTTCGTCCGTGATGACCTGCGTCGCGGCACCCATCCATGCCTTCTCCGCCAGTCGAGGGCGAACGGCATCCTTGGGCGTGCCCACCTTCACCACCGTCGCCAGTTGCTCGCGGCTGCGCTCGAACTCCACTAGGATCGGCTTCGGCTCGTTCGCTCCTTGGGTCAGCTCTGTCGTGATCTTCTCCAACTCCTCGCGCGTCTTCACCGGCTTGCCGCCCACGCGCACGATCACATCGGCCGCGCGCAGCGGTGGCTTGGCTTCGGCGGAAGGTCCGCCGGCCCGCACGGTGTCTACCAGCACGCCGTCCGTGGTATCGCGCGATTTCTCCAATGCGGACACACGGGTAAAATCCCTCGCGGTGAAGCCCCATGGCCGGAGTTCGTCCTCCTTGCCCATGGTCGGCTCGCGCTGCAGTGTCGTGATCTCCCAGCTCTGCGGCTTGCCATCGCGCACGCCTTGCAGCGTCACCTTCGTGCCCGGCGCGGTGGCCAGCACCATCGCGTTGAAGACCGGCAGATCTTCCGCCGCATGGCAGTCGGGAATCGCGTTGCCATTGTAGCTCGTGACGAAATCGCCCGGCTTGATCCCGGCGGCTGCCGCGGGGCTGCCTTTCCAGACCGAGGCTACCAGCGCGCCTTTCTCTTCGGTCATGCGGCGCAGCAGCGGTTGGATCTCCATGCCGATCCAGCTCCGTGTCACGCTGCCTTTCTCGATGAGTTCCGCGGCCACCTTCTTGGCCAGATTCGAGGGAATCGCACCGCCCAAGCTGGCGATGCCCACTTCGTTCACGCCCACGATTTCGCCGGCGGGGTTCACCAAGGGGCCGCCGCTGTTGCCGGGGTAGATCACCGCATCATGGCCGATCCAGCGCACCAGCTCCCCCACCGTTTCGCCATCCAGTGTCAGGGAGATCTGGTGCTTCGGCACGATCATCGCCGTGTTTGCCACGATCCCGCGGGTGATCGATTGCGAGAGCCCGCCCGGGCTGCCCATCGCCAGCACCGTATCGCCCACTTTCAATTGATCGGAATCGCCGAAGCTCGCCACCGCCAGCGGCTGGTCCTTCAGGCGGCGGGTGGAGAGATCTAGCTTCAGCACCGCGAGGTCGGAGAGCGCATCGGTGCCCACCAGGGTCGCATCGATCTCCTCACGATTGGAAAGCGAGCACACGAAGCGCGTCCCGCGTCCGGCCACGTGGTGGTTGGTCAGCACATGTCCCTCCGCAGAGATGATCGCTCCGCTGCCGCTGCCCTGCATTTTGCGCATGCGCCCATCCATGCCCTCCTCCATGACCACGTAGATGCGGACGAGCGCCGGGTACATCTTCTTGATCGCATCCTCGACCTCGGCGGCGGGCGGCGGGGTGGCCACGGCCTGTGCGAGCACGGGCTGGGCGGTGGACAGGGCGAGCAGGAGGAGCGCGGCGCGGCAGGAAAAAGTCATCTGGATGCAGGGTGCGCCTAGAAGCGCCCCCCTGCCACCCGCTTGTTCAAGTATTCGCCGCGCCGCCCCAGCTCACGGAGGCGAGCAGCCGGTCCGGACAGCACCGGGCGCGGAGTATTCACCTCCCGTTGCGGTGATGACGCAGCAGCCCGAGATCACTCCGCCGCTGCTCAGGCTAATCGTGATACCGATGCCCCCGCTGAATTGGACAGTGCTTCCGGTAACCGTGCAGGCCGTGATGGCATCTCCCCCGCTGTTGACGGTGCAGTTCGTGACCGTGATGGCTTTGATGCCAGCCCCCTCGACCGCGGAGACGAAGCAGTCGGTCACCGTGCCGAAGCTGCTCTCGATTCCGTAGGAATTGCAATAGGTGACTTGGCAATTCGAGATGGTCTGAGCGTTGATCCCGAAGCCGTCGTTGAAGGCGACGACGCAATTCGAGACGCGGCTGTAGGGGGCGGAGATCCCCGAGCCATTGTATTGGCAGGAAACCTGATCAATGTCTGCAGAATGTCTCTGACTCGGTCCGCCGCTCCAGATGGCGGAGGTCCGGCAACCGCGGATGGTGAGGTTGTGGAAACGACTGCCGACACGGGCATCGTTCAAGATACCATAGGAGAAACCGTTGCGGGTGATGGACCAGTCGTTCGACCAGTTTCCGGTGAAAGTGGAACTCCCGGCAATAGTCCCGTTCTTCACGGTCACATTGGTGGCATCGAAGTTGATGTTGATGGCGCTGCCGGATGCACCGGGTGCCGAAGCGAGCGTGAAACCGTTGAGGTCGATGGTGACATCATTCGCCGAGACGGTGATCGCGTTGCCAGAACCGATGTGTTGGAGATTTCCCTGCAGATAGTAGCTCCCGGAGGTGGAGATCGAAAATGGTAGCGATGTGATGGGTGTGCGATTGTCCTTCGCGGCGACCAAGGCGGTGGTTCCGCTTTGAATGGTGGTCACTGCCGCTTGGGTCGCGGTGGTGGTGGTGGCGATCGCCTCGAAGGATGGCGTCTGGGTGTCGAGGCCGGTGCCGCTGCCATCGGCGCGGGCACCCACGGAGTTCGCGATGCGTGCGGCGGAGATGGTGGTGGAAGGCCCCGTGGTTACCGAGCAATCGGTCACCACTCCGGCACGGATGCCGATGGTGCCAGCGATGCGGACCGAGCACGCTTGGACGATGCTGGACTGATCCGATCCCAGATCGATCCCGTAGCCGCGAATACCGGTGATTGAAACGCCAGAGACCTGAACGGATCGAGGTGCCAGGGAGCGCCAGTTGATGCCGCTATCGAAGCCGGGTCCATTCGAGAACACGCCGCCGCTGTAAGTGGTGCCGCTGCGGATCGTGCCATTCGAGATCGAGATCCGCTGCACCTCGCTGCCCAAGCCGATGGCATCTCCGCTGGCCGTCGAGGAAGTGGACGCGATGGTGAAGCCATTGAGATCCAGGCTCACGTCGCTGGCATTGATCAGGATGCCGTTGCCGGTGGTGACGGTCAGATTTCCCATCAGCACGTAGGATCCCGGGGTGCCGATCGTAACGGTGGCGGTGCCGCCGGGGATCTGGGTCCGCTTGTCTGTGGCAGCTCCGATCGCTTCCAAGGAGGCACCGCCTTGAACGATCCCGGTACCGGTGCCGTCCTGCCTGGCGCCCACGGAGTTCATCACGCGCTCGGCGGCGATCGAGGTGGAGGCGGCGTTGGTGACCGAGCAATTGGACACCACGCCCGCGCGGATGCCGATGCCGCCCACGTCCCGCACGGTGCAGGCCTCGACAATCGAGGAGTTGTTCACCGAACTGCCGACAGTGATGCCCTCGCCGGGCACACCGGTCACCGAAACCCCGCTGATGCGGCAGGCGATGGGACTGGCAGTGGACCAGTTGATGCCGCTGTAGAAGCCGGGTCCGGAGGAGATCGCATTGCCGGTGAAGGTCGCGCCGCTGCGGATATGGCCATTGGAAATGCTCACGCGTTTCCGGGTGCCGTTGAGGCTGATGCCGTAATTGGCGGCCGTCGGATTGTTAGACGAGATGGTGTAGCCGTTCAGATCCAGCGTCACGTCATCCGCCTCGATGTTGATGCCGTTGCCGGTGGTGACATCGATGTTTCCAGTCAGGTAGTAGCTGCCGGGTTGGGTGATGGTGAAGTGGGGCCCGGCAATGGACGGCTGCGGGCTTTTCGGAATCGGGACGCGGGCCTCGAGTTGATCGAGGGTCTTCATGCCCGGCGCTGGAGGTCCTGCCGGTGGGGCGAGGGGGCCTTGGGCGAAGGCCGGAGCGGAGAGGAGAACGAGGCCTGATAGGAGAAGGGAGCGCATGGGAGTGAACAAGCGTCAGGGTGCAGGAGTAAAGATGCCGCGGCGGGCGAACTTCAGGTCGCCGTTGAAGATGTCGTAGTAGGCGATCGCGGGTTGGCCGTCGGGACCGAAGATCAGCGAGACGCCGCTTCCCACAGAGTAGCCTGCGGTTCCGCTCTCATCGCCATCCACGAGGGAGAGATCCCAGGTGCTCCCGTTGTAGCGCGCGAACTTCAGGTCGCCGGTGTTGGCCACGTGATAGGCGATGGCGGGCTGCCCGTCGGGCCCGAAGGATAGCGAGGTTCCGGCCGAGAATTCGCCGGTGCCATCGACCGGCACCTCCGACCAACTGTTCCCGTTGAAGGCGGAGAACTGGAGCAGGCCGGTCGTGTTGATTCGGTAGGAGATCGCCGGTCTGCCCGCGGGGCCGAACTTCAGCGAGGTGTAGCGGCCGGCGAAGGGGCCGCTCCCGATGGGTGTGCCGAGGGTCCACGTCGATCCGTTGTAGCGTGCGAACTTCAGATCGTTGTTGGTGACGTCGTGATAGGCGATCGCCGGGTTCCCGTCCGGTCCGAAGGCCAGGGAGGTGGACTGGCCGATATTGGCTGCACTGCTGTCCGGGCTGGAGAAGTTCCAGGTGGAGCCGTCGTAGCGGGCGAATCTCAGGTCGCCGTTCGTGATGTCATAGTAGGAGACCGCGGGATTGCCGGAGCTGTCGAAGGCGAGCGAGCAGTATGATCCGACGCTTGCGATCGGATCGGGGATGGTTTCGGTGGTCCACAGGTTCCCGTTGCGTCGGGCGAGCTTGAGGTCGGTGTTGCTGCTGTCGAAGTAGGCGATCACCGGTTGCCCGCCCTCGCCGATTGCCAGCGAGGGCGAGGTCCCGACGTTGCCGGGACTGTTATCCACGGTGGTGACTTGCCAGCTGGCTCCATTCTGGCGTGCGAACTTCAGGTTCGTATTCGTGGAGTCGTGGTAGGCCACCATTGCCTGGCCGTCCGTGCCGAAGGCGAGCGAACACTCGCTGCCCACCGATCCCGTGCTGTCGATCGTCCGGATATTCCAAGCGAAGTTTACGCCGGAGCCGCTGAGCAGTCCTGCCAGGACCCGGTTGTCAGCCTGCACCTGGGCGATCTGCGTGGCGAGGGACTCCACGGTGTTCCCCGAAACCAACAGTCCGTTGCCTCCCGCCGCCAGCGAGCTGACGCAGTTCGAGGTGGTCCGGGCGATGATCGAGTTGCTGCCGCAGAGCGTCGCGGAGGAATCGGCCACGGCGCCGGCACGGATTCCGAAGGCACCCACGTTGCTCACGATGCATTCGGTCGCCACCGAGTTTCCGGTGTCGGCCAAGTCGATGCCGTAGTCGCGCACACCGGTCACCGTCAGATGGGTGACGCGGCAGTTGTTAGGGTTGCCGGAGGCCCAGTCGACTCCTCCGATGAAGCCGGGCCCGGCATTGAAGGTGCTGCCCGTGTAGCTGGAGCCGCTACGGATGTTGCCATTGCGGATGGCCAAGTTGCTCAGGCTACCGGCAATGTTGACGGCGCGACCGCTTGCCGGATTGGCCGTGGAGGCGAGCGTGAATCCATTCAGATCCAAGGTCACGTGGCTCGCGGTGATCGTGATCGCATCACCGGTGCTCACCGTGATGTTTCCCGTCAGGATGTAGGAGCCCGGCTGCGAGATCGTCACCGTCGTCGTGCCCCCGGGTAGCGGGATCCGGGCTTCGATCTGGTCCAGCGTCCGCATTCCCGGCGTCGGCGGGCCGACGGGTGGTGCGATCGGCCCTTGGGCGAATGCCACGGATGCCGTCAGGAACAGGATGGGGAGAGTTCTCATGGCTGAAGGGGCTTGATGGCTTGCACCCGCAGGAAGTTCCGGGGGGAGGGTTGGAAATCGAAATCGCGCGTCGTGGTCGGGCCGGAGGAAGGGGCGAAGAGGCCGATCTCGTTGACCCAAGGCGTCGCGCCGAGATTTGTGGACGTTTCCAGGCGATAGAGCCGGCGCGGTGAACTGGTGAAGGTCACGTCCCAGTGATTGTAGCCATCGTTCGGGAAGAAGCTGACCAGTTGCTGGGTGATCCGCAGGCGGCTGTTAGGATCGTTCGGATCCGTGTCGGCGATGTGCTCCTCCTTGTCGGAGATGCCATCCTTGTCCGCATCGCTGCTTCCGTTGGCGGCTGTTAGATTGCCGAACTTCTCGATCTCCCATGCGTCGGCGATGCCATCGCCATCGGTGTCCGCCGAGTAGAGTGTGGCAGTCTTGAGGGTGGAGAGGTCGAACCAGCCGACATTCGCGCCCCATGCGTAACCGCCGAACTGGCCGGTGATCAGGTCCACCCGGGCTCGGGAGGGATCGCTCTGCGGCCGCGGTGCACCGCTCGAATTGATCCCGAAGTTGATCCACCCGATGTTCGCTCCCCATGCCAGTCCGTAGAGAGTGCCGGCACCGTCGTGGTTCACCCCGGTGTCGGCACCATCGGTGTTGGCATAGCGGATCCCGTTGGCCGGAGTTCCGTCGCCGAAGTTAATCCAGCCGATGTTGGCACCGTAAGCGAAGCCGGAGCAGGCATACTCGCCAACGACGAGGCCCTTCTGATCCGGCCGGGCATGAACCCACCCCACGTTCGCTCCGTAAATATAGGGCGAGGTCGCGGCGATCGTGCTTGGCACCGCCAGTCCCGGCGGCTGGATGCCAGCGGGCTGCGGACCGCCCAGCGTGGCAATATCCGCGGCGGAGAGTTCTTCGTTCCACCAGGCGAAGGACCCGAGCTTGGCAGGCTTCAGGTCGCTGCCGCCCACCGTTTCGTCCGAGAAAAGATGGAAGACCGACTGCAGCGAGAAGTTGCCGTTGAAGGTGCTGGTCCGCGGACTGCCCGTCGGCACCCCGTTCAGATAGCACTTCTGCGTGGGGATGCCTCCCGCGCCGTCATTGCCGCAGGTGATTGCCAGCCGGTACCACGTGTTCACCGCCACCGCGCTTGCCGAGCTCAATGCCGGCTGCACCGTACCGGTGAGGTTGTTCGGCGAGGCCACGTAGATGGTCACATCGAGGTTGTTCAGCGGGCTGAGCTGGATCAGCCCGGCATAGGGCTGCATCGCGTCCAGCTTCACATCCATCACCATGGTCCACCGATTGGTCCGGGTGGCACCGGCACCGCCGTTAGGCCCGGCGGTATTGGTGACCGTGAGCCGCTTGGCAGGGGTGGTGAAGGGCTGGGTCTGTAGATACTGGAACCCTGCCCCGTCCGTGCCGAAGCTATAGTCGCTGCCCGCGGTGAGGCTGGAGGCATCCAAGGCGGCAGACCCCGCGGCAGGCGTGAAGTTTCCGTTCAATTGCCACAGCCCCGTGGGGTTGGCCAGATCGGCACGCGCGGTGGAGGCAGCCAGCAAGCCGGCCACGAAAAGGAAGGACGCTTTCACGGAAGGGAAGGGTGAGCTCCCTCTTCGCGCCGCCCGACGTGGAACGCCGGACGACGCGGATCATGGAGCTATGGTGGAGCGTTCACCCGGGTGAGGTGTAAAAGTCCGCGGGGGGGGAAATTCAGCCTTCCTTCCGCCCGGGTGAACGATCCGAGTATCCTTAAATTCAGCCTTGGGGGAAATACGCAGGACCGCGTACGCGCCTCAGTCGGCTGGCAGCCCGGATCGCACCGCCGCGGTCCGCGTCTCGGTCCCGGTCTTGCGCAGGATGTTCTGCACATGCTTGTCCACCGTCCGCGGCGAACAGCCGAGGATGATCGCGATTTCCCCGTTACGCTTGCCCTCCACCATCCAGCGGAAGACCTCCGCCTCCCGGGCCGTCAGCAGCTCGCCGCTGGTGGGCATCACCACCCGGCTGATCTTGTCCATCGCGCAGGCATTTGAATGCGCGAGCTGGATGTGGCGGACCGCCAGCGCCAGCAGCGTCTTCATCCGGGGCGGGATCGGCCGGTCGCGGTTGATCGTCAGCGTGCTGATCCAGCCCGGCCGGGAGAGAAGCACATTTACCTGATGCTCGATCCCGTACGGACGAAAGATGTCGTGATAGAAGTCGGTCCGGTGCAACTGCCTCCGGGAGGCCAAGTCGGCGATATCCACGATCCGATCCGACCCGCCGCCGGTGATGTAGCCGTAGATGGGATTCTGCTGATAGACCTCTTGGAGCCGGGAAACGAACCGCGCCAGCTCTTCCGGACTGATCTCCACATTGTGATCGAAGCCGTAGAAGAGACCATCGGCACCGATCTGATCGAAGGCGATAGTCGCCCCCGGTAGCAGCTCAGACGTCAGCCGCACCAGATGCGCCCCGAAATCCTCGAGCGCGACCGGCTCCTGTAGTCCCGCGACGAAGTCGAGCAGGCGCAGGTAGTCCGAGTGGTGGAGACGTTCCATCGACGTCTAACACCATAAGTCGCCTGCAATCGGGGGCAAGGACCGGAAGGGAAAATCGGACGCTGCAATTCGCACTATTGCTTGAGCTGGAACAAAAAAGGGCGACCGGCTCGTCCGGTCGCCCTTCGGGAATCTGTCGGGATAACTTAAGCCGCGGCGTAGTTCTCCGCCACCACATCCCAGTTCACCACGTTCCAGAAGGCCGTGATGTAGTCCGGGCGGCGGTTCTGGTAGTTGAGGTAGTAGGCGTGCTCCCAGACATCGAGGCCCAGGATCGGGGTCGCGCCCTTGGTGCCACCGAAGTCGGGGCCCATGATCGGGTTGTCCTGATTGGCGGTAGAGGTCACGGCCAGACCGTCGGCGGTCTTGGAGAGCCAGGCCCAGCCGGAGCCGAAGCGGGTCGTGGCGGCCTTGGCGAAGGCTTCCTTGAAGGCATCGAGGGAACCGAAGGACTTGTCGATTGCCGCGGCGAGCTCGCCGGAGGGAGCCGTGGCACCACCCGGGGCGATGAGCTTCCAGAAAAAGCTGTGGTTCACGTGGCCGCCACCGTTGTTGCGCACGGCGGTGCGGATGTCGTCCGGCACGGCACCGAGGTCCTTGATCAGGTCTTCGGCGCTCTTCGCCTCCAGGTCGGACTTGCCGGCCAAGGCGGCGTTCAGGTTGGTGACGTAGGCGTTGTGATGCTTGCCGTGATGGATCTCCATCGTGCGCGCATCGATGTGCGGTTCCAGGGCATCGAGCGAGTAGCCGAGAGCAGGGAGCGTGTGAGCCATGATCGTGGGGTCGGTTTGATTTGCGTTCGCGCGGCCCGGCCGGTACTCCGGAGGGGCGTGCGCGACGGGCCCAACCTTGCCCCGGGGCCAAGCGTCCGCAAGGAACAATCCGACCATGCCTCCCGAACTTGAATCCACCCTCCCTTGGATTGCTGGCGCTTTCGTCACCGGAATCTTCCTGAGCTGGCTGATCACTTGGCTGGCGCTCTCCGGTCGCCGGGCCCGCTTCGAGGAGCGGCTGAAGGCGGACGAACGGCAGATCACCGAGCTGGCGGCCCGCCACGCCGCGGCGATCTCAGAATCCCACCAGCACGAGGCCAATGGCCAGGCGATGCGGACGCAGCTTGCCGAACTGAAAACCCGTTTGGAGGACGAGGTGCGCTCGGCAGCGGAAAAGCAGGCCCTGCTCGACCGGGCGGAGCATCGGCTCTCCGATACCTTCAAGGCCCTCTCGGCCGACGCGCTCCGGTCCTCCGCCGAGCAATTCCTCCATCTCGCCAAGACTTCCCTCCGGGCTCAATCGGAGGAGGCGAAGGGGGATCTGGAGAAGCGCAAGATGGCCATCGAGAACCTCGTCAAGCCGGTCGCGGAATCCCTCGGGAGATTCGAGAGCCGCATCGGCGACATCGAAAAGGCCCGCGAAGGCGCTTACGCCGAGCTGAAAACCCAGGTGAAGACTCTGGCCGAAGGCCAGCTCGGCCTGCAGCGGGAGACCGCCCAGCTGGTCAAGGCCTTGCGTCAGCCGACCGGTCGCGGCCAATGGGGCGAGATCCAACTCCGCCGGGTGGTCGAGCTGGCCGGGATGCAGGAGCATTGCGATTTCCAGACGCAGACGACCACGGTGACCGATGAAGGCCGACGCCTGCGCCCGGACCTCGTGGTGAAATTGCCGGGCGGCAAGACCATCGTCGTGGATGCGAAGACGCCGATGGATGCCTACCTCGACGCGCTCGAGGCCACGGACGACCGCCAGCGGGAGGAAGCCCTCCACCACCATGCCCGCCAAGTGCGCACCCACATCACCCAGCTCGCGTCGAAGAACTACACCGCCCAGTTCGAGAACGTGCCGGAATTCACGGTGCTTTTCCTGCCCAGCGAGTCCTTCTTCTCCGCCGCGCTGCAGTGCGATCCCGGCCTCATCGAGCGGGGCGTGGAACATGGCATCATCCTCGCCACGCCCACCACCCTGATCGCCCTGCTACGGGCCGTCTTCTACGGCTGGCGCCAAGAGGCCATGGCGGACAATGCCCGGGAGATCTGCGCCTTGGGAAAAACGCTGCACGAACGACTCGGCACCTTGGCCGGCCATTTCGTGAAGCTGGGCAAGTCCCTCGATAACGCCGTGGGCCACTACAATGCCGCCGTGGGCGCCTACGAAACGCGCGTGCTCGGCACGGCACGGAAGTTCACGGATCTGGAAGTGGCGGCTCACGATGCGCCGCTACCGGACTTGGAGCCGATCGAGCGATCCCCGCGCTTGCCGGCAGATGCCGCTGCGTCGGAATCGGAGGAGGAACGCGAAACCACCCCGGATCCGAAGGTGAAGGCCCTGTCCGTGGCCTCCGACCTTCGTTCGGCCCTGGGCGAGTGATTTCAGATCACCACTCCGGCCCGTCGGGGAGAGCGTGGTCCTCCTGTGAGGACATGGAACACTTGATGTAGAGCTCTCCTATCGGAGGGAAGACATCCGGGTGCGGGCGGCTGTAGGAGCCGCCACCGGCGCAGGTGGCGTATCCCTGCATCTCGTTGAGCATCTTGCCGCTGATGTAGCCCTTCAGGAAAAGATGCGCGCCGATATCCTGGGTGCCATTCTCCGCGTAGGGCATGCTGCCGGGATTGTATTCGTAGAGGTTCTGATAGGAACGCACGGCGGTCTGCACCATGCGCATGTTGAGGATGCAGCCGGCGCGATCGGAGCCGTTCTTCCACGCGCGTGCGCCTAGGATCAGTACAGTAGTCAACGAAAGGAGGACGGCGATCACCACGGTTACTTCCAGCAGTGAGAAGCCATGCTTCCTTCTCGAAGACCGCAGGGGGGATGCGGTTTTCATTCTTGGGGGGATTGGGGGTGACGGAACCGTAGCAGTTCCCTGCCGCGGCGACATCACGTGATCACGTGCAGTAGTGCTACGCAGTGCGCAGCACGCTCGCGGCGCGGAGGAAACTCTCCTCGCCGAAGCCGAGCATCTGCTTGAGCCGGGCATCCCGCTCCATCGGGTTCCTGATCGCGGCGGAGGCGCGGAAATCCCTCCACGACAGCATCCCGAAAACCCAGGTGAGCAAGCCGCTGGAAGGCACCGGCAGGTCGCTGCCGTGGAGAATGCGTCCCTCCATCTCCGTGGAGACCAGGCCACGCAGGGCGGAGGGTCTCAGGCGGAAGCTCAGCCCGGCCAGCGCGCTATTGTCGCCATAGAGATTCGGATACTTCGCCAGCATCTCCGCGAAGACGTCGAAGTAATCGGGATCCAGCACCATCATCCCGGTGCCCGCATGCGCGGCGATGCAGGTCACGCCGATCTCCAGCGCGCGGGTCAGCACCTTCGGGGATGCGAGTGCGTGGTCCATCACCGGCATCGTGCGCTCGCTGCCGGTGTGGGCCAGCAGCGGCAGCTTGGCCTCGGCCATGCGCTCGAGGAAGGCGGTGTAGCGTGGCAAGTTCCAGTCGATGCCCTGCACATTCGGCAGGCATTTGAGCGCCGCTGCTCCACCCGCGAGACACTTCTCCAGCTCTTCCATCGCGTCCTTGCGCGCGGGATGGATGGAGACGCCGGCGAGGAATTCGGGATGATCCTGCGCCAGCTTCAGCACGTAGTCATTCGGCACGTAGAGTGAGGAGAGCTCGGGGATCGCCGTGCCGTCTTCCTTGTGAGGAAGCTCGTGGGCCAGAAGCATCGCACGATCGATCAGCGTCGCGCCGCGCACCATCTCCAGCAGCTTCTCCGCATATAGTCGGTCGAACTCCGGGCCATGCAGATCCTTGGTCGTAAGCCCGACCGCCCGCACCAGAAAGGGCTCGCCGATGCGGGTAAGGCCTTTCGGCCGGTACCAACAGCCGGTGCCGCCGGTCCCCGTGCCCACGATGTGGACGTGACAGTCGATGCGGGGTGATCCTCGTTCTACCATACGCGGACAATTCCATAGGCATCCCATGCCTCGTCTGCAGAGATGATTCCCAAGCGGCGCCGTTTGGCTTGGCAGATCAGGATCCGGTCGAAGGAGTCGCCATGACGCTTCGGAAGATCCTGGAGCAGCCGGAAGTCCTCCACTGAAGGCGAAAGAAGGGGGACCGCAATGCGCTCCAATTCTTCCGGGTAGATCCGGTGCCAATCGTCATCCACCGCGAAATCGAAGCCCTTGCCCGAGAGCTTGATCGCGATCTCCCAGAAGCTGGCGGAAGAGTGGTAAAGTGGCAGGCGGCCGTCGATCTCCTTGGCCGCCTTCTTGGAGAGGCGCTTGTCACCGTGAAGCATCCAAAGAAGGGCATGGGTATCCAGTAGCCATCCCTCCACGTCTGCGGAGCTCATGCTTGTTCGAAAGAACGGGCGATCTCCTTGTTCAACTGGGGATCATCGAACTTCGCTCCGATCTTCAGCTTCTTCCCTTTGAGGCCTCCAATCCGGCTGCCGCCTTGAAACTCGGTGATGAGGTTGAGCCTCACGATAGGCTTGTCGCGCCGGGCGATGATCACTTCTTCCCCGCGCTCTGCGGCTGCGATGAGCTTGGAGAGCTGGGTCTTCGCCTCGTGAATGCTGACCTGCATGACGGAATAACTTAGCTAAGTTAGCTAGATCTGCAATCGATTTCCTGTGCCGGTCTAGCCCTGCTTCACATCCGGCTGGAAGGCCAGAGGTGGTTTGTCCGGAGCGTCGATCTTCTCGATGCTGCCCTTGTCGTCCTGCACCGGCACTACCTTGATGTCGACCTGCACCGGCACGGCGCGCAGGCCCTCGATGATCTGGCGGAGCTGCGAGACCGTTTGCTCGGCCAGCGACTGCGGCTGCGAGTAGTTGCGGCCTGCCGAGGAGATGCCCTCCTTGATCGCCTCCAGCCCGTCGTTGAACTGCGTGAGCTGCGCGACCACGCGGCCCACCGGATCGCTGTCGCCGCCGGCGCCCATCAGCTTGCGCTTGTTGAACTCCTTCTTGATCGCCTCCCAGCGCGCGGCCTGGGCTTCGTCGAGGAGCTTTTCCATTTCGTAGAACTTCAGCAGGTTCGCTTCCGCCGCGGTGGTGAGGTTCTGTGACTCGCTGCGGTAGTGATCGACGATGATTTGTCGCACTTCCTCCGGCGTCATGAGCGGCAGCACCTTCTCGGCGATCCGGTTCATGTTGCGGTAGGATCCTTGCAGCTTGAAGGAGGGCTCGGTGCGGTAGGCATCCTCCTGGGCCGCGCTCGCGATGTACTGGAGGTTCACGCGCAGGATCGTGTCGCGCACGGCGAGCAAGTGCTTGGTCACCGCAAGCATCTCCTCGATCTCCGCGGGCGTGTAATTGCCCTCGAAGTCGGCGCCGTCGCGGCTGCCGGTCTCGGCGATGCGGATGAGCGTGAGCACGTCCTTCTGCGAGCGGCTGGCCAGCCGGGAGAGTGCGGCATTCGAGGTCAGCGCGTTCTCGATGTAGCTCGCTTTGAAAGCCGCCTCATGTCCGCCCAGGATGTCGCCGAGGTTGTAGGTATCGGCGCGGTTCGCGAGCATGTCCGGGATCTGGAACTTGCCGCCGCTTTCCGTGTAGGGGTTGCCCGCCATGACCACCGCGACCTTCCGGCCACGCAGGTCATAGGTCTTCGGCTGGCCTTTCCAAACGCCCTCGATCTTCCGCTGCGCGTCGCAGAGGCTGATGAACATTTGCAGGAACTCCGGATCCGTGTGCTGGATGTCGTCCAGATAGAGCATCACGTTGTCGCCCATCTCCAGTGCGAGGTTCGCACGCTCCACCTCCATGCGGGCGGAGGCGTTCGGGGCTTCGGCGGGATCGAGCGAGAGGACGCGGTGACCGAGCGCCGGACCGTTGATCTTCACGAAGGTCAGGCCCAAGCGGTTGGCCACATACTCCATGATCGTCGTCTTGCCATAGCCGGGGGGAGAGATCAGCAGCAGCAGGCCCATGCGGTCGGTGCGCGTGTTCGCACCCGCCGTGCCGAGCTGCTTGGCCAGGTTGTTGCCGATCAGGGGCAGGTAGACTTCGTCGATCAAGCGATTGCGCACGAAGGCGCTCATCACCTTCGCTTTGAACTCTTCGAGACGCATCTCCGCACGCTTGGTGCCGGTCAGCTTGGTCTTGCGCTCGGCGAGGGATCGGAAGGCCGCGGCGTCCGTCCGCTCATGGCGCTCCAGCCGGTCGAGGAACTCGCTGTAGTGAATCTCCAGGCTACCATTCTGCACCCGTGCGTGGCTGGAGCGAAGACCGTCGACGGTGAAGGACAGCGGAACCGTCTTCACCGCGCGCTGCTCGTAACCGCCGCGCGCGATGTGGACTGCCGCCTCATCGATCACCGCATCCGCGAGATCCGCCGGGCTCCCTTGCAGGCTCTCCGGGTAGGAGGCCGCGAAACCGGCGAGCCAGTCACGGGCGATCTCATACTTGAGCGGGATCGGGCTCTCTTCGCCGCCGAGTGAATCTTTGAAGATGGAGTCCGCTCTCTTCGCCACCAGGCCTTGGTGGAAGGACTTCGATAGTTCCGCTGCGGAAGCAGAGACGAGGAAGCCTCCGCCGGCCGCGAGTTCCTCTTCCAAGTAGCTTGCGACCTTTGCGGCATCCACTTCCGTGAACAGGCCGTAGTCGGCGCGCCATTTCGTGAAGGCTTCCGCCAAACGGGCTTTCCAGCGTTCGGTTTCGTCGCCGCCCGCGAACAAGCTACGGCGCTTGCCGTAGGAAGCGAACTGCCCGGCGAGGCGTGATTTCGCCGGATCATCCCAAGACTCCCAGAAAAGAATCGCGGCAGCGCGCTCGCGCGGTGCGAAACGAAGCAGTCCGGCCTCGGCGTGGATCGGCAAGAGCTGGCCTAGGATCTTCGCGGCATCCTCGTCGTGGATGCCCTTGGTGTATCCCTCAGCATAGCGCGGCTGCATGAAGGCTTGGACCGCGGGAAGCAATTCGCCCTCGGCCTTGCCCTCCATCAGGAACCGCCAGGCAAGATACTCGGCCCGCGCGACCCGCGGGCTCTCGCTCGGCACCTCCAGGTCCCATGCCTCGCGCGCAGCGAGGAACTCCGGATCGCCGATCGGCTCGAAGAATTTGGTACCCGTCAGGTGGAAGGCCATCGCATCCTCATGCGGCACGATGGTCATCTCCAGCGGCTGGGTGTTCACGTTGAAGGCGTGCTTGCCGAAGCGGATGACGTTCTGGCCATCCACGAAGAGATCTTTCTTGTCCTTGAGCTGGCGAACGCCGTCCTCGCGCAGCGTCTTGAGGCGGGTCTGGAGATCGTCCGCCTTTACCGAATCACCCAGCGCCTGCAGCTGGCCGATCAGGTCGCGGACCTTTTCGATCATCGGATCGGTCGCGAAGTAGGAGTGGATCTCCTCGACCTCGCCGAAGGATGACACCCGGTTGCGGATGCCGGCCAGGATCCGCTCGGCGGACTTGAAGAGCGCACCCGCCCGCTTGCCGCGCGCTTCCACCAGTTGCGTGCGCCGTCCTTCGAAGGCGTCGTAGATCTCCTCGCGTCGCGTCGCGATCTGTTCGATGTACTCGTCGAACTCCGCGAAGCGGCCTTCGAGCTCCTCCACCTGCACCATCAGGCGTGTGAGGGACTCGTCGCACTTCTCCGGCGTGTCGCATAGATCGAGGTAGTTCGCCAGCGCCTGCGAAAGCAGCTTCATCTGCGCCGCGAACTGCGCCTCGCCTTCACCGCGTGCGAGCTCCTTGCGCTTGTTGCGCAGCGATCCGCGCGTGCCGTTCAGTCGCGCATAGAGTGCGGAGATGCGCTCGATGATCGCCGTGGTCTGCGTCGCATCGGCGATCTTCAGGCCGCCGACAATCTCGATCAGCATCTCCAGTTCGGCGGCGGCTTGGTCGAGCGCGGTCGCGACTTCATCCGCTTCCGTGACCTTGGCGATCTTCGCGAGAGCGGCCTCCTGCGTGTCGATCGCCGCGGCGTAGGACTTCAGCGATTCCTCACCTAACAGGAATTCCACCGTGCGTGCCGAAACCGCATCCGTGGTCTCCACCACTTCCTTCTCGAAGGCAGCGATGGTTTCCGTCTCGGTATAGCGGACGTCGCGCAGCGAGATGATCTCGCCCCGCAGCTTCCGCAGACCCGCCAGTTGGTGGACGAAACCTTGCAGCGCGTCCGGAGGCGAGTTCTTCGCATCGCGCACCAGCTTCTCCATCGCGGTGCGGACCACGGCCGTCCGCTCGGCGGCGACCGTGCGGAGCTTCTGGACCTTGTCGAACTCACCGATCGCCGCTTCACCCGCCTTCTTGATCTCGCGGACCGGTTCGGCCAGCGCTTGGCACTCCTTGCGATCGAGCCAGAAGTAGGCATCAAGCAGGTCGCCCGAGCGCTTGACGATATCGAGGTAAAGCCCGGCGAAGGAGTCGTCCTTCTGGAGCAGCGTGAGTAGCTCGCGCGACTCCGCCATCCCGCGGACCAGTTCCGGATTGCCGATCTTGTAGAGGAAGGACTCCTTGTCGGCGGCTGCGGCCGCGCTGGTCTCGTCGTCCAAGTACGGCGTTTGCCATACTTGCAGGACGTGGTGCTTCTGCGGCTGGCCATCGGCGCGGAAGAGCACCAATTGTCCGTTGCCGAAGAGCGAGTAACCGGAGCACACGATCGGCGTCTCCACCGATTGTTTGATCCGGTTGTAGGAGAGCAGCACGTAGTCGCCCGCCGCGCGGTTGTAGAAGGAGTAGAGGATGTCCTCGCCGTTCGCGCTCGCCACCTTGCGCTCGAAGCGCATGTCCAGCATGCCGTGGTCGAAGGTCTTCACCTCGCCACTCTGCAGCAGGTAGCCGTTCGCGAAGATGATGCCGTGATCATCCGGTAGCAGCACGCAGGAGTCCCCGATCGTGTCGATGCGGTGCACCGTCTTCGTCTTCTCGTTGTAGACGAGATGGCGGTGCATCGACTCGCGGTAGGGTAAGATCTTCAGCAGGATCAGCGAGCCGACCGTGGCGTAGAAGATCTCCGCATCGTCCAGCGTTTGGTCGCTCTCCGTGACCGGCTCCGAGTAGATGCCTTGGCCGCTGGCCGTGTTGTCCTCGACCTTCACGGTCAGGTCTCCACCCACCGTCTCCACGAAGACACGATCCTCGATCGAGATGTGGGGATGCTCGCCGGAGCGATGCATGCCGCGGTGAGCGCGCTTCCACTGGAACTCCTGCTGCGCCGGGAACACGCATTCGTGGTCGAAGCGGTTGCCGACATACTCCAGGGTGCCGTTGCTGGCGAAGCGCCACTTGAAGGCCTTGATGTCATCCACCGTCTTGCCGGCCCGCATCACCAGATACAAGTGCGGCCCGATGACCATAAACTTCAGGAAGACCGCCTCGCGGTAATACTTGAAGAGGTAAGCGAAGTCCTCCGTGAACTTCGGATCGCCCAGCACCCCCTCCACCGCCACCTGCGTGAACGAGCGCGTCTCCGGATTGAAATCGTACGCGGCGAAGACGTCCTTCGTGTCCGTCGTCTGCTTCAGTCCGAACTGGATGTTGTAGCCGAAGAGGAAGCGCTGCTTGCCGATCGCCACCAAGTCGCGGGCGATGCAGTTGTGCTCCGTCGGTACGCGCTCGGTACCCAGCAGCGCCGTCTCGACACCGCCGAAGACCTGCAGGCGTTCCGCATTCAGCGCATCGAGTCCCGTCCGCAGCGTGGCAGCATGCTTGTCCAGGCGGGCGCGGATGACTTCATACGCACCGCCTTCGAGCTGGTCGGGCTTTTGGGGTTCTTCAGGCATCAGGAAGAGGAAAGAAAACCACGGAATACACGGAACACGCGGAAGAAGTAATCAGAGTGCGAATCGCTCGTGTTGGGCTTTCGGATAGTGTCCAAAATTGATCAGTAAACCCACCCGCTTCCGGGTGGCCTTGAGGTAGTTCATGAGCTGGGCCCGATGAGAATCCTCGATATGCTTGCACGCCTTGATCTCCACGATCACTTCGTCGAAACAGATGAAGTCGGGCTCGTAGCGTTTCCGCAGGATCCTTCCTTTGTATTCGAGTTGCAGCGGGAGGCGCGGGACAAAAGGAATGCCTCGATCAGCAAGTTCGAGTTCGAGGCATTCCTGATAAACGTCCTCTAGGAATCCACAGCCTTTGTCGCGGTAGACTTCAAAGCATGCTCCAAGAATCGCGTGAGTCTCCGATTCAAGAATCAGTGCCATAAGAAAGTCCTTTCCGTGTGTTCCGTGTATTCCGTGGTTTGGCTTGCTTAGCGCAGGACCTTCGCGGCCTTTTCATCGGCCAGGCCGAAGCGGTCGGCGGTGCCGAGGAAGGACAGCAGCTTGCGCCGGTCTTCGCCGGTGGCATCGACCAGCAGCTTCCCGAGGATCGCGCCCACGCTGAGGTTCTTCACATCCTCCGTGGTCACTCCGAACTGCCCCGCCCATTCGCGCAGCTGGGCCTTGAAGTATTCCGGATCGCCATTGAAGAAGGTGTCCTTCACATCGGCCAGCACAGCACTGTTCTCCACCATGCGGTCCACCGACTTGCCGCGCGAGATGGCTCCCGCGATTTGGTCGAAGAACTTCCCTTCGCCGCCGATGATCTCGATCTTCGCCGACTTCATGGCTTCGCCCATCACCTTGGCCTGAGCCTCGGCGATATCCTTCTGGATGTTGATGCCCGCGAGGTCCACGGCCTTCTCCTTCTCCAGGCGGAGCTTGAACTCCTCGTGCGACTGACCTGCGGATTCCAGCAGCTTCATCGCCTCGGCCTTCTTGTTGATGCCTTCCGCTTCCGCTTCGAACTTGAGACGGTTCACTTCGGCGTCGGCCGTGCCTTGCTTCTGGGTGGCATCTGCCTTGGCGAGCAGCACCTCCACCTCGCCGAGTCCGGAGGCAGCGGCTTCCTTCGCGGTAGCTTCCGCCAGCACCTTCTTGGCGAGCGCTTGCTTCTCGCTGGCAGCCTGTTCGGCTTCCGCGGAGATCACGACTTCCTCGGCCTTGAGCTCGGCGGACTTCTTCGAAGCCTCGGCAGCCTTCACGCGCTCGTAGAGCTCCTGATCGGCGCGCAGCTTTGCAGCCTCCTGGGCAGCCTCGGCCTCCTTGATCTTGTGGATCACATCTTCCTGTGCCGCCGCCTCCGCCAGGGTCACCTTGACTTGCTTCTGGCGATCCGCACCGGCGAAAGCCTCGGTGTCCTTGATCCGCTCCTGTTCGATCACCACCAGCTTCTCGACCGCCACGCGTTCCTTGATCACGTCCTGGATGAGCTTCTTCTCCACTTCCACGGCCTTCTCCTTCTCGATCGCCTTGAGCTGGGTCACCCGCTCGCGCTCGATCGATTCGAGTTCCTGGTCGCGCTTCACGCGCTCCACTTCCACCACGTCGGTGCGCTCCTTGTTGCGCTGCGCCACGAGCACCTGGCGATCCTTGTTCTGGGTCGCGACGTCGATCTCTTCCTGCGCGGCGATGCGTGCGCGCTCGGCTTTCTGGCGCTCCTCCTCGCGCACCTTCTGCGTCTCCGCTTCCTCGCGGGCACGCACGCTCTCGACCTCGCGCTTCTGCTTGGCCTCGGTTTCGGAAAGCTGGCGCTCCAGCTCCAGGATTGCCTCACGCGCCTCCACGTCCTGCTGCTTGATGACCTTCTCCTTGTCGCGCTGGATGTGGTTCGCGAGCTTCGCCTGTGCAGCGGTCAACTCGGTGATCTTCTTGATACCCTCGGCGTCCAGAATGTTGTCCGGATCCAGCGCCTCGATCGGCGTCTGCTCCAGATAGTCGATCGCCGCGTCATCCAGCACGAAGCCGTTCAGGTTGGTGCCGATGATCTTGATGATCTCGTCGCGGAAGGTCTCGCGCTCTTCATACAGCTCCGTGAAGTCGAAGCGCTTGCCTACGGTCTTGAGTGCTTCGGAGAATTTCGCGTCGAAGAGCGAGCGGATTTCATCCGTGTTCGAGGCGCGATCGCAACCCACCGACTGCGCCACGCGCAGCACGTCCTCGTCCGTCTGGTTCACCCGCACGAAGAAGGCCACCTTGATGTCCGCGCGCATGTTGTCCTTACAGATCAGCCCGTTCTTCGCGGTACGGTCGATCTCCACGCGCTTCAGCGAAATGTCCATCGTCTCCAGCCGTTCCAGCACGGGAACCACCGTGAAGCCGTTGAATGAAACCTTGGTGCCGCGGAAGCCGGTCTTGATCAGCGCCTGACCGCGTTGGGCCTTGCGATAGAACATCGAGAACAGCACGCCGCCGCCAACGACGACGGCGACAACTCCGCCGAGCATCAATGCAATGATGGCGGGCTCAAGGGCTGCCAGAAGTGGTGGGATGGACAGGTTCATGGGTAGGGTGTGGTCAGGAGGTTTCGGAGAGGGAACGGACGGTGTAGATACCGGAAGGTTCGTCGTAGCTGACGACCAGCACGGGAGTATTGCGGGAAAGGGGAGGGGAGCCGATGGCCACCCGGGCGTTCAGGAGCAGGCTCGCGCCGGAATTCTCAACCTCCACCTGACCTTCCCGCTCGTTCACGAGGGCGGTGCGGACGACCCCGGTGCGTCCCAGCACCGGCTTCGTGGATTCGGGATCTTCCTGCATCATCCGGAAGACCGGCTTCAGTGGTGTGACCGTCAGGCGCGTCAGCACCACGGCGGAGAAAAGAGCACCCAGAGATACGAGGAACCCGGTGCCGCCGCTCAGGCTTTTGTTAAACCAGAGATTGCCCAGCATCGAGCAGCCCCAGAGATAGGCGATCAGGACCGAGAGCACGATCATCACCGGTACTCCCTGCGCATTCAGGATGCGCAGCGCACCATGCATCACCTCGGAGATGGGATTTCCGTCATGGTGGGCATCAGCGCCGTGGTGGCCGTCCGCGCCGTCGAGATCCACGCCGAGCATGTCGTGATCCACCGCGCCGATAATGCTCAGCAGCCAATAGATGCCGATCGGGACCAACAAGATGGTCATCGGCAGCATCGGTCCGCTGGTGGCTAAATCCCAAATTTCCTTCACGACGCTGCCATCACAGACAATGCAACGTCTTTTCGCGACTATAAAAGGATGGCTGAATTCCCACGGTTAGAGGTTCCGCAACGACTTCGCCGCATCACTCCGCGCCGCCGAGAAGGCCGGAACGAAGGCCGCCACCGTGCACAAGATAAACGCCGAGATCGCGATCACTACCACTTCCGTCGGGTTCACATGGGCCGGGAGATCGTCCACCCCGAGAAAAGACTTGGAGAACGGATCGAAACCCACCGCCCGCAAGCCTTCCTGAAGCTGCGTCCGCAGCCTCACCACCAGCAGTCCCAGCCCCACGCCCAACAGCGACCCCAGGAAGCCCAGGATCATCCCCTGATACACGAAGACCTTCACGATCTGCCCTGGCGCGGCACCCAGTGCCTTCATCACCCCGATCTCCCGGCGCTTCTGGATCGTCACCGTGAACATCACCGCCATCATCGAGAACGCCGAGATCACGATGATGAACGAGAGCACGAAATACATCATCCCGCGCTGCTGGTTGATCAGTCGCGAGAACTCGCCGAGTTCTTCGATCCATGTGATCAACTGCCAACCTTCGGGCAGCGTCTTGACGAATTCGTTCGCTACGAGCTCCGCCTGATACGGATCCTTCAGCCGCACCGCGATCCCCTGCACCGCATCCTGCAGACCCGTCAACTCTTGGGCCAGCGGCAGAGGCATGAAGACATCCGGCGTCAGCGCCATCTGCGATGCTTGGTAAACCCCGATCACCGTTGCTTCCTTCGGCAGGATGATCTCGCGCAGGCTCTTGTCGTTCTCCGCGTTCATCTTCTCCACATCCGTGGCATCGAGCTCAGCCAGCACCTTCGCGGCCTCTTCCGGCACCGACTTCTCCAGCAGGAATCCTGCTTCGGCCGGCTCGGCTTCGAAGAGGGCGAGGAATCTCTCGATGATCTCGCGCTCTTGGTCACGGATGCCTTCCATCTGATGGGAGATATCCATGAAGGGCCCCGTCAGGGCGAAGTCCTTGTCCGCGCTCAGGAAGAGCTTGTCGCCGCGCTCTTCAAAGGAAGTCTTCAGCAGCTCGCGGGTCGATTGCAGCGCGGTCGCATACTTCTCGCGCACCGGCGGCTCGTTCGCCATCCGGTCGATGCGTTCCACCTCGTCGAGATTCTTCGCGGAGAGGAACTTCATCTTGTCCCCCAGCTGCAGTTGAAACTGCTTCGCGATCACCGAGGACACCACGATCCGGTTGTCCAAGCCCATGTCTGCGCTGCTGCCCGGGTAAGCCGAGTCCAGCATCTTGCTGATGCCTTCCACCTGCGAGGGCGTTTCCGTGTCCACCGCGCGGAACATCACGGGCCGCTTGCGGGATTGCTCATCCACCATCAGCACATAGTCCTGCACGAAGGCCGTGGCGGATTCCACGCCGGGCGTCTGTGCGACCTGTTCCGCCACCCCCCGCCATTCGCCGATCGGTTCGCGGAAGCCGCCGAAGGGGACATACTCCAGCCGGATATGGGGCGTGAAACCCAGCAGGCGCTCCTTCACCGTCCGCTCCAGACCCGCATACACGGACATCACCACCACCAGCACCAGCACGCCCAGCAGCACCCCCGTCACCGAGATCAAGGTCACGGCAGAAAGCATCGCCCGGCGCGGGTTGAGATAGCGCCAGGCGAGCATGAGACTGAAGGAGCGGCGGGCCATGGGCCTTGCCTAGCCGCGATCCCTCCGCCCGGCAAGGGCCGGAAGCCGCATCACGGTTTCTCCTCCACCCGACGGTAGGGTATCACCGGGGCCTTCACCCCCTCCGCGGTCACCCAGATCGTCTTGCCGTCGCGGGAAAATGCAATCGCCTCCGCCTGCCTGGACTGATGCGAGTCCAGCTCCTGCGGCTCCCGGGCAAAGGCCTGCGCCCAAGTTTCGCCCTCCCCGCGCGGGAACACGAAAACCCCTGCGTAGGTCACCACGGTCGCCATGGTTCCGTCCGCGGAGATATCCATCCCCGTCGGCTGCGTGCCGTAGGGGATCGGCGGGAAGCCCATCGGCAGCGTCTTGGAGAGCTGGCCGATCTTGCGGGCGACCTGCTCAGCCTTGCCTTCCGGCTTCAGCGGCAGCTCGTAGAGCATCGGCGGATTCGTGCGCTTGCTCAGCAGCAGGATCTTCCCCGCCTTCACGTCCACCGCCAGCGATTCGCAATCGCGCGGGCCATCCTCGTAGCGGAAGCGGATCGTCCATGCGGGCTTCACCGCGCCCTCGAGATCCACACCCTCCGCCGGTAGCCTCGGTTCCGGCACCACGTAGAGCATGCAGCTCTTCCGCTTCGAGGCATTGTCGCCGGTATCGGAGATGATCAGGAAGGGCTTCCCGCCGAGCTCGAAGGACGCGAGATCCTCCCAGTCGACGTTCTTCACTCCCTCCACGCTCACCCGACCGCGCTTGCCGCCGTCGGTCTCCGTCAGGAAAAGCTCGGCGCTGCACCCGCTGTCATTCAGCAGCCAGAGCAAGCGGTTATCGCTCGGCGAGGCCGCCATCCCGCTGGCCTCGTTCAGGTCGCGCGATTGCAGGTGCCCCTCCGGACTCGCCCGCTTGAATAGCGGTGCCGCTTCCTCCGCCCGGAGAAAGCCTGCCCCGCAGAAGACGAACAGCATTAGCACACGGGCTGGCATGCGCCGATCATGTCGCCCTACCGCCAAGGTTCAAGCCCGGGAGCGCGGAGCCTCCGGCCCGCAGAAGTCACCCTCACGTTCCTCTACATCACAAGGCGGAAACCGATCTTCCCGTCCTTGAAACCCTACTCCTTCGGCCCCGGACCCGTGTTCCACATCCGGTGCATCTCCTTCACCTCCGGCACCGTCATCGGCCGCACCACGCGGAAGCCCACCCACGGTGCGCTCGTGAAGTACCAGATCGATTTCGGGTTCTGTGGGTCGATCATCTTCCACGCCGGGTCGGAAGGGACCCGTGCTGCCGAGCGCAGCGTCTCGGGACCGCCATCGAAATAATGTCCGCCGCGTGTGACGTGCGGATAGCGGTTCACCGCCGGGTTCCATGGATTCTTCGCACCCGCCTGCCATTTCGCGTAAGCGTCCGGCACGTAGGCATCCAGACACCACTCGGAGACATTCCCGTGCATGTCGTACAGGCCCCAGGCATTCGGCTTCTTCTGGCCCACCTTCTGGTAGGTGTAGCTCGCATTCGCCATGCTCCACGCATACTCGTCGAGCTGCGCCGGATCATCGCCGAAGCTGTAGGCCGTGGTCGTTCCCGCGCGGCAGGCATACTCCCACTCCGCCTCGGTCGGCAGGCGGTAGTAGTGTCCCGTCTGGGCCGTCAGCCATTCGCAGAATTTGCTCGCCGCATGGTGGGTCATCGCGATCGCGGGCCATCCCGCGCCATAGCCTTCACCCATCTCGAAGTGCATCGGCACATACGGCGGTGTCGGCTGGCTCACCACGTCCACCAAGGTCTCGCCATCCTTCACTTCGGGCGCTTCCGGCGTCGCGATGTTCGAGTCGCGGTTCAGGGTGCCATCCTTGTTGCGCGCCTTCCCGTTTTCCATGAAGGCGCGGTAAATGTCCCAGGTGATCTCGCACTTGCCGATCCAGAAGGGATCCACCGCTACCTTCACCTGCGGCCCTTCGTTCTCCTTGCGACCCGCCTCGCCCGCAGGCGAGCCGATCGTGAACTCGCCGCCCGGGATCGCCACCAGGTCGAACTTCGCATCCTTCGCCTGCGGCACCGTCTCGGTGTAGGCCTTCATCGCCGCGGCGTCCGCGGGCACGTCGCCCTTTGCCTTCACCAGCGCGTGGATCTTCTCCGTCACCGGGAAGTACTGCGGGCTTGGTAGATCGGCGGGCTTGGCCGGGGCTTCCGGCGCCGCGGTCTGAGCGTGGACATGCGGCGCCGTGATCAGCGCGAGGAGGAGAAGCGAACGGGTGCTCATCGTGGCAGGGTAGAATGAAGCGCGGACCGGATGGAGTCCAGTCCGCGCTTGGGTGAAAACCGGGTCTGGATATCAATCGATCAGGCGACCTTGTGCACGCCGGGCACCGGTACCGGCGTCACCGCGAAGGCATCGCCCATCTGCAGGGTGTCCGGAGCCTGGTCCTGGTTGGAGGCCCAGAGGGCATCCCAGGTGATCCGCTGGCCCGTGTGCGCCGCTTCGCGGCCCAGGATCCCCAGCATGGTGCTGTTGGCCATGTATTCGCCGGTGTTGATGATCTCGCCCTTGCGCAGCGCGGCGAAGAACTCGTTGTGGCAGACCTGATACATGTTCTGCTCCATTCCGGCGGGCGCGCGATACATCCACTCGCGCTTCTTGCCATCCAAGCCCATCACCATCGGCGTGTTCGGCGCGATCGCCGTGCCCTTCTCACAGTAAATGCGGTCGATCACCTCGGTGTGGCAGCCCAGATACTGGCGCTCGCCCAGATGGGCGATCACGCCGCCGGGATACTCGTAAGCGATGTTGTAGTGGTCGTACACGTTGCCTGCATCCGTGCGGTAGGCGCGGCCACCGTTGGCCACCGCCGCGATCGGGGCCACATCGCCCATCGCCCAGGCGATCTTGTCCACCGTGTGGATCGCCTGCTCCAGCAGCGGTCCGCCGCTGGTCCACTCGAAATTCGTCCACCAGCGCAACTGCCACTCCACGTCTCCCATGCCGTCCGGCTTCTTCATCCCCGGCTGCAGCGGCTTCGGCGGGCTGCCCATGTAGGTGCCGTAGATCGAGTAGACCTTGCCCAGCTCGCCGGAGGTGATCTTCGAGTAGAGTTCGCGCACGCCCGGGGCGAAGCGCCAGCAGTAGCCGTGCTGGATGGCCACACCCTTCTCCTTCGCCAGCTTGGCGGATTCCAGCACCGACTTCACGCCGGCCACGTCGATCGCCATCGGCTTCTCGGCGAAGACGTGCTTGCCCGCCTCCACCGCCGCGCGCAGGTGCTGCGGGCGGAATCCCGGAGGCGCTCCCAGCAGCACCACGTCCACACCGCTCTCGATCACCTTCTGATAAGCGTCCAGCCCGGCGAACTTGCGGTCGCCCACGTCCACCTTCGCGCCGAAGCCCTTCAGGCCGTTCAAGCTGCCGGTGATCGCTTCCGGGAAGGCATCGCCCACCGCCCACAGGACCACGTTCGGGTCCGCATTCAGCGCCTGCTCCGCCGCTCCGGTGCCGCGACCGCCGCAGCCGATCAGACCGATCTTCAGCTTTTGGGTATTCGCGCCTTGGCCCAGCAAGAGGTTCGGGAAGCCGGCCACTGCCGCGGTCACGACAGAGCCCGCGAGAACATGGCGACGGGATAGGGATGGTGAATTCATGACGGATGCTTGGTTTTGAACGGAACGGGGATACGCGATTTCCCATGCGGACTTTCGCGATCCGGGTGTAAATTTCAGTTTAGACCGATTTTCATGAGAGAATCGGACGAATCAAGCCGAATTGACCGTGCTTCTAGCTTGCCGTTCCCTCAGCCTCTCGTCGAGTCTCCCCTCCATCTATGGACAAAGCTGCTCCACCCTCCGCCCTGCCTCGCCTTTCGGTGATGATGTTTCTTCAGTTCTTTGCCTGGGGATCGTGGTTCGCCACTCTTGCTCTGGCCATGGGCGGGAACGGGCTCGGGGACTTCATCGGTCGTGCCTATGAGAGCGCGCCCATCGGTGCGATCTTCGCCCCTCTCTTCCTAGGCCTGATTGCTGACCGCCTGTTCTCCTCGGAGCGGGTTATGGGCGTGCTCATGATCATCGGCGGTATTCTCGTCGCTGCCGTCGCTGTCATTGCCCCGCAAGGCGCTGCCAAGGGCGACCTCATGGTCTGGCTGATGATCGGCTACATGCTCTGCTACATGCCGACTCTCGGTTTGGGGAACACGATCACCTTCACCCATCTCCGTCAGGAGGATTTCCCGAAGGCCCGTGTCTGGGGCACCATCGGTTGGATCGTAGCCGGCCTCACCGTCGGCGCAGTCGGCTGGTCCGCCTCTCTGAATATCTTCTGGCTTGGCGCTGCCTCCAGCCTCGCGCTTGGCCTCTACAGCTTCACCCTGCCGCACACCCCGCCCCCCGCGAAGGGTAAGCCGCTCGATCTCGGCTCGCTGCTGATGGTGGATGCCTTCAAGCTGCTGAAGAACCCGCCCTTCCTGGTCTTCGCGCTTTGCTCGATGCTGATCTGCATTCCGCTGGCCTATTACTACGGTCAGACCTCCGCCTACCTCGGTGCCGCCGGCTTCAAGCAAGCCGCTTCCACCATGACCCTTGGCCAGATGTCCGAGATCGTCTTCATGCTCCTCATCCCCTTCTTCTTCCGGAAGCTCGGGGTGAAGATGATGCTTCTCATCGGCATGCTCTCCTGGGTGGCCCGCTACGCCCTCTTCGCCTTCGGCGCACCGGATCAGGTCGCTTGGATGCTTCTCGCCGGCGTCGCCCTTCACGGCATCTGCTACGACTTCTTCTTCGTCACCGGCTTCATCTATACCGACAAGAAGGCTCCCGCCGAGATCCGCGGTCAGGCCCAGTCGCTGCTGGTCTTCCTCACCCAAGGCCTTGGTATGTTCTTCGGCTTCCGCATGGCTTTCGGCCAGAACTTCCCGCTCACGGAGGCCAAGTTGCCGAACACCCTCGGCGCCTATGGTGCCGCTCCGGCCGAGCACCCGCAGCTCATCGAGCAGATCAAGGGACTCTCCGGCACCGCCACCCCGAGCTTCTTCGAGAGTCTCGCCGGTATGTTCGGGAAGGCTTACCCCGCCGGCATCGATTCCGCCCTCGTCGCGAAGGTCCTCGGCGATTGGAAGAACTACTGGATCTTCCCTGCCGGCATGGCCGCCGTGATCGCCATCATCTTCTTCCTCGGCTTCTGGGATAAGTCCGCCGATGGCGAGGATGCGAAACACTAACTGGTTTCGCACGTAGTAGCCTGGAACCGAGTAAACCCATGAACCGCCGTCACACGCTCAAGTCCCTCGCCGCCCTCGCGACCATCCAGATCGTGCCGAGCCGTGTGCTCGGTTTGGCAGGGCAGACGCCGCCTTCGGAAGAAATCACCAAGGCGATCATCGGTTGTGGCGGCATCTCCGCTTCCCATCTGCCGATGCCTGGCAAGTTGCTTGCACTTTGCGATGTGGACAAGGGCCACCTCGCCCAGCGCATGAAAGACTCCGGCGGCGAGGCCAAGGGCGTGAAAGGCTATCACGACTTCCGCGAGGTCCTGCAGCGCAAGGATATCGATGTCATCCACGTCGCTACCCCGCCGCATTGGCATGCCCTCATGGCCATCGAGGCCGCGAAGTCCGGGAAGGACGTGTGGTGCGAGAAGCCGATGAGCCGCACCATCGGCGAAGGCATCGCCATGGTGAAGGCGGTGGAGAAGTACGACCGCGTCTTCCGCCTGAACACTTGGTTCCGCTTCCAGGATAACTTCTACGGCATGGGCGTGCCGGTGAAGCAGATCAAGAAAGCCGCCATGCACGATCTGTTAGGCTGGCCGCTCAAGATCACCGTCTCCGGTGTCACCGGTTTCGATTGGAAGCTCGGCATCTGGACCGGTAAGACCAACCTGCCCGAGCAACCCGTGCCGGAAGGCTTCGATTACGACTTCTGGCTCGGCCCCGCGCCCAAGAAACCTTACAGCGCCCACCGCACCCACGCCTCCTTCCGCGGTTACTGGGATTACGATGGCGGCGGCCTTGGCGACATGGGCCAGCACTACCTCGATCCCGCCCAATACATCCTGGGTAAGGACGATACCGCGCCGATCTCCGTGGAGATCGATGCCGACCCGCAGGATGCCGATGCCATCGGCACTTGGCGCCGCATCGAGTTCACCTATGCGGACGGCTGCAAGATCGTTCTCGATGGCGCCAACAAGGACAAGGAGGCCAAGTACATCGAAGGCCCGAAGGGCTGGATCACCAAGGGCTTCGAGTCCAGCATCCCGGACCTCGCCAAGAAGCTCGACGAGCTCAAGGATCCCGAGCCCGTCATCACCGACTTCCACGAGAGCGTCCGCACCCGCAAGAAGTTCGCCCTGAACGAACGGAACGGCTTCTGGTCCTGCACCATGGTGAACATGGGCGTCACCGCCCATCGCCTGAACAAGAGCCTCAAGTTCGACCCCAAGACCCTCAAGTTCGACGACGCGGACGCCAACAAGCTGATCAACCAGCCCATGCGCTCGCCTTGGAAGATTGAGGTTTGAGAGATCTTTTCCGGGAGCGCTAACTTCCGATAGGACCTACCTCCGGTTCACGATCGTGATCCCCGTCAGCACCAGCAGCGCCCCGATCACGAATCGCGGGTCCAGCGGCTCCTTCAGGATCAGCACTCCGAAGGTGATCCCGAACATCGGCGTCAGGAACGAGAATACCGAGAGCCGCGAGGCCAGATACTTCCGCAGCAGCCAGAACCAATACAGGTAGCTTGCGAAGGCTACCACCACCGTCTGGAAGACCAGGTTGGCCCCGAGCCGCGGCGTCCAGGTCACCGCACCCATCTTCCCGCTGAGCCACGCATAGGCCGGTAGCATGAGCCCGGCCCCCGCCAGCTGATAGAGCAGCGTCTTGGTCGCCGGTGTCTCGGAGAGCCGGCTGCCTCGGATCACCAGCGTCGTCGCAGCCCATAGGATCCCGCCCAGGATTCCCAGCGCATCGCCCAGCAGCATGTTTTTCCCGTTCGGCCCGAAGAAGCTGCCCGAGAACGCCATCGCCACCCCGGCGAAGGCCACGCCCGCACCCAGCCACTGCTTGCGGTTCATCCGCTCCTCCCGCGAGAGGAAGGGGATCCCAAGCACCGTGAAAATCGGCGCGGTGTAGAGGAACACCGCCATGTGTCCTGCCGTCGTGAAGTTCAGCCCCATCGAGACCGCCATGAACTCGCCGCCGAAGAGCAGGCCGACCAGCAGCCCCGGCATCAGCGTGCCATCACGCAGAGAGAGGTTCTCCCGACGCACCAGCATCAGCGCCAGCACCAACAGCGCCGCACCCGCCGAGCGGATGCCCACCTGCAGCACCGGGCTCATGTCCGGTGCCGCAGCCTTGATGGCCACTTGCTGGAATCCCCAGATCACGCACAGCCCCACCATCGAGGCGATGCTGAAGCCATCGAGCGGCTTGCGGGTGGCGATCGGGTCCGGGTTCACGGGGCGCGGAGTCTGCCCCTCCGGCTGCCGCTGTCACCTGCGAAAACTCGGCTGATCCTCCACGGATTGCGTGCCCGATCGCTCCTTGAAGGAGGTCATGCAGCGGGCTAGCATGCCGCCATGATCACCCGGGAGGAAATCGCACGGTTGAGCCGCGAGGAGAAGTGGCAGACGCTCGAGTGGCTCCAAGAATCGCTGGAAGAGGGAGAGGAAGCCTCTTGGGTGGAGCCCCTGCTCCGGCAGAGACGCGATGACTTGGAGAGTGGACAGGTGCAGCTCCTGAGCTTGGAGGAAGTGGAAGCCCGCCATCGGGCGAGGAAGAAATGAAGTCCGTTCGGCTGACCCGCCAAGCCGGGGAGGATCTCGCAACCGCGGTCGAATTCTATGATCTACAAGAACCCGGTGCCGGGGACCTCTTGTTCAATGCAGTGTTCCGGCAACTGCGGCGCTTGGAACGATTGCACGGCTTTCACGGCAAGAGGCATGGCTTCCACAAGGTGCTGGTGAAGGATTTCCCTCATGCCATCTACTATGACATCCTTGATCGGAATGAAGTGATTGTGGTGGCGATCCTTGACGGCCGCCGCGCTCCGTCGTCGATCCGCGAAGAGATCAGGACCCGCAAACGGGATCAGGCTTAGTCCGTGCAGAAACGAAAAACCCCGGAGGGACTTGCCCCCGGGGTTTGCAACAACCAAGGAAATCTCCCGCGTCTCAGGGCAGGATCATGAATAGACCGCCGGAGCTGGCCCAGTTCGCCACCGAAGCAGGCACCCAGCGGCGCTCGTAGCTCGCACCCCAGGAATCGGACACGGCCAGTTCGTTCGTCGCCTCGTTGTAGCCCACGATCATGCAGATGTGGTAGGCCTCGTTCTCGGATTCCTGCTTGGTCACCAGATCCGCCTTCTCGGCGATCTCGGTGGCCCATGCCGCCCAATCCGTCACCCGGTTGCGCCGGGCCGTGTTGCCGTTGGCGGTCTCGTTGTATTGCTTCAGCGAGCGCATCGTCCACATCACCGGGATGCCCTTGTCGATGTAGCCCTTCACGTCGCGCACGCGCAGTTCCTTCACGCGCTCGTCCTTCGTGCGGCGGCCCTTGTTGCGGACCATCTGGCGCACTTCATCCAGCAGGAATTCCACCACCGTGCCGCCGCCCATGCCGCTTTTGCCGATCATCGCGAGCACATACATGTCCGCCTCGATTCCCGCCGTGCGCATTGCGCGCTCGAAGGTCGCGGGCACGCAGTAGCCCTTCGGCCCTTGGTTCACCATCGGCACCTGGCCCAGATACACGTCGCCGTTCGGCTTCTTCACCACGTCCTGCTCCAGGCGCTTGCGGATGTCGCCGTCCTTCACCTTCGCGGTCTTGCCACCGGCATCGGCCAGCTCCAGCGGCACGATGGAAAGGGAAACGTACTCGCCCTCCTGGCTGGAGAGGATCAGCGAGTGGCCGTTCCAGTCCCAGCGCATCACCTTGCGGCGGGTCTTGCGGGAATCACCGAAGCGCTGCGTCGTCGGCTCGCCGAGGACTTCGGTGATGCTTGCCAGCACCGCCTTCTCGTCGGCTTCCATCGCCTTCGCCAAGCTGGCTTCGTCGGCCTCGCTCTTCCCTTCGAAGTGCTGCTCGCCCTGGCCCATGGTGCTCTTGAAGTCACCCTTGTTCGCATACACGGCGGACAGCACCGAGGCATTGCCGTCTTCCGCGGCATAGAGCGCCACCGAGTAAGGCCGGGCGCCGAAAAGCTTGTAGGAATCGCCGGTGTAGGCACGCCAGCTCGCGCTGTGCTTCGTCCGCGATTCAAGGCCGAGTCGCAGCGCCGATGCGATCTCGTCCGCCTTCCGCACCTCAAAGGGGGTGCCAGAGAAAAGCGGGTAGCCCGCCATCTTGCTCAGCTTGCCCAATTCTTCCGAAAGCTGCTTGGCCTGCGCGTCGAAGCTCGTGCGGTCCTCGCCCATCAGCATCCCCGGAGCCACCTCGAACAATTTGCCGTCCGCCTCGCGGCGCAGCAGGTAGCGGTCGTCCTTCAGGCCTTCGAAGCGGGCACGGATCTGGCCGCCCTCACCGTCTTTGAGCACGCGCCATTCGCCGATGGCCGCGTGCAAGTTCATACAGAGTGCCAGAGGGATGAGGGCAAACAGGGGCTTCATGGATGCTAGCGATACGAATTTACAGGCGGATATCAACACCGGAAGCGCCCCGGAGTTTCGCTTCCGTCTGACTGTTTCGGCGTGCATCCGGAACGATTCGTGATGTCTGATCTTTAGGGAAAGCTCATTGGCTCCGGTTCCAGGCGCGGAAATAGGGCAGGGGATCGCTCTCCTTGCAATCGTCCCTACTTCAGCTCCCCCACCGTCCACGCTGCCTGACGCTCCTTGGTCGCGGCCCGCACCTTGCCCACCTCCTCGGCGGATACCGGCGCGGCGTCGTTCGTCCAGGCATGCCTCACGAAGCTCAGCACCTCCGCGATCTCCGCATCGCTCAGGCCCACCACCGGCGGCATCAGCGAGTTCACCGCCAGCTTCCCCGGCACCTCCACCGGCCCGGCCAGCCCGTGCAGCACGATCTTCACCAGCGCCTCCGGGCTCCCCGCCACCCGCGCATTGTCGTCCAGCGGCGGGAAGGCCCCGTCCACCCCGCTGCCATTGCTCTGGTGGCAGGCCGCGCAGGTCCGCGCATACACGCCCTCGCCCCGCGCCAGCAGCTCGGCGGGCGGGGTGTGCTTCTTCTCCACCTTGTGCTCCTTGATCGCCTCCTTCAGCGCTTGGCCCAGCGGCGACTTGTTCTTCTCGATCGCTGCCATCACCTGCGGCGAGCGGTTTTCCGCGAAGGCCTTGATCGCCGCCGGATAAATCCGCTCCTTCAGTACGGAGGGATCCGGCGCATTCTCCAGTGAGGCCAGCAGGAAGCCCGTCGAATGCCTTGCCGCCGCCATCGCGAAGCACCGGTCCAGCACCTCGCCACGCCGCAGCTTCTGCTCGTTGCGGTGCCAGTCGCGCAGGGTCCGCCCAAGCGTCTCGTCCGCGGGCGAACGCGCCGCGAGCAGCAACCACGCGCGATAGTAGAAAGGGTCCGATTCAAACTGCGGCTTCAGCGCCGGAATCGCTGCGCCCTCCGGCCAGACCTCCAGCACCGCCCGGCGAAGAGCCGGGGAAGGGGAGGCATCCAGGATGTCGCGCAGGAGTGTCAACGGCTCCGCGGATTCCTTCTTGAAGTAACCCAGATGGCGCAGGGCATACAGGGCGTGAATGTTTCTACCCCGCTCGACCAAGCCCGGGATCAAATCCTCTCCTCCGCGCTCCATGATCAAACGCTGGGCGTGAAGCCGCCTGAGCAGCGAGGTATCCGAAAGTGCTTCCAGCAGGCTCTCCGGATTACCGGGGTCGATCGGTTCGAGCTTCGGCTCGGCATCTTTTTCCACGGGAGAAACATTCTCCCTCAGTTTCGGTGTCACACGGTAGATCCGCCCCATCGGCTTCTCCCGCAGCGGCGTGATATAGGCCGCTCCCGCCCCGCGCTCCACCTTCGTCTGTTCGAAAGGCGCGCCCGGCCGGTTGTGCTGCACGATGATGTTGTACCAATCCGCGATCCACATCGCCCCGTCCGGACCCGGCTCCGCCGCCACCGGTGCCGACCACGCATCGGAGCTCGCATACAGATTCTCCCCCTCGAAGGACGCGATGAAGTCCGCGTTCTCCGTTCGCAGACGAGTCATCGAGACCAAGTGCCCTGTCGGCTCGCACACGAATGCTGCCTTGTTCTGCCAATCCCAAGGGAAACGCCGGTCGGTGTAGACCGCGTGCCCCGCCGCGGCCGTGTAGTGCCGCCCCTTCGCCCGGATCTTTCCGTCACCCAGCAGTTCCACCGGCGGCTCCCAGCCATCGGATCCCTGCACGTCCAGAGTCGTCGGATACACCCGCGTGCCGCGATCGGAGCGCCGCACGTTCCCGCCATCCCCGATCACCTGCCAGCTTGCCTGCCGGTTCGCCGTCGATCCCAGCAAATCGAATTGCTCCGTGAACCCCAGACCCCAGGTGTTGTTCGTCGTCTTCCCCAGGAACTCGATCTGCGATCCATCCGGTAGGAAGCGGAACACCCCCGTGTCGAACTTCACCGGCTTGCCTCCCACCACGCCATCGAAGCCCGCATAGCCCACCGTCCCGTAGATCCACCCGTCGAAGCCATAGCGCAGGTTCGAGACCCCCGCGTGCGTGTCGTACATCTTGAAGCCCTCGAAGAGCACCTTCCGTTCGTCCGCCTTGTCGTCGCCGTCCGTGTCTTTCAGGAACAGCATCTTCCCACCGGAGGACACGATCGCGCCGCCATTCGCGTGCACCACGGAGGTTGCCAGCGCCAAGTGATCCGCGAAGACCGTGAACTTGTCCGCCCGCCCGTCGCCATTCGTGTCCTCGCAGATCTTCACACGATCGTTCCCGCGCTCGCCCGTCGTCATCCCGTTCGGATAATCCAGCGTCTCCACCACCCACAGCCGGTCGCGGTGATCCCACGCGATCGCGATCGGGTGTTCGATCTCCGGTTCCGCCGCGAAGAGCGAGAGCTCGCAACCCGCCGGTACCTGCGCCCGCTTCATCGATTCCTCCGGACTCAGCGGCTGCTGCACCTTCGGCACCGGGATCTTCGTCTCGTAGTGGTTCGGCAGCATCGGCACCTTGTACTCCAGCGCTGGCAGCTTCAGGATCTCCACCTCCTCACCCGCCGCCCAACGGATCCCGCGCTCTAACAGATCGTGGAAGCCCTCCTGATTCCAGCAGCGTTCATCGTGACCATGCGCCGTGTAAAAGACCCGGCCCTTGCCCTGCGTCCGCACCCAGGTCCACGGCTCCTCCCCGTTCCGCTGCAGGATCGTGATGTCCTTCGCCAGCCGGTGATGCCGGTAGGTCTCGTCCCAAGTCTCGAAGGGTTTGTAATCCTTCATCGCCTCGTGCTCCGGCTCCACCACCCGAGCCGTGAAGGTCCCGTCGCCATGCCCCTCGATCTGTCCGCCCACCAAGTCGATGTAGCCGTCCGTTTTCTTGAAGCATGCCGACCCGCAATGCACCGGCATGAAGCCACCGCCCTTTTCCACGAATCCCTTCACCGCCTCTAGTTGACCCGGCGTGATCACCTGATGATTCGCAAAGACCAGCAGCACGTCGTACTTCGCCAGGTTCTCGGGAGTCAGCGCCTCCATGCGCTTCTCGTAGCTCAGGTTGATCCCCCGGTTCCCGCTCACCTCCTTGAAGATCCGGTACATATCCAGCGGCCGGTGATGCCCGTCATCGCCGAAGAATAGCACCTCCACCCTCCGCGCCTCCTGGCTGGGCGCTTCCTGTTGGGCGAATAGGCCGATGATGCCGAGAAGGAGCAGAGGCAAAAGGTAGCGGAGGACACGCATCGCAACCCTCATACGTGTTCCACCTATCAAATCCGAAGGATTTTCTCGCCAGCGCTCCGCTCTTTCCAAGAGCGGCAACCAACTCGCCTCCAGAACGGCATCGAATCTTCTCAAAGATCGGCAGCAAACCCTCCCGGAGAATCGCGGCGAATCCTCTCAAAGAACGGCAACGCCGTTCCCTCTTACAGCCCGGGGTTGGCACGACGTAGGAGTGCCTACCCCGGGACAATGTCCTCCGATATCCCAACCCCAACGGGGTTGCCTCGGGCCCGCACCACGAACCGTCTCTCAAAATCCCAAATGCTGCCTCACCCGCGGCCGATAAGTCCGCCCCACCGGCAAGGCATGCGGCCATCCGTTCAGATGCAGGAGCCACTCACCTCCCGACTTCTCCAATTCCCGGATCCTCCCGTGGTGGATCAGGCTCTTCTGGTTGATCCGCAGGAACTCCTCCTCCGGCAGCAGCTTCTCCCAGGATTTCAAACTCCTCAACTCCGTGAAGCTCCGCTGCCCGCTGAAGTGCAGGTGCGTGTAATCGCCATCCGCCTCGATCAGGATCAGCTCGTCGCGGTTCATCGCCACCACCGAACCGCTGCTGTGGATGTGGATCGTTTTGGTCGAGGGATGCACCGGGCGCTCCTCCGCCGTGCCCTCCCGCGTCCCGTGCAGCAGCGCGGTGAAGTAGGGCGCCGCCTCCTTCAGCAGCGCGATCGTCTCGTCCGGCCACTCCCCCAGCTTCCGCACCATGTCGTAGCCGTAGATTCCGCGCAGCTTGCCGTCCTGCACCAGCGGCACGTTGATGCTGGAGCGGATCTTCTGCCGCCGCAGCTCCGCTTGGAACCCGCGCGCCTGCCGCGGCAGCGCCTCCACATCCTTCACCACCACCGTCTTACCCTCCAGCAGTTGCCCGTGCAGCCAGCGGATGAAGTCCACCGAGGCACCTTGCAGGTCCTCCACATGCGAGCTCACCTCGTCGCGTGACCATTCGTGTGTGTTCCACAGGTGGGTCAGCTCCTCGTTGTAGCGCACCACCCAGACCCGGTCCACATCGTGGTGCCTCCCCAGCAGGGCCAGCCCCTCATCCACCGCCGTCGCCGCATCGTGGCGGGCGGCCAGCAGCGCCAGCTCCCTCCACAGGCGGGCGGTCGTGCAGCCTTCGGCGCTGCCGGACAGGGGCGTGTTCGACATGGATTGCAGATTCTCGACCGCTATTGCCGGAAATCGGTCACTGGGTGGACAAGCCCTAACAAGCAGTGCCACGATCCACAACCCAATACGGGAGGCGGATCGGGAGCTTCCACCCGCCCCCGCTCACCCAAGATTTCTAGCCCCGGAGTCTGGCGTGCACGCCTAGCCGAAACCATGGAGGGAGGGTCACTTGCTCGTGACACCCTCCCTCCATGCGTTGGGCCGGTCCGGGGATTGAAAAGAACGGCCCATGCGGGAGACCCGCCCCGTTTCCAGGGTCGTCGGCCTCCCGCATGAACCGCGGCTTGGTCCGCCTTTAGGGAAATCTTACCCGCACCCGCGCGAACCGTTTCGGCTGCGTTTCGGGATCGACGGGTTCCCGATAAATCACTCGTTCCCAGTCAGCGTCGATGGGGGAAGTTTCGTAGAGCTGGGTCATTGGCTCGAAATCTCCTTCCGCCAGCGAGTCGGTCTGCTCCGGCAGGTAGTCGATTCCCCCGTTCTTCCGCCGCACGAATTCCACCTGCAGGAAGCTGTGGTCCCCGCTGCCCTGCAGGGAAACATGCGGCAGCCCGGAGCTCCCCGTTCCCGCCACCAGCACCTTCGTGTCCGGCCCGCTCGTGCTCATGTTGAAGGCGAACTTGATCAGGTTCTCCAGCCCGTCGCCGTAGGGGATCGCGTCGGCGGATGCCGCTCCGCCCAGCCCCTTGGCATTGGCCCACGCCTCGTATGGCGTCACCCCCTGCGCCATCACCAGGACATCGGCATGGCCTTCCAGAGCATCGCTCGTGGTGACCCGGTAGGTCGCCGAGATATGGCCCGGGCCCGCCGGCTTGACGCGGATCGTGACCGCCGTGGACTGCCCGCCGGGCGTGGTAGTGCTTTGGAAGGGGATACCAGAGAAAGAATTCGGGCCCAATCGCTTGGCCACCGAGGTGATGGCAAGGTTGCCCGAGCCCGCGTTCTTGAGATGGATCAGGCGGCTGGTTTCCACACCGATCGGTATCTTGCCCAGATCCAGCACGTAAGGCTGCACAGGCACCGCTGCGGCGGAGCGACCGTTCCCCGCCGCGATCAAGGTGGCGGTCTTGACCTCGGGCGGCACGTTGTTCGATGGGTAAGGGATCCGCGATTCTCCCGGTTTGTAAGTCCCCCAAGCGAAGGGGTTGTTCTGCCAGCGGAGCACCAGACTGTGGTAGCCACCCGCGGCGATCGCCGTCACCGTGTTTGGGGAGTTACTCCGCTGTCCTTCCTCGCCGCTGCCCCAGCTTACAATCGTCCCGTCCGCTTTCAGGGCCATCGCATGGTAGCGGCCCGCGGAGATCGCGGTCACGTTGTTCAGTCCGTTTGGAATGTTCAGCCTTCCCTTGGTGTTGATGCCCCAGCCGCTCACCGTACCGTCGTTCCGCAGCGCCAGGCCGTAGGTGTCGCAGATGGAGATCGCCTTGATGTTGCTGTTTGGCTGCGGTCCGTAGTTGGTGTAGAAGTTGCCCCCTTTCGCGGTCACCGTCCCGTCCGCCTTGAGCACGCCCGTGAAGTCCGAGCCCGCCGCCACATCGATGGCGTTCGTAATCTCGCCGAGGCCCCCTGCCTCGCCCTTGCCCCATTGCACCACTCTTCCGTTCGCCTTGATCGCTACGGTGTGATAGTCCCCGCAGGCGACCTTCACCACGTCGGTGAGATCGCTCGGCACCTCGAGTTGCCGGTAAGATCCGTTGCCCCACCCGACCAGGATCCCGTCATTCCGCAGCACGAAGCCGTGCTCCATCCCCAGGGCGATCTGTTTCGCCCCCCGGACATCGGACGGAGCACCGTTCAGCAAGCCGCTCCGGTTCCACTCGTGGAAGTTCGCCGGTCGGGAGAGGGCGGTACCGGTCGGAGACTCGATCTGGAGCGCCGGGCCGGCGGCTGAAACCACGTGGATTTGGAAGCTGCCCATGACTTCCACGTCCTCACGATCGCGGACTCGCACCGTTACATTGTAGAGTCCCGGTCCTGCAATGAAGGGATTGGGCAGCGCATGCCCGCCCAAGGTGATGGCAGGTGTCAGCGCCCCGTCCTCGGCATCGCTGGCCGTCGGTCGCAGGAAATGAACCTCCACCGGGGCAGGTCCCCGGGTGAAGGCGCGGACCATTTGCGGCATGTTCAGCAGCACCGGCCGATCATTCACCGGTGTCACCGTCAGCGAGACCCGGGCTGGCTCGCTCTCCGTTCCTCCGTCGTCCGCCACATAGTCGAAGCTCACGTCCCCGTTGAAGTCGCGCAGGGGCGCGAAGCCCACGCTGTTGGCCGTGACACCGAAGAAGATGCCCGCTCCGGGCGGGTTCATGTTGCTGAAACGGTAGGTGAGCGGGTCGCCCTCCGGATCGCTCGCGGGCAGGGTGATATGGATCGGCGTTTCCTCCGGAGTGCTCAGGTCGCTCACGTCCTGCACGACCGGCGTGCCGTTGATCCCGCGCCCTATCAGCTCGATGTCCCACACCGGGCGCTCGGTGTCGTTGCTCGTGATCCGGGCCGTCGCCTTCCGCGGGCCGTTCGTTGTCGGCGTGAAGGTGAGCGTGAAACTCAAGCTCTCTCCCGGTGCCAGCACCAGATCCGGCGCATCCGTTGTCAGGCTGAAGTCGCTGGTATGCCCGCCCGTCATCGCCAGGCTGCTGATGTTCAGATCGGTTAGGCCCTCGTTCCGGATCGTGTAGGATACCGAGTCGGACAAGCCCTGCTCCCAGCCGCCGAATTCCCAGCGCAGTGGCAGCTCGGCCAGCGCGAAGGATTGCCCCGCGCTATTGTCCAGCGCGGAGACCGGCCGCAGATCCTCCGGTGCCTCTTGGAAGAATAGGCCATGGGACTCGATCTCGCCCGCGGCATCCAAGGTGGTGAAGAAGGTGCTCCCCGCCCCGATTTCCTTGATTCCCTTCAGGCCGCCGGGCAGGGGCTGGGGAACCGTAGGATGGAAGCTTCCCCAGCCAACCACCGTGCCGTCCTCGCGTAGCGCGAGCGAGTACTTCAGACCGGCCGCTATTTTCTTCACCCCGCGCAGGCCCGCCGGCACCGAGATTTCGCCCAAGGTGTTGTAGCCCCATGCCACCACCGTGCCATCCGCCTTCAACGCCAAGCTGTGGCCCAGCCCGCACGCCACGGCCACCACGCCGCTGAGGCCCGCCGGTACGTCCAAGGCATTGCCCACGGAACTTTCCGCCCAGCTCACCACCGTGCCGTCCGCCCGCAGCGCCAGATAGTGGCCGCCTCCCGCCGCGATATCGATTATCGGGCCGATTCCTACCGGAGGTGGCGGCACCGCGTTCGGAATCGCATTCCAGATCCGGATCTCGCCCTCCGCCGTGAGCGCCAGCGAGCCGTGGGTCCCCGCCGCCACGTCGATCACCGGCGGCAGATCGGTCGGCACGTTGAGATACGTTGGCCCTCCCCAGGCCACCACGCTGCCATCCACCCGCAGCGCCAGCCCGTGGGTCTGGCTCACGTCGATCTGCTTCACGTCCTGAAGTCCGTTCGGGATCTGCAGAACCTTGTAATTATCCACCTGCGGATCACCCCAGCCCACCACCTCGGTGCTCTTCCCCTCGGTCCCGCCGGATGGGTTGATCAACTTCAGATCCGGCCCCGGGACCACCTGCACCGTGAAGCTGGCGGTGCTGCTCAGCCCGCCGCTGTCGCTCGCGCGCAGCTCCACCACCGTGTCGCCGGTCGGGAAGAAGTCGCCGCTTTTTACCGTCACTCCCCCCCGGGTCGCCAAGGTTTCCACCCAGCCGTCCTCGGCATCATCGGCGCTGGCCAGGAACTTCACCGCCGCCCCTGCGGCATTCGTCGTCTGGATCACCAGCGGGGACGTCGGCGTGCTCAGGACAGGGGCCGTGTTCGCCAGCAGGCTGGAGTTCGGAAGGGCGAGAGTCGCAAGGACGATGACACGCCGGGATGGGTTGGAGGGTTTCACGTAATCACTCAGTAGTTACTTTGTGATTTCTGTAAATAACCTTTTACGGGGAAAAGATAACTCGTCCGGTCACAGGGGAGGGGAGCTTAGATCCCGAGCAGCATGAGACTCAATCTGTCATGTGTGAAGAATTGGAGAACTCCCGCCCCTCGGGTCCGCGGACGCTTTCCCCTCGACAGCTCCCTTGCCGCGGTCCAGCTTTGCGCCGTGACGACGAATCTCCGCGGGCTTCTTGAGCTGCGGCCGCTCCTTCTAGGGCTGGCCACCCGCTGAGCATTTTCTTTTCCTACCGTCGTTTCACCGACTGCCGCATGTTCCGCGGCGTCACGCCGTTTTTCCGATTTCTCTACTTTTCTACCCGTGAACTCTGCCTCGATTTCAAAATACCGGCCCTTCCCGCCGGTGCAGCTGCCGGACCGCACTTGGCCGGACCAGACCATCACCACCGCACCCATCTGGTGCTCGGTGGACCTCCGCGACGGCAATCAGGCACTACCGCAGCCGATGTCCGTGGAGGAGAAGCTGGAGTTCTTCGACCTGCTCTGCCGCGTCGGCTTCAAGCAGATCGAGATCGGTTTCCCGTCCGCCGCAGACACGGAGTTCAATTTCTGCCGCCGCCTGATCGAGGAGAACCGCATCCCGGAGGATGTGACCATCCAGATCCTGGTGCAGACCCGCGAGCACCTGATCCGCCGCTCCTTCGAAGCCATCGCTGGCGCGAAGAAGGCGATCGTTCACATCTACAATTCCACCTCGCCGCTGCAGCGCCGCGTGACCTTCAGCGACGCCTCGCGCGATGATATCAAGCAGCTCGCCATCGACGGCGCGAAGCTGGTGAAAGAGCTGGCCCCGACGATCCCGCAGACCGAGGTGATCCTCCAGTATTCCCCGGAGTCCTTCTCCGACACCGAGTTGGATTTCGCCGCGGAGATCTGCAACGCGGTCATCAATGTCTGGCAGCCCACGCCGGAGAAGAAGATGATCATTAACCTGCCGGACACCGTCCAGTGGACCACGCCGAACATCCACGCCGATATGATCGAGTGGATGGTCCGCCATCTGGACCGCCGCGACTCGGTGATCGTCTCGCTGCACACGCACAATGACCGCGGCACCGGCACCGCCGCCACCGAGCTGGGCCTGATGGCCGGCGCGGATCGTGTCGAGGGCACGCTCTTCGGCAATGGCGAGCGCACCGGCAATCTGGATATCGTGAACGTGGCGCTGAACATGAACGGCCACGGCATCGAGACCGGCCTGGATTTCTCCGACCTGACCTCGCTGCGGCAGGTCTACGAGAAGGTCACCCGCATGACCGTGGGCGAGCGTCATCCCTATGCCGGCGAGCTGGTCTTCACCGCCTTCTCCGGTTCTCACCAGGACGCGATCAAGAAGGGCCTCGACCGCCGCGAGAAGGAAGTGAAGGAGAACCCCGATATTCCTTGGGGCGTACCTTACCTCACCATCGACCCGCAAGACATCGGCCGTTCCTACGAAGCCATCATCCGCATCAACTCGCAGTCGGGTAAGGGCGGCATCGCCTACATCCTCGATCGCGAGCACGGCCTCGATCTGCCCAAGACCATGCACCCGCAGGTCGGCAAGCGCATCTATGACCTCGCCGATGAATTGGGCCGCGAGCTCACCGCGGATGAGATCCGGGACGCGTTCCACCGCCTGTTCGCGAATGTCGAGCTGCCACTCTCGGTGAAGGATTACGAGCTGATCCACCACACCGTCGAACGCGGCCAGGTCGCATGTACGGCGACTGTCGTACTTTATGGCGAGGAGAAGAAGATCCACGGCCTCGGTAATGGTCCGATCAATGCCTTCGTCCATGCCATGGAGAGTGTCGGCATGAAGGACTTCAAGGTCACCGACTACCGCTCGCACGCCGTGCGCGGCGGATCGGATGCCAGCGCCGCCGCCTACGTCCAGGTCCAGCACGATGACGGCCGGATCCTTTGGGGTTGTGGCATCGATTCCTCGATCGAAATGGCCGGCCTCAAGGCCCTGGTCACCGCGTGGAATCTCCTGCGCTAAACCTAGGAGAGGGCGCATCTTGCGCTCTTCTCTAACCATCTCAAAAACCGGTTGCACGGCTCGAAATCCGTGCGACCGGTATCCCAGAGCCGGACGATTCCGAGTCCATAATTCGCGGGTTCTTGAAGAGAGACCGGCGTGGGCACGGAAAAAATCGCCCGGCTCACTTTTTCCCTCATTGGCAGTAAGTCCGCCCCTTTTGGCGGTGCAGCCGCTTTGGACTGCGTGCGAGCATCGCCGCTTTCCCCCTTGGTCAGCAGGTGGGAAAAAACCATTTGCACCCGTCGGAATCCGTGCGACCAGTCTCTCAGAGCCGGACGGTTCCAAGTCGCAAAAATCCGAACAGCTAAAGTAGTAGTTGAACGGAGCGCTTGGATAATCGCCCGGCTCAGTTCTTTTCAGAGCCCGCTCATCCGGACCGACTCCTCCAGAAAGAGCGATACGTTCTTCAACACCCGCTGCCGCCGATCGAAGTCGGCAATCGCCGGTTTGATCGCATACCAGAAATGTCTCTGGGCATCGCCTTCCCCCACGCTTGCCTGATTGATCTTGCGTGTCACCGTGTCGACGAGCGCCTTCTTGATCGCATCCCGCTCCACGATGTTCGAGTGCGGGATCAGCAGGTCCAGCGCCTTGTCCGGCGTCGATTGCAGGGTCATCTTGCCGAACATTTGGCCCAGCAGCTTGACGTTGTTCCCGCGATGACTGTGCTCCGCCACCTTGGGTGCCAGCGTCCCCAGCAGACAGCATCCCGCCGGCTCCCATTCCCTCGCGATCGCCGAGCGCGCCAGCACCTTCTGCATCAGCTCATCGAGCACCTTCCCATACTCCTTCCGTCCGGAGATCTCGCAGTAGCCGATGTAGGCGCGGCAAGACGCCAGACGGATCATCAGGTCGCGTTTCGTTTCCGGCAGCTTGTATTCGCGGCCATGGGCCACGCTCCCTTTCAGGCTTCCCGTCGCCCACTCCATGTGGGCCTTCGACCGGTCTTCCCCGGTCAGGGGGTTCACCCCGTACTTCTTGCCCCATTCTTCCGCCGCCTTGATCGCCAGCCCCAGTTGCTCGAGATCGGATTCCAGTTTCGTCTCCGCATCATGGGCTGCCTTCTCCGCCGCCAAGAGCTGCGAGACGATGCCGAAGACTTGATACAGGGCGATCTTCTCCTTCATCGCTTCGGCTGCCTCCGCCGCCTGCCGGATCGCATCCGCGGCCTCGGTCTCCGCTTCCGGCGTCGCCGCACCCACCACCCGGATGCACACATGCGCCCTGCCTGCGTCCAGCCAGCCCGCCACCGGCGGAATCTTCGCCGCGAGGGCGGCAAGGCTTGCCGCATCCATCTCCGCACACGGCACGGTGGTCGTGCTCACCCCATCCTTCATCCCGAAAGCCGCAGAGAGTTCCGCGAAATTGAAGTTGAGATACACGCCCTCCAAGGCCTCACCCTCCTTCTTCCCGATCTTCATCTTGTCCGGCAGCGGCACCACCGGATCAGCCCGCAATCCGCCAAGCGACAGCAACGCAAGCACGGACAAAAGAGCTGGGACACGAAAGGGAATCCGATCCATCCCATGACTAGCTCATATCTCATGAACCCTCCGCAACATCGGACCGCCGCGCTGTCGCGTCTTTGACACGACTTTGACTTTGCACGGCAGCGCTCCCGTCTCCCTCAGGCCCACCGTCGCCGGCCACTCCCCTCACTTCGAGGCCCGCACATCCTGCATGATGATCTGCAGGCTCGTCCGTCCCCGGAAGCAATTTCGGTCGATCGTGAATGCGATGTCCCACGGCGGATCCGGCAGAGCCAGCTCACCGCCCCCGAAGAAGACGGCATCCTGCTCATGGTAGCCTTGCCGCAAATTCAGCCGCAGGTGCTGGTTCTTCATGTGCACCGGCGGTCGGCTCAGGTGCACCCCGCGCGCCATGAAGATCGGCTGCGGGTTCCCGTTGCCGAAAGGCTGCAGCAGCTCGTAGTCCGCCAAGAACTCCAGCGAGAGCTGGTCGAAGGTGATCTCCGCATCCACCCGCAGCTTCGGCTGCCGCTGCTCGGCGATCGTGTTGTTCAGCACGAACTCCGCGAAGTCGCTCCGAAAGGCATCCATCCGGTCTTCCTCGATCGAAAGACCCGCCGCCATGTCGTGGCCGCCACCTGCCAGCAGGTGACCGCGGCACGCATTGATCGCCTGCACCAGGGACACCCCCTCGATGCTGCGTCCGCTGCCCTTGCCCACCCCGCCGTCGTCGATCGCCACCACGAAGGTCGGCTTGTGAAATTGCCGCATCAGCCGCGAGGCCACGATTCCCACCACGCCCGGGTGCCAGGTCCGCGATCCCAGCACGATCACCGGATCGCGCATCGGGTCGAAGCTCTTGGAAAGCATCTCCATCGCCTCGCGCCGGATCTGGTTCTCGTGCGCCTGCCGCCGCTTGTTGTAGTCGTCCAGCTTGTCGGCCATCGTCCGCGCCAGCCGCTTGCAATCGGTCAGCAGCGTGGCCAGCGCGTCCTCCGGCACATCCATCCGGCCCGCCGCATTCAGCCGCGGCCCGATCCGGAAGCCCACGTCCATCGAGGTCGGCTTGCCGTTCATCCCGGATACCTCCTGCAGCGCCTGTAGCCCCGGGTTCAGGGTCATCGGCAGCCGCTTCAGACCGTGCCGCACCATGATCCGGTTCTCCCCGACCATCGGCACGATGTCCGCGATCGTCGCCACCGCCACTAGCTCCAGTAACTCCTTGAGATCGAATGACTCCACCGGCCGCTCCTTCATCATCGCGTGGGCCAGCTTGAAGCAAACCCCGGCCGCGCAGAGATAGGTCGGCCCGCCGCCGCACTTCGGGTTCACCAGCGCGTTCACCTCCGGTCGCCCGCGCGGGCTCGGCTCGTGGTGGTCCACCACGATCACATCCACCCCGTCCTGCCGCAGCCCCGCGATCTCGTCGATCGAGACCGTCCCGCAGTCCACCGCGATCAGCAGGTCCGGCTTCGGCCCCTCCACCATGCAGCGTGCCAGCGCCGCACAGCTCAGCCCGTAGCCCTCGCTGCTCCGCCGCGGGATGAAGTGCCGCGCCTCCAGACCGTAGGCATGCAGCAGCCGCCGCATCACCGCGATGGAGGTCACGCCGTCCACGTCGTAGTCGCCGTAGATGCAGATCTTCTCCTTCCGGTCCACCGCCCGCAGGATCCGCGTCACCGCGTCCCGCATTTCCGGGATCAGGAAGGGGTCGCTCAGGTCGCGCAGCTTCGGCCGCAGGAAACCCTCCAGATCCTCCCCCGCCGGCAGACCGCGCTGCCGGATCAGGTGTTCGAGGATCGCCGGAAAGGCATGCCCCCGACCTTTCCCATTGGCATGGAAAGGGTCGCCGCGGAGAATCCAGTCGGCGGGAGGCGCACGCATTTCAGTGCCGGGAACATAGGCAGCGGAACTCGTGCCACTCAAGCCCGCATCGCGTTCAGTCGAACAATGTCGGCAATTCCGGGTTGCGGAAATGTTCAAACGCAAGTTTCACATAATGAGGAGCATTCCGATATGGGCACATCTCGGGCAATTCGTCCTCCGTGAAATAGGCGGAGCCGTCCGTCTCGTGCGATGTCCTCAGCTCGCCACCCTTTGGTTGGCAAAGAAATACAAGTTTATACACATGCTCCGGCTGCCGCGGGTGCCCCTGCTTGTCCTTGTCCCAGCAAGCGATCAGCTTCGTGACCTCCACCTCGATTCCCGCCTCCTCCAGCACCTCCTTCGCCGCATTCTCCGCCGGGCTCACGTTCAGGTCCGCCCAGCCCCCCGGCAGCGCCCAAGTCCCCGTCCCCACCTCCCTGACTAGCAGGATCTTGCCCCTCTCGATCACCGCCGCGCGGATGTCCACCTTTGGCGTCGCGTAGCCGATCTCCACCGGCCAGCGGAATTCCTTCGCCTCCGCCGCCAGCAGCTCGGACGCGATCTCGTGCAGGCGCTTGTAGCGCTCCAGATCATAGACCCCCGTCGAATAGCGCAGCCCCGCCTCCGCCATCGCCTTCAGTTCCCGGGACACAGCCAGCAAGTCGGACGCCATGCCCTGGATCACAAACCCGATTCCCCGAATGTCGACCCCCTTCTCACACCGTTCCTGCCTCTCCGTCATTCGGCATTCGAAAATTCCTCATTCGTCATTCCTCTTTCCCCATGTCCCGCAGCCGCCCGCTCTATACCCTCTGGATCCTTCTCACCATCGCCAGCGGCCTCCTCCTCCGCTCCCACCCCGTCTCCCTCCCTCCGCCTATCGAGAAATACGGCGGCGATCTCCTCTGGGCCCTCATGGCCTTCTTCGGCTTCGCCTGGCTCTTCCGTCGCAGTTCCACTCTCCGCATCGGCGCGGCCGCTCTCGCCTTCGCCTGGACCATCGAGTTCCTCCAACTCTACCGCGCCGCTTGGCTCGATGCGATCCGCCAGACCCGCCCCGGCCACCTCGTCCTCGGCTCCACTTTCAATCCCCCCGATCTCCTCGCCTACGCCGCGGGCGTCGCCCTCGGCATCGCCTTGGAAACCCTCGCCGCCCGATCTCGCCCAAGCAGCCCGTGAGGCTGTCTCCCACTCCTTCGTCATTCGGAAATTCGACATTCGTCATTTCTCCAGCATTCGTCATTTCTCCATTTCCCATTTCCCGGCGGCTCGCCTAGTACACCGCCCATGCATCCGTTTCTCGATGAAGGCTTTCATGTCCGCTGGTCCACGCTGGTTCCGGAGGCGGTCGAGCCGGACATCCGCGCCGCGCTGGAAACCGCGAAGGCCAATCTGGAAGCCGTCTGCCAGGTGAAGCCGGAAGAGGCCACCTACGGGAACACCTTCGGTGCCTTCGAGAAGGCTAGCGATGCACTCAATCTCGCTTGGGGCCGCCTCCAGCACCTCGATTCCGTTTGCGACGAGCCCGCCCAGCGCGCCGCCTTGAATGCCATGCTCCCGGAGGTCTCCGAGTTCTACGCCTCCATCCCGCTCAATGAGCGCATCTGGTCCTCGCTCAAGTCCTTCGGCGAGTCGGAGGCGGTTTACTCCCTCTCCCCGGTGCAGCGCCGCTACGTCATGGAGACCATGCTCGACTTCGCCCAATCCGGCGCCGACCTCCCGCCGGAGAAGAAGCAGCGCGTCGCCGAGATCGAGGCCGAGCTGTCCAAGTTCACCAAGCAATACTCCGAGCACGTTCTGGATGCCACCAATGCCTGGGACCTCGTCATCACCGATGAGTCGAAGCTCGCCGGCCTGCCCGCCTCCGCGAAGGCCGCCGCCCTCGCCAACGCGAAGACCAAGGGTGTCGCTACCGAGGAAGCCCCCGCATGGCGCTTCACCCTGCAGATGCCCTCCATGTTCCCGGTCATGCAGCACCTCGATGACGAGGGTATCCGCAAGCAGGTCTGGGAAGCCTCCGTGAAAGTCGCCAGCGAGGGCGATCACGATAATACCGACCTCGTCTGGAAGATCCTCGAGCTCCGCCGCGAGAAGGCCGCCATCCTCGGCCACGATCACTTTGCGGATCTCACCCTGCAGCGCCGCATGGCTCGCACCGGCGAGACCGCGCTCAAGTTCACCGAGGACCTGCACGACCGTATCGACAAGGCCTTCCACCGCGAGTATCGCGAACTCTGCGACTATAAGGGCCGCAAAACCGACACCGAGGTCGATGGCCTCCAGCCGTGGGAATATGCCTACTGGTCGGAGAAGCGCCGCCAGGAGGAATACGATCTCGATGACGAGGTCCTCCGCCCCTACTTCCCCGTCGATAAGGTCATGGCGGGTATGTTCGATCTCTGCTCGAAGCTCTTCGGCATCACCATCCAGGAGCGCGCCGCCGTTTTCCATGAGCGCGGCCAGCGCCCCGCCACCGCCTCGGAGAACGAGATCGAAGTCTGGCACCCGGAGGTGAAGTTCTACGACCTGCGGGATACCAAGACCAACGAGCACCTCGGTTCCTTCTATGCCGATTGGCACCCGCGCGAATCGAAGCGCGGCGGCGCATGGATGAACTGCATCTTCACCGGCCACCCCGGTGGGGATGGCGCTGCCCGCGAGCCGCACCTCGGCCTCATCACCGGAAACATGACCCCGCCCGTGGATGGCAAGCCCGCTCTGCTCACGCACGGCGAGGTGGAGACCATCTTCCACGAGTTCGGCCACCTCCTCCACGGCCTGCTCAGCGAGGTGCAGGTGAAGTCTCTCGCCGGCACGAACGTCCCTTGGGACTTCGTCGAACTGCCCTCCCAGATCATGGAGAACTTCTGCTGGGACCGCCGCTCCCTCGATTTCTTCGCCCGCCATCACGAGACCGGCGAGCCGATTCCGGAGGACCTCTACCAGCGCATGATCGCCGCGAAGAACTACATGAGCGCCACCGCCTTCATGCGGCAGCTCTCCTTCGGCAAGCTCGACCTCGAGCTGCACACCCACCTCGATCGCTACAAGGGCCGCGACCTCGATACCGTGGACCGCGAGATCCTCGCCGAGTACCGCGTCCCGCTGAAGACCGACTCGCCCAGCATGGCGCGCCGCTTCAACCACCTCTTCAGCTCACCCACCGGCTATGCCGCGGGCTACTACTCCTACAAGTGGGCGGAGGTGCTGGATGCGGATGCCTTCACCCGCTTCGAGGAGAATGGCGTGATCGACCCCGAGTCCGGCTATGCCTTCCGCGAGCACATCCTCTCGAAGGGGAACTCCGAGCCGGTCGATGAACTCTTCCGTCGCTTCATGGGCCGGGATGCCTCGCTCGATGCCCTGCTCAAGCGCTCCGGCCTCGCCGAAGAAGAAATGCTCCTCGCCGCCGAAGCCCGCGCCCAAGCACTCGCCTGATCGCCGCCACGGCAGGGACCGTTCTCCGAACGGTCCGGCTGGAGGCGCTCCAGATCTCCGCGTCTTTGGCGACCTCTCTCCCGCTCTCATCGTCTTCATGTCCCGCACCGGCATCCTCTTCCTCGTCTCCGGCCCTTCGGGTTCCGGGAAATCGACCCTCTGCCGCCGCCTCGCAAAGGATGGCGAAGCCGAGTTCTCGATCTCCTGTACGACCCGCCAGCCGCGCTTCGGGGAGACTCACGGTCGCGAATACTTCTTCCTCACCCGGGAAGAGTTCGCCGCCAAGGTCGCCGCCGGTGAGTTCTTGGAACACGCGCTGGTTCACGGCAACCACTACGGCACCCTCCGCAGCGAGGTCCTCGGCCGCCTCGCCAGCGGCATCGATGTCGTCATGGACATCGACGTCCAAGGCGCCGCCCAGGTCCGCGCCTGCGATGACGAATCCATCCACCTCGCCTTGGTGGATCTCTTCGTCATGCCCCCAGACGAACAGGAGCTCGCCGCCCGCCTCAACGGCCGTGGCACCGACAGCGCCGAGGTCATCGAACTCCGCCTCCGCAACGCCATCGACGAGATGCGCCACTGGCCGGAGTACAAGTACCGCCTCCTCTCCGGCACCCATGAAGAGGACTACGCCAAGTTCAAGGCCCTGCTATTCGGCGAGCGCCTCAGGGTCGCCCGCCTGAAGAGGGATTGATCACCCGCCTATCCTCAACGCCCATCCTCCGTCCGAGAACGGCACCGCCTCCCAGAACGGCAACGCCGTTCCCTCCTATAGCCCAGGGTTGGCCGACGCAGGAGGCCTACCCTGGGATCCCACCGCCAAATGATTTCAACCCCAACGGGGTTGCCTCGGTCCCCAAGCCTGATGTAGTCCCCGCGAAATGCCCCAATCGCTAACAAACCTCCTGATCCATCTGATCTTCTCGACCAAGGATCGGCAGCCCTTCTTCAGCGATCCCCAACTCCTCGTTGAACTCCATCATTACCTCGGAGGCATCGTAAACCATCACGGCGGTAACTCCATCATCGCCGGTGGTGTCGCTGACCACGTTCACCTTCTCCTCGTTCTCCCGAGAACCCTGACCACCTCCGATCTGGTCCGGGATCTCAAGCGCGCATCAAGTCTCTGGCTCAAATCCCGACACGCCGACCTGAAAGACTTCTCATGGCAAGGCGGTTACGGTGCCTTCTCCGTCGGCCAAGGCGAGATCGAGGTCGTCCGCACCTACATCGCGAATCAGGCTGAGCATCATCGCAAACGCTCCTTCCAGGAAGAGTACCGCACCTTCCTCGAAAAATACGGCATCTCCTACGACGAGCGCTACGTCTGGGACTAGCGAGGCCCCGGGCATCCTCCTGCTCCGGCGCCATTCCAGTCCAAGAACGGCAACGCCGTTCCCTCATAAAGCCCAGGGTTGGCCGACGCAGGAGGCCTACCCTGGGTATCACGCCCGATGATTCCAACCCCAACGGGGTTGCCTCAGGCCGGAACTCACCCCCTCGCCTGAAAATCCACGCCTCGCCTTTCTGCGGCAGAGAATCCCCACAACCCGGAATCACAAATTTCCCATTTGCGGCTGGCAAGCATCTCCATCTGTCCTCTTCCCATCCCGTCTGCTACCCTCCTCTAACAGCCCGTATTCCCCCCTCCCGAAACTTTCTCAAAACAACAGACATTTCATGACTTTCCCCGCTCCCGTTCGCCCGCTTCCCACCCGCGCCGGAGCACACTCCTTGCAACAACCGCGCCCATTCACTGGTATCCGATTCGTGCGCTCATCCCTGCTTCTTCTACTCGCCCTCCCCGCCATGGCCGCGCAGCCGGTCCTCTGGATCGAAGGCGAATCTGCCACTGAGTCGAAAGTCCTCAAACACCCTTGGTATCACGGCGAGGTCAAGAAGGACGAACTCTCCGGCGGCGACTTCCTTTCCCATTTCGAGAAGGAATACCCGGGCACCGCCAGCTACGACCTCGAGATCGCCGAATCCGGCGACTTCGAACTCTGGGTCCGCGCCAATCCCGTCCAAGCCAAACTCTCCTACCAACTTGACGCCGCCGCCTCCCAAGCCATCGACATGGAGAAGCGCCAGAGCGGCAACGTGAATATCGCCAGCAACGACAAGCCCGACCTGCGCTTCCTCGCCTGGGCCCACGCCGGCACGCTCAAGCTGACCAAGGGCAAGCACCGCCTCTCCTTCCGCTTCGATAGCGAGAACTCCAACCACGGCAGCCTCGATTGCTTCGTCCTCGCACCCGCCGCCTCGAACTTCACCCCGATGGGCATCCTGAAGCCCGCCGAGATCGCCGCGCAGAAGGACAATCTCGCCAAGGCCAACCAAGGCTGGGTCCCTTGGCTACCCGCCAAGGACCGCTTCGAAGGCGCACTTCTTAACCTCCGCCCGCTGAACGAAAAGTTCGCCGGCGAGAAAGGCGGCATCGGTGTGAAAGGCCCCGACTTCATCTATCGCGGCACCGGCGAGAAAGTCCGCTTCTGGGCCGTGAATGGCCCGCCGCACGAACTCAAGGGCGAGGACCTTGCCGAGTGCGCCCGCACCTTGGCCAAGCGCGGCGTGAACCTCGTCCGCCTGCACGGTGCGGTCTTCGACAACAAGACCGGCACACTCGACCCGGCCAAGGTCGCCCACATCCACGAGATTGTCGCGGCGATGAAGAAGGAGGGCATCTACTCGCACCTCTCGGTTTACTTCCCGCTCTGGCTCACTCCGGAGAATGGCCCCGGCTGGCGCGAGGGCTACGACGGCAGCAAGCATCCTTTCGCTCTCCTCTACTTCGAGCCCGAATTCCAGAAGCTCTACCGCGGGTGGATGGAAGCCCTGCTGACGAAGCCCGGTCCGGACGGCAAGAAGCTCACCGATGAACCCGCCCTGATGGGAGTCGAACTCATCAACGAGGACTCCTTCTTCTTCTGGACCTTCGATGAGAAGAATATCCCCGCGCCGCAGCTCCAGAAGCTGGAGAAGCAATTCGCCACCTGGGCGGCGAGGAAGCACGGCTCGCTCGAGAAAGCCCGGGCGGTCTGGAAGCTCGATCATTCCCACGATGCCAAGGACCGCGTCGGCTTCCGTTCCCTCTATCAGATCTTCACGGACAAGACGCTGCGCGACCAGGATACCGCCACATTCCTGATGGAGACGCAGCGCGGCTTTTACGAGGACAGCACCAAGTGGCTGCGTGCCCAAGGCTTCAAGGGCCTCGTCACCGCCTCGAACTGGACCACCGCGAACAACGACATCCTCGGCCCGCTGGAGAAATACAGCTACATGCCCGGGGACTTCATCGACCGCCACGGCTACTTCTCCTGCCAGCATAAGGGCGATGCCGCCGAGTGGTCGATCCGCGATGGACATACCTACCGCGACCGCAGCGCCCTTCGCTTCGAACCGGAGGAACCCGGCAAGCCGCTCGATTTCTCGCATCCCTCCGCAGATCCGATGTTCAACGGCAAGCCCTCGATGATCTCGGAGACCACATGGAATCGCCCGAACCGCTACCGGGGCGAAGCCCCGCTTTTCTACGCCGCGTACGGAGCCCTGCAAGGCAGCGATGGCATCGTCCACTTCGCGCTCGATTCAAAGGACTGGTCGGTCAAGCCCGGCTACTTCATGCAGCCGTGGACGCTCATGTCGCCCACCCAGATGGGCCAGTTCCCGGCTGCCGCCGCGATCTTCCGCCTCGGCTTGGTAAGGGAAGGGGACGTGCTAGCCGATATTCCGCTCACCTTGGAGGACGCCCTCGCACTGAAAGGCAGTCCGCTGGCCCCCGGCGCGAGCCTCGATGAACTCCGCAAGGTGGATGCTCCCGGCGCTCAAGTCCCGAAGGGCGAAGACGGTATCGATCCGCTGATCCACTATGCGGGTCGTACTTCCGTCCGCATCGGCCAAGCGGGCCCATCCAAGCTTGCCGATCTCTCCCGCCTGATTGATCGCGACAAGAAACTCGTGAAGTCCTCGAACGGCGATCTGCAGTTGGACTATGGCAAAGGCCTGCTGACATTGAATGCACCCGCTGCTCAAGGAGCGGTGGGCGATCTCGAAGCTGCGGGAAGCTTGGACCTGAAGGATCTCTCGATCCGTTCGTCGATGGAGCTCGGTCAGATCGTAGCGGTCTCCTTGGATGGCAAGCCGCTCGCCAGCTCCACGCGCATTCTCCTGCAAGTGATGAGCGAGGAGAAAGCCAGCAACTTCACCACCGAACCGGCCGGCGGCGGTCGTCTCAAGATCACGGCCATCGGGTCGGATCCTTGGCTCGTCCGCAAGCTGGCGGGTGAAGTGAGCTTCAAGCGCACGGATGCCGCGAATCTCAAGGTCACAGCCCTCGATCCCAATGGCATGCCTTCCCGTGTCGTGGGCAATGCGGCCGGGATCACGCTACGCGAAGACAATCCCTACTATCTTATCGGGCCCACGGAGGAGTGATCGGGGTACTCGACAAGCTCGCAAAGGATTAATGATAAGAAGGTCTGAGCTAAGTGATTTATGTTTTGGCTTGTCTTGAGGGTCGGTGGGGAATAGCTGTGAGACTCCTCCCCCGGAACCTCCCGATCCGTTTATGAACACCTCCCTCCCCCGGATGGTTGTTGGCCTTGGCCAGACAGCCTTAACCCTGATTGTTAGTTTCCTCCCTTACATCGCGCAGATCCAATCGGTGTCCGCGCATGTAAAGCCGGCGATGCCGGACTGCGGCTGCCGCTCTACCGCGTCTGCGCCGCTTGCGAAGAATCCCCGCGCCATCGTCCCGCAGAAGATCTTCGTGATGCTTCCTGCCCAGGTCTACTCGAAGAATTCGATGGCCATCCTTCATGACTCCGGCGAGGTGGCCGTGGTCCCGGAAGACAAGATCGACAAGAACGGCAAGCTCGGGAAGTTCAAGCGGCTCTACGGCTTCTGGAGCAACTCCGCGGCACCCGTGGAAATCAAGGTCGCTGCCGGCGGTTCGAAGTTCACGATGAAGGTTCCCGGGGGCAACACCGTCTCCGCAACCCTGAACAAGACCACTGGCCTGGCCATGGTAAAGGTGAAGGGCAAGCTCAACGGCCAGAAGTTCGCGAACTCCTCTTTCGTGAATATCTCCGATCATGGCACCTTCTGGTTCGAAACGGCCAGCAAGTTGCAGGCCTACTCCAAGACTTGGGCCGGCATGCGTTTCAAGGCTGACTATAGCGCCCTTCTCGGGGCAACCGCGGCCCCGCGCGGATCCGTCAACACCACCGTGCTTGGCACCGCCGAAGGTGCCGTCATGGGTAACTACGGCTGGCTGCTCACCAAGCTCGCCGCGATCTCTGCCAGTATTGTCGGCGGAGGCATCGAGAATATGGCGGCCTTTGAGCCCTCCACCGTCTTCGCTTCCATCATCGGCCTCGGATTGGCGATCACCGGCTTCTACTCCCCCGTCAAATATGGTGACCCGGCGACACACACCGACGTGGCGAACGGCGTCTTCGGTTCCATCGATACCGGTGACCTTGATGTCTACGGTGCCTTCATCGCCCAGATTCTGGATCTTCTCCGGCTCGGCGGTGCGCTTCTGAATTCCAGCACGCTGTGGACCCTCATCACGGAGGTAATGAACGAGTTGCTGGAGAAGCCCACGCATACTTTGGCAAACGGCATCGTACTCAAGATCCTCTACACTTGGCCTGCGGATCAGTCCGATTTGGATACCTCCACGACTTTCCTCGGGGAGTCGGTCGGCTACGCCTGCGGTTCCAGTTCCGACTACCTTGATTGGACCGGTGATGATACCGGCACCGGCGGGCTCGAGCAGGTTACCTGCTTGATCTCCCAAGCGGCGGAGGACCAGGTGCTGCCCGCAAACTTCGATATTACCGCGAAAGCGGGATGGTACGCACCTGCGGGCGGCAGCGGCCAAGCCTTCCTCGAGATGTATCTGCAGAATCCGGAGACAGGAACCCTGTATGGGCCGCGCCGGCAACTGACGATCAACCCCGGTGTCCAATCCGGCTGCGCGGCTACACCTGTGGGTTCGGCAAGCTTCGTTTGGGATGCCGCGAACACGCGTCTCACTTGGACTTTCAACTGATTCTAGGATCGGCTGGCTGACTCCTCCCTATGGCTCCATCGTCATCACCGCGGCCCCGCCTGCTGCTGATCGCTTTGGCTCTCGTCATAGGGGGAGTTGGCTGTTTCCTCGCCTTGCGGCGTCCCTCCGGGGCCCCGTCGGCTGCGCCGGAAGCGGGTTTGTCATCGCCCCGGCCCGCCGTCGCACCTCCGGCTTCCGCTTCGGCGAGCCCGGACTTCGATCCGGCTTACCCGCAGTGGACGCCGACGGAGCGCTCCGAGTATCTCAAGAAAGCGGCCGCGCTGAAAGGCACTCCCCGCACGGAATTCATCAAGTCCGCTTACCGGGTGGAGTTGGACCCGTTCATGCGGGTGGAGATCCTCTCTTATTTTGAGGACGGGGATCCCGAGCCGGGCCCAACCCAGCTTCTTTCCCTGCTGGTGCAGACCGAGCCGGATGCGATGGTGCGGGAGGCGATCCTCATGACCGCCAGCACCCATGGCGACCTGGGTAAGCCGATCTTGGACAGAGGATTGCAGGATGGAGAGGAAGACGTGCGGGTTCTCGCACGCGAGCTGCTGGACGAAATGGCGGAAGGAGAGGTGGCCGTGCCCGATCCCCGGGCTGCTATGGGCGCACCGGTCATCCCCGGACGATGATCCGCGACTTCGGCTTGGACCTTTGCGATCCGCGGGTATCTATCGCGCATGAATATCGTCCTCGGCATCACCGGCTCGATCGCGGCTTACAAGGCGGCGGATATCGCCTCCCAGCTTGTGAAGGCCGGACACGAGGTGCACGCGGTGATGACCAAGGCGGCCACCGAGTTCATTACCCCGCTCACCTTGCAGGTCCTCACCCGCCAGCCGGTGCTTGTCACGCTGGAGGATGAGAAGCAGAGCTGGAAGCCGGGGCACATCGAACTGGCAGATCGCGCCGATCTCTTTCTCGTCGCCCCCGCCAGCGCCGATGTGATCGGAAACTTTGCCCATGGCTTGGCCCCGGACCCCCTCGCTTCGATCTATCTCGCCCTGCCGCGCAGCACGCGGGTCGTCATCGCGCCCGCCATGAACGGGAAGATGTGGCAGCATCCGGCGGTGCAACGGAACGTCGCCAAGCTGCTGGAAGACGGCTGCACTTTCATCGGTCCGGCGGAAGGAGACCTCGCTTGCGGATACCAAGGAGTCGGCCGCATGTCGGCGGTAGAGGAGATTCTGACTGCCTTGCCCTGAAAGCTGTCGGACGAGGGGTGGCCCGTTGTATTGCGTAGGTCGCTGACAATTCCCCCTCTAGCCAAATGGCCGGAAGTTTGGCAGCTTGATCCTGTTTCAAAACCCACTTGGCCTCCCATCTATGATTCAAAACGTCATCGTCCTCGGCGCTGGCAGCGCCGGCCTGATCGCCGCTCTTTCCATCAAGCGCAAGATTCCTCAACTCCGCGTGCGCGTGGTGCGCAGCCCGGATATCGGGGTGATCGGCGTCGGGGAAGGAACCACCCCGAATTTTCCGCGGCACATTTTCGATTTCCTCGGAATCTCCCGGAAGCGTTTCTACGAGCTGGCGGAGCCGACATGGAAGCTGGGCATTCGCTTCCTCTGGGGTGAGCGTGGCCGCTTCGATTACACCTTCGCTCCGCAGCTTGATGTTCACTTCGGCGATCTGCCGCGCCCGAACGGCTTTTACTGCGATGACGAGTTTTCCAATGTCGACCTGACTTCCGCGCTGATGCGCGAGGGCAAGGCTTTCGGCAGGCAGCAGAACGGTGCCCCGGATATCCAGCCCTGGCACGCCTTCCACATTGAGAACAAGCTTTTCGTCGACATGCTGGAGATCGTGGCCCGTGAGGCGGGCGTCCAGTTTATCGATGGCCGGGTGACCGGGTCCGAACGCAATGAGAAGGGCATCACCGCGGTCCATCTGGAAGACGGTCAAAAACTGGAAGGTGATTTCTTCATCGATTCCAGCGGCTTCCGCAGCGAGTTGCTGGGGAAGACCTTGGAGGAACCCTTCATCAACTTTGACAAGACCCTCTTCTGCGATCGCGCCGTGATCGGCGGTTGGGAGCGCACGGACGAGCCGATTCTACCCTACACCACCGCCGAGCAGATGGATGCGGGCTGGGCTTGGCAGATCGAGCACGAGCGGCACATCAATCGCGGCTACGTTTACTCCTCGCAAGCGATCAGCGACGATCAGGCCGCCGAAGAGTTTCTGAGGAAAAATCCAAAAGCCCCGCAATCCCCGCGGGTGGTAAAATTCCGCAGCGGATGCTACCGCCGCATGTGGGTCGACAACGTCGTAGCCATCGGGAATGCCGGTGGCTTCGTCGAACCATTGGAAGCGACCGCGCTGATGATCGTCTGCTCACACTGCCAGACCCTTGTGGACTTCCTGCTGCACAGCGAACTGGAGCCTACCGATTCTTTCCGGACGCTTTACAACGATCTTACCCATGCAACCTGGACGGACATCCGGGACTTTCTGGGCCTGCACTACAAGGCGAACACGGCATTGGATACGCCCTTCTGGAAGCATTGCCGGGCAGACACCGACCTCTCGGGCATCCAAGCCCTGATCGACTTCTACGAGGAGAACGGCCCCACCGGTTTCTGCCGTTACCGCATCCCGAGCACCCAGAACGACTTCGGGATCGAAGGCTATTTCGTCATGCTCGTCGGCAATCGCTGGCCGCATCGCAAGCCGCACAAGGCGATGGCGGGAGAGAAGGCGGCTTGGGAGCGACATCGTTCGGCCAACATCGCTGCCGCCCGCAAAGGTATCGACGTGAAGGAAGCACTTTCCTACGTCAACCACCCCGGCTGGCAGTGGAACTCGGACATGCAGAAAAAGCAAATGGCAGGAGTTTAGACCTGCTTCCACAACCTGATCGCTCAAGAGGGCTCCCGAATTGGGAGCCCTCTTTTTGAGGGGACGATCCGGTTTTATGACACAATGAGGTGCAAGGTAGGCGAAAGCTTCTGAGAAGCGGTGTGAGGGTGGAACCCTACAACCAAGCCCGCTCCGAAGTGGTATGACAACTAGGGTTGAAACGGTGGTTTGATCGCAAACGAGGCACACGGGAGTCTGGTCATTTTAAACATGTTCTACTGGCAAAATGCCTAATGGAGCTGCAGATCTTCCTAGAGCTACAAGGCTTTGGGGAGCGCTGCCTCGGAAGATTTCGGTTGAAACGAGCTTGATATGTGAAACCGGTGGGGCTGGCGGAATTGACCACTCCTCCATCGACCCACAGACCCCGGTTGAGGTCATCAACCGTAGAACCCGACCCTGATCCCTCCCGCGGCAGCGGAACATGCCGGCTTCCCCTATCTGGGAGGCGGGCGTGTGTCGCCCGTCGTACGGGCAGGCATCGCAAATCCGACAACCCGATGAGAACCCCAAGATACAAGACTCCCACGACGCGCGCCGCATTGGCCGCGACTGCTTCCCACAATTCCCGTTGGTTCGCCGCCCTTGTGGCAGGTGCGACGGTACTCAGCGCACCCTTGGCCCTCGCCGTGGACAACCTCTGGACCGGCGCCGTGGATAACGACTGGAACAAAGCAGACAACTGGAGCCTGAACCGCGTGCCGACGAATGCAAACGGCGCGCCTGAAGGCGATACTTTCGACGACGCCGTGGTGAATTCGCTGACGAATTTCCCGGTCATCGTAGCCGATATTGCCGCCACTCCGCGCGACATCATCGTGGGTCTCAACTCCGGTAACACCGGTCGGGTCGATCATCGCTCGGGCGTCGCCCAAAACGGTGGCGGCAATTGGTCCTTCGTCGGCCGCGCCGGCGGAACCGGCACCTACAATCTGGCGGACACCAGCACGACCGGAGGAATCACTACCAACTTTGGCACCGGTAGCGGTAGCCTCACGATTGGCGGCCGCCTTTACATCGGCGGTAACGAAGTGGCGGAAGGCGGCAACGGGACGCTGAACATCAATACCACCGGTAGCCTTTCCATGGGATCGGACTTCGCGGTCGGTGCCAGCAATTCGGTCGGCGTGGTGAACATGGATGCCGGTACGCTGAATACCAATGCCTGGAGTTTTATCGGCAAGCGCGAAGCCTTCGACGGCGGCGTCGGCACGCTGAACCTCAGCGGCGGTACGATCAATCATCTGGGCTCCCGCACCTTCGTGGGCGTGGGGAATGCGACGGGTAGCTTCAATATCTCCGGAGGCACCTACAATGCTCTGAACGCGGGGGACGGAAACACTCAGTTCGTCGTCGGTTCCAACAACCTGGCGGCTTTGAATCCCTCGACCCTGACGATGACCGGCGGCACGATCAACGCGGCGCGCTTGTTCACGATCGGTGGCACGGAAGGATTCGGCGGCGACGGCAATGCCGCGTTCATCAATTCCGGTAAAGGTACCGCCACCATCAACGGCACCAATGCATTGCTGAATGTCACCGGCGAATTCTGGGTATCCCAAGGCGCTGGCAGTACCGGCATCCTGAATCTGAGCGCAGGCGCGATCACCGTGGACAACTGGATGGCGGTGGGCCGCAACGGCGGCAACGGCACGGTAAACATGAGCGGCGGTTCGATCACCAAGACCGGTGGCGGCAACTTCATCGTCGCTGACAACGGCACCGCGATCTTCAACCAGACCGGCGGGGATATCACGATCAACAACGACTTCTGGGTAGGCCAGAGCGGTGGCGGCAATGGAATCCACACCATTAGTGCGGGCACCCTGAAGATGTCGAGCTGGCTCGCGGTGGGTCGCGGCGGTACCGGCGTCCTGAACATCGAGGGCGGCACGGTGACGAAGGATGGAGGCGGCGGCGTCTCGATCGGTAACTTCGAGAATGCCAACGGCACCGTGAACGTGAGCGGCGGTGTCTTCGACGTGCAGACCGGCGATCTTTTCGCCGGTGAGGGCGGCAACGGCAGCGGCACTCTGACGATCACCGGCGGTGAAGTGATCGCCCCGATCGTCCGCGTCGGAACCAACAATACCGTCACGGGTAATTTGAATCTGGACGGTGGAACGCTCCGCACCGGTCTGATCAGCGGCGCGGGTGCCGGCAACTCCAGCGTCGACTTCAACGGTACTCAAATCGTGGCGACAGCGAATGCAGCTGATTTCATTGCCGCATTCGATAGTGCAGATGTGGAGGCGGGAGGATTGAAGATCGAAACTGCAGGAACCACCGTGGGTATTTCCCAGTCCCTCACCGATGGTGGTGGCGGTGGCGGTGTGGTGAAGACCGGGACAGGCAGGCTCGATATCAACTCCTACAATACCTACACCGGCACCACTCTAGTCAGCGAAGGCACCTTGGGCGGAAACGGTGTCCTCATCGATAGCGCGGTCACCGTCGCTGCGGGTGCTGATCTCAGGCCTGGTGCGCCAGCCGGAACATTGGTAGCGAAGTCGGTCACCTTCAGCGGCGCTTCAACGCTCACCATCGAGTCGGGCGAGGCCGGTGCAGGGAGCCTTGAGGTCACGGGGAATCTCAATCTGGCGAACGCGTCTCTGGTCTTCGAGGGAGACTTCACCGCCAGAACGTATGTGATTGCCACCTACGGCACGTTGACGGGCACCATCACCCCGGCTCCGCTACTTCCGGCGGGCTACTCGATCAGCTACAATTTCGAGGGGAACAAGATCGCGATCTCGCGGCCGGCTACGGCTTACGACACCTTCATCGAAGCCGCCTTCCCGGATGCAAATGGCGATCCCGCAATCTTGGCTCCTACCTCCGACCCGGATGGAGATGGTACCGCCAACTCGCTGGAATTCGCGCTGGGCGGGAATCCGGCGGATCCGGCCGACGGGCCGAAGGTGTTCTCGCTGCGCGCCGATAGCGGCGATACCGGCACCGAGCCGGAGCTGCTGCTAACGATCGCGGTAAGGACCGGGACCCCGGCTTTCGGAGGATCGCCATCGCCGACGGCGACCTCGGGCGGAGTTACCTACACGGTGCAGGGCAGCACGGACTTGGCGGACTTCACCACCGGTGTGAGCGTGGTGAGTCCGGTCACGACGGGTTTGGATCCGGCTCCGACGGGTTATGAATACCGGACCTTCAGCTTGAGCGGCTCGAACGGGCTGCCGAGCCGCGGCTTCCTGCGGGTGCAGGTGACACCTTGATTTGTGGTGAACTTGTAGCCCCGGCTGCCGAGAGGCGGCCGGGGCTTTTTCGTGTCCATTTTGGACCCGTGAAGGTGGATTTCCGATAATTTACGTAGAATCACGTAACATTAAAAGTGCGGTGTCGGAAACCTACTCATGGGGTTGCGGGGTGCCGGAGAGGGAAGTCCGATAAGCCAAGGAATAGGCGTTCGGCTGTCTGACAGGTTTATCATATCTCCGGGAAGGGGTTTTATGTCGCAAAGATGTGCATGGATTTGCACAAGCGGAGGGGGTGGCAAACAAAGTTGTTTTCCCCCGAAACGGCCTTGGTATATGGAAAAGGAAGAGTGAGGTCTTACCCGCCTTTCTCTGAAACCCAACCCGAACCCAGAAACCCAGAACCCTCGGTCGAGACCTTTCTCGATCCTCCCTTAACCGTACCCCGGATATCCGGACACGGACCGTCGTCTCTATGAGGCGGCGTCGCTTCGCGTGTCCCTGCGGCCCCGAAACCCGATAAAAACCCCATGAAAAATCAACCGACCCGTACCCCCATCACCCGCGCGTCCTTGACGGCGGCGGCCACGTACAACTCCCGTTGGTTTGCCACGCTTGTCGCTGGAACCACAGTCTTGGGATCCTCTTCCTTCGCCGTGGATAACCTCTGGAACGGCAGCGTGAGCAATGACTGGAACACTGCCGCGAACTGGAGCTTGGGTCGTGTGCCGAACATCGCCAACGGCCAGCCCACGGGGGACAATTTCGACGACGCAACGATCCAGACTCTGACGAACTTCCCGGTCCTGACCGCGAGCCCGGTGGTGCATCCGCGGGATATCAAGGTGGGGAACGCGAATGGAACGACCGGCCGCGTGGACCACCGCGCCGGGACGGCCCGGACCGGCTCCGGCAACTGGATGTTCGTTGGCACGGCAGGCGGCAATGGTACCTACAACCTCGCAGATACCTCCGGCACGGGGGGGGCTTCCACCGGCTTCGCGCAGGGCACGGGTAGCCTGAACGTGGGCGGTCCTACCGGTAGCGGTGCGCGTCTCTATGTCGGTGGCGACGACGGCGGCGGCGACGGTGGCACTGGCCTCCTCAACGTGAACACGAGCGGGACACTCTCGGCGACCAACGACATCATCGTCGGTTCGCAGGCCGGGACCGGGGTGATGAACCTCGATAACGGCACGGTAAACTCCGGCAATGCGGGTGCCGGGGCGTGGGTATACATCGGGGTGAACACCGGTAACGGCACCCTGAACATGAACGGCGGCTCCATCACGGTGAACGGCCGCTTTTATACAGCGCGCAACAACGCGACGGGCCTGGTGAACTTCAATCAGGGCTCGATCAGCACGAACGGCCACTTCATTGTTGCGGAGAACGAGAACGATACCTTCGTTAACCCCAACAACGGCACTTTCAATCACAATGCCGGCACGGTGAACGTCGGCGGCGGCGGAGAAATGTGGGTGGGCCAACGGACGGGTTCCGTCGGGATCTACAATTTCTCGAGCGGCACGATCAACGTCAACAGCTGGGTGGCGATCGGCCGCGACGGGGGTACCGGAACCTTCAACATGAGTGGCGGTACCTTCACGAAGGGCGGGGCCGCCGACCAGCGTTTCATCGTCGGCGCGACAGGGCCCGGCACCATGACGCAGGGCGCGGGCTTGGTCGATATCACATCGAGCCAGATGTGGGTGGGTGAGAACAATGCGGGAACTTACACGTTGAACGGCGGCGAGGTGCGGACCCCCAACGATCTGACGGTCGCGCAGAACGGGAGCGCCACCGGTATCCTGAACCTCAACGGAGGCACCTTGCGCACGAGCAAGATCGTGGGCGGGGGAGGAAATGCCACGGTGCGGTTCAACGGCACCCAGATCTTCGGAACCTCCAACCAGCCGAACTTCCTGGCCGGGAGCGACGTCGCCGAGATCCAGGCGGGCGGCCTGCTGGTGAACAGCAATGGCTTCAACCTCACGGCACCCCAAGCCCTGAGCGGCACGGGGAATGTGACGAAATCCGGCACGGGCACCTTGGCCTTGGTCGGAGCGAGCACCTTCACGGGGACCAGCACGGTCAGCGCGGGCAAACTGGTGCTCGGTACGCGAGACCCTCTAGCCGCAGCCGCGGGAGCCGTGACGGTGGCTAACAATGCCGCATTCGGCGTGACGCTGAGCGGTATCGAGCAGTCACTGACGATCCCGAGCGCGGGCTTCGGCACCGGCACCACGCTGGACATCAATATCGGCAACAATTTCCCGCCGCAGACGGGCTTTGCGCCTCTGAAGGTCACGGGAGCGATCAATCTGGCGGCGAACCTGCCGATCAACCTCACGCATGACTTTCCCGAAACCGGAACCTATGAACTGATCCAGTATGGTAGCAAGACGGGCACGGGGAACTTCGTCATCGGCACCCTGCCGCTGGGAATGGCTGCCACCCTTGACACCGCGACGCCAGGAGTGGTGAAGCTGGTGGTGACCAGCGTGGCTCTGCCGCGTTGGGAAGCGGGCGTCTCCAACGACTGGAACACCACCGAAGTAAACTGGGTCAACACGCTGACGTCGACCGGGACCACCTTCACGAATGGTAACCCGGCGCTGTTCGATGACAATGCACAGGGAGCCGAGTTCAACAACGGCGCGGTAGATCTGAATGTGACGGTTTCGCCGGGTCTCACGACCTTCAACAACTCTCTCTACGATTACACTCTGGCGGGTAGCGGCAGCATCAGCGGAGCCGGTGGCCTGACCAAGCAAGGAACCGCCAACACGACGATCTCCACGACGAACAACTACACCGGCCAAACCCGCCTGGAAGGCGGCACGGTGACGGTGAACACGCTGACGAACGGCGGCGTGGCCGGCCCGCTGGGTGCGGCAAGCTCCGCTTCTTCCAACCTCGTGATTGCCGGAGGTGGACTAGTCTACACCGGTGCGAGCACCACGATCGACCGCGGCTGGAGCTACGACTCGCCCTTGGACAACGCGTTGGGCAGCATCAACATCGCCAACAACCTCACGGTTACAGGCCAACTGATCGCACCGAACCAAGGCAAGCTGCAGAAGCTGGGTGCAGGCACGCTGACGCTGAGCTTCCCGGGTGCCAACGTCCTGGGCAAGGGAGCCGGCACGCCGGCCTCGCTGCGGGTAGACGAGGGCTCGCTGGTGCTGGAGGGCGGCGGCACACAGACCAACTCGGTGACGGGTGAAGTCTGGGTCGGCTCGAACGGGCTGACCGGAGCCACGGCCACGCTGAACAGCACGAGCCTCACCGCGAGCAGCTGGATGGTGGTCAGCCGCGGCAACGGGACCACGGGCTTGGTCTCCAGCCTGACGGCGAACAACTCCACGATCACGACCCAAGGTCTGGCCACGGCCAACCTCTCGGGTGTGGTGGGTCATTCGGCGATCGGCAACATCACGCTGAACAACTCCACCATCAACACCGGTGACATCAACATCGGCGAAGGTGCGGGCGGAACTTCCACCGTGACCCTGAACGGCAACTCGCAGCTCAACACCACAAACCGGGTGTTCCTGGGCAACGAGAACGGTGCCAACGGCACGCTGATCGTGAAGGACACCGCGAGCTTCAACCGCACGGGCGGCTGGCTCTCGATCGGTGGCAACGGCACCGGCACGATCACCGTGCAAAACAGCGGCGTGCTGAACAACACGGCAGGAGACTTCAACATTTCCGATGTGGATAACAGCAACGGCACCCTGAATGTGCAGGATTCCGCGGTGGTGAATGCGGGAACCTTCTTCGTGGGCAAGGGTGTCAACACGATCGGTAACTTCAACATCTCCGGCGGCACTCTCAACGGCGGCACGACCCTCGTGGCGCAGAACGCGACCTCGAACGGGACGATCACGCAGACCGGCGGCACCGTAAACATTGGTAACAACGATGTGGTGTTCATCGGCGAGAACGGCACCGGGACCTGGAACCAGAGCGCGGGTGTGGTGAACACGACCGGCTGGACGGTGGTGGGTCGCTATCAAGGCGCCAACGGCGTGCTGAACATCACAGGCGGCACCTTCAACCAGAACCAGACGGATCGACGCGTGATCGTGGGTGAAGACGGCACGGGAACGCTTTCGGTTTCCGGGTCGGGTGCGCTGAATGTGAACGGTGACCTGCTGGTAATCGGAAACGGCGGCAACGGCAACGGCACGGTGAACCTGGACGGCGGCACGATCACCACCAAGCGGGTGCAGAAGGGTAGCGGCGGGATCAGCGCCTTCAACTTCGACGGCGGCTTGCTGAAGGCCGGTGCCGGAGCGCAGGCGGTGTTCTTCACCGGCATCGACACCGCGACAGTGGAAGACGGCGGCGCAAACATCGATAGCAACGGTCAGACGATCGAAATTACCAGCAGCCTAATGACCGATGGCAACGGCGGTGGCTTGACCAAGCTGGGTGCGGGCACGCTGTATCTCAGCGGCTTCAACAGTTACACCGGTCTCACCACGGTGAGCGCGGGTGCGCTGGGCGGAGCGGGCTTCATCGACGGTTCGGTGCAAGTGGCCACCGGGGCATCGATCGCCCCGGGGAATCCGACCGGGATCCTGGAAGTGGACGGCAACGTGAACTTCGCGACCGGCTCGAACTTCGCGGTGACCATCAACAACGCGAATCCGACGCCTGCCGGCGAACTGGATGTGAACGGCACCCTGAACCTCGCGAATGCGAACCTGACGCTGACCGGAACTCCCACGCTGCCGGTCTACATCATCGCCAGCTACGGAACGCTCAGCGGCGGCTTCGCGAGCACGCCGACGCTTCCGGCCGGTTATACGCTCCAGACGAACTATCTGGGTAACAACCAGATCGCAATCGTCCGGCCAGCTTCGCCCTTCGAGAACTGGGTGGATGACTTCTTCCCCTTCGAAACCGATCCTGCGGTCATCGGAGCGGATGCGGATCCGGATGGCGATGGCGACACGAACGTCCAAGAGTTCATGCTCGGCGGTGTGCCGAACGACGGCTCGAACGGCGCCAAGGTCTACAAGCTGGTGGCGGATAGCAGCGACGGCGGCACGGCCAACGAGCTGCTGCTGACCATCGCAGTGCTGAACGGCACACCGGTCTTCGCCGGCTCGCCCTCACCGAGCGCCGCGACGCAAGGCTACACCTACACGGCCCAAGGCAGCACGAACCTGTCCGCCTTCACGACCCAAGTGAACGTGGTGACTCCGGTCACGACGGGTCTGCCAGCGGCACCGAGCGGCTACACCTACCGGACCTTCAGCCTGAACGGTTCCGATGGTCTGCCGAGCCGCGGCTTCCTGCGGGTGAACGTGACGCCGACGCCCTGAACCGGGTCAGATCAAACAAACGATTCATCCAAAGCCCCGGCTGCGAAAGCGGCCGGGGCTTTTCTTTTATAAACGTAGTAATTCAGCGGTTCCGGCCTGAGGAACGCCCGGGGAAGAAAGGGGAAAAGGAGCCCGGGATGCAGAGCACTGTCTATCTGTTAGATCGCAAGTAGAGCGGGAGAGGTGTCGCGAATCGCACGAAATTGCACATGAAGCGATGCATGCCCGATTCTGCGGAAACAAATTTGATCCGGTTCTAAACCTTTTCAAACGGCCGGACGTCAACCCCACCTAGCGTCGATTTCCCATGAGACGCCAGCCTCCCTGAAATCCAAGTAATCAAACCCTCGATCTCTTCCCGCAGCGGGCAAGATTCCGTCCCCGTTTCCCCGGACCCGAGTTTCCTCCCCGTTACGGGCTGGATCGTGGTGATTCCACGTCCAACCCATGAATATCCGTACTGAAGACCCCACAACCCGTACCTCCCTGATTTCCACGGCGGTTCGGAATTCCTGCTACTTCGCCGGCATCCTTGCAGGCTCGTCCCTGCTGCCTGCCGCACTGGGAGCAGATATCCAGTGGACCGGGACGACCGGCACCTGGACCAACACTGCCAACTGGTCGACCGGGACGATCCCGGGACCGGACGACTTCGCGTGGGTCGGGAACGGTGGCACGGTGCAGATCGCGCCCGGCGATCCGATCTGGACCACGCAAGACTTCCGCACGGGTGCGGGCGGTGCGGCAGGCACGATGGACCAGACCGGCGGTCTGGTGAATATCACGAGCTGGTTCCGCATGGGTGTGGATCCCGGCTCGACGGGCACGTACAACATGAGCGGTGGCGTGCTGAACATCCGCAACGCGCGCTTGAACCTGGGTGAGAAGGGCGCGGGCGTGCTAAACATGACGGGCGGCTTGATCGTGCATGGCAACGGCCAGTTGATCGCGGGTAACCGTGACAACGGAGCGGAGTCCGGGCCGACGGCCACGGGGGTGATCAATCAGTCCGGCGGAACCTTCACCAACGAGAGCGAAGTGTGGATCGGCTTCGGGGTGAACGGTGACAATACCGACTTCGGCACCTTCAACCTCACGGGTGGAACTTTTAACGTGCGGCGCTGGTTCGTGATGGGCCGCACCGGTGGCGAAGGCGTGCTGAATGTCTCCGGGGCGAACACCTTGGTGGCGAAGTCGGGCGAGGATGGCCACATGATCCTGGGTGACGTGGCGGGTGGTAACAACCCGAAGGGCACGGTGAACCAGAACGGCGGCACGGTACAGCTTGGCTCCGAGTGCTGGATCGGCCAGACGGCCACTGCCACGGGTATCTATAACCTGAACAGCGGGACGATCCTGGCGAACAACTGGTTCTCCTCCGGCCGCGCTGGCGGCACCGGAACCTTCAACATGAGCGGCGGCAACCTGGTGAAGACTGGCGGCGGCAGCATCTCCATCGGCGGCGGTGGTGGCGCGTCCGACGGTACTTGGAACCACAGCGGTGGCCTGATCGAAGTCCGCGAAGGTTCGGTGTTCGTGGGTGAAAACGGCAGCGGGATCGGGCGCTACACGCTCTCCGACACGGCCGAGCTGCGCGCGACGAATCTTGTGGTTTCACAGAGCGAGACGGTGGATGGAGTGCTGACCCTGAACGGTGGCACAGCACGGGTGGCGCGGATCTTCCGCGCTGCCACCGATCCGCTGGCCTTGGGTACGGCGAACTTCAACGGCTCGCAGATCATCGCCACGAGCGACCAAGCGAACTTCATCTCCGGACTGACGACGGCGGATGTGCAGGCGGGCGGACTGTTGGTGAACAGCGACACCTACACGCTGGGGACGCCGCAGCTCTTCACCGGTAGCGGCGGTATCACCAAGAGCGGCCTGGGAGTTCTAACGATCAATGCGCCTTGGGATCCGACCGGCGCGAGCGCGGTGACGGGCGGGGTGCTCGGGATCAACAGCGGCACCTTCAGCGGCGCCTCCCTGACCCTGTCGAACAGTGCGGCGATCACCGGGGATAACTCCGTGATCGCGGCCCCGCTGACGGTGGCCGCGAGCGGCGGCACGATCCTGCATAGCACGGCTTACTTCAATCCGATCGAGTTCGGGAACCTGACGCTGAACGGACCGACGAACCTGGACTTCTCCGATGCGGCGCTGGCCCCGGGTACTTATACGGTGGCGACCTACACCGGGACGCTGACCGGCGGTGGCAACCTGAAGCAAACCCGTCCTGGCTCGATCAGCCTAGCGACGGCGGGCGAGATCAACGTGACGGTAGGTGCGGTGCGCAACCTGACTTGGACCGGCGCGACGAACAGCAACTGGGACATCTTCAGCACGGCGAACTTCAATGACGGAGTGGGTGCCGTGGCCTTCGGCCAAGGCGACAGCCTGAGCTTGGGCGACTCCGTGGGTGCCACGCCGATCACGGTGAGCGGCGCGGTGCGCCCGGCAGCCCTGACGGTGAACAACAGCGCGGGCAATACCGTGACGATCAACACCGCCCACGTGAACTCCACGATCACCGGCACGGTGGCGCTGGCGAAACAGGGCGACGGCAAGGCGCTACTCGACATCGATGCGACCCTGAGCTCCACCTCGAGCGTGGCGATCACCGGTGGGGAACTGCAGGTGGGCAACGGCGGGACGACCGGATCGCTGGGTCTGGCACCGATCAGCAACAGCGGCGTGCTGCACATCAACTTGAACCGAGACCGGATCTTCACCAATGCGATCACGGGAAGCGGCACGGGTAGCTTCGTGAAGAGCGGCACGGGCAATGTGACGCTCACGGGCGCCTTCAGCAACCCGGGCACGACGACCGTGAATGGTGGTCGCCTGACGCTGATCTCTCCGGCCGTGCCGGCAGGCGCGGGTGCAGCGGGCACGGGAACGACAATCGGCGCGGGTGCGGAAATGGATATCCGGGTGACGGCAAACACCGAGTATTTCAGTGTGCTGAATGGCAGCGGCAAGCTGATCAAGACCGGCGGTTCGGAGCTCTTCCTGAATGGCGATAACACCAACTTCACCGGAGATATCGAAGTAAGCCGCGGCGGTGGCAATTCGCTGAACATCCGCCACGTCAACGCTCTGGGATCGACCAGCGGCAAGACGGTGGTGCGCGGCCTGAACGGCACCGGCGGCCAGCACCTGAACATCCGCAACCTGGGTGGAGTGGGTCCCTACACGGTGGCCGAGCCACTGGAGCTGCGGGCGAGTGCCTTCGGCCGTGCGGGCTTCACGCACGAGGGTGGCAGCCAGACGCTGAACTACACGGGCCCGATCGGGGTTTACTCGACCGGACGCTCCGCAGTGAACATCCGCAACTTCAACGCCACCTCAACGCTGAACCTGCAGGGTGACATCACGGGAACGATGGGTGGAGCCACCCTGTTCGTCCGCGGTTCTTCCGGTCCGATCAACATCACCGGCGGTATCGATATCTCGGATGACGCGGAGCTTCTCTTCACTGAAGGGGTGCGTGTCCGCATCGGGGCGGCAGGGAAGAACTACAAGAACTTCCGGACCTCGGTGGTGAACAACAGCCAAGTGCGGCTGCTGCGCGACGACACCCTGCCAATCGAACAACCGGTTAACATCGGTGAGGGGGCGAGCAACAACGTCTCGAAGCTGATTCTGGGTGAGAACGCCGCGCCAATCGTCCAGACCGTGAGCGGTCTGACGGTGGGCAACACCTTCGCGGGCAGCGCGATCGTGGGCGGTGCCACGACCAACTCAACGCTGACGGTCAACACCCCAGGCAACTTCAACTACACCCTGCCCTTCGGCGGTGCGGCGGCGAACGAGAACAACCTGAACATCGTGAAGTCCGGGCGCGGCACGCTGACGCTCTCCGGCGCGGTGGCCAGCACGCACACGGGCACGACGACAGTGAACGGCGGCACGCTGCTGGTGAACACCAGCATGACGACCAGCCCGCTGACGGTGCAGGCCGGCGGCACGGTGGGTGGCAACGGCACGACGGGTGTGCTCGCGGCAAGCGGCACGACGGGTAACACGGCGAACATCGCTCCGGGCAACAATGCGGTCGGCACCCTGACGGTGAACGGCGGCACAACCCTGGGTGCGGACTCCGCGATCAACTGGCAGCTCAGCGGCTGGTCCGGTGCGGCAGGCACGGGCTACGACACCATCGGCTCGGCGGCTGGCGTGAACATCACGGCGACTGCAGCGAACCCGGTGCGTATCCATGTCACGCCGACGGCGCTGGCTGGCTTCGTGGAAGAGAATCGCAGCTTCACGCTGATCTCGACGACGGCGGGCGTGACGGGCTTCGCGGCCAACAAGTTCGTCTTCGATGCCCCGGGCTTCACGGGCACGGGTAGCTTCTCGGCACGCGTCGACGGCAACAACCTGGTGATCGACTACACGATCGCACCGCCTGCGAACAACTACACGAGCTGGGCGGCGACGAACGGCGTGACGGGTGGCCCGGCGGGCGATTCGGACGGCGATGGCATCGTGAACCTGCTGGAGTATGCGCTGAATCTGAACCCGGCCGGCTATGATGCCAACACGGGGACCTTCAACGCCGGCACGAACACGATCACCTTCTCCAAGCGTGCGGAAGCGGTGACGAACGGTGACTTGACCTACGCGATCGAGACCTCGTCCACGATGCTGCCGGGTTCCTGGAGCCCGGCGACGCCGACGACGGATACCCCGACGGAAATCAGCTACACGCTGCCGACCGGTCAGGGCCGCATCTTCGCCCGCCTGCAGGTGACGCAGAACACTCCCTGATCCCAAAGATCACCCGTAAGGAAGTAAAACGAGAGCCGCCCGGTGAAAGCCGGGCGGCTTTTTTCGGGGGAGGGGTAAGGCGTCCAAGGGGGGAATCAAGCGGAGGGACGCGATGTTTGTTAGAGCCGGGGTTTCGGTTTTTTTCGGGGGAGGGCGGCGTTGTCCGGGGAGGATGCACCCAGCCGGAATGACGAAGTCATTCCGCTACTATGGATATAGTGGGACGTGAGCCCGGTTTCGTCCGCCTGAAGGCGGGACTACTTACCCTTGGTGGCGGGCGTCGCTTGTGCGGGCTTACTTCACGAGGCGCTCGGCGAGGTCCCAGTTCTCGTGGTAGCGCTTGAAGCTGCGGAGGGCCCACTCGGCTTCGGCGAGGACGACCCAGTGGCCGGCGGAGTCCTTGGCGATCATGCAGCCTCCGGGGAGGTCGTCGGTGGGGGCGTTCTGGCCGGCGACGGGCTCGCCATCGAGCATGAGCCAGCGGATGACGGTCCATGGGGCGTGCTCGAGGATGACCTCCGCGCCGTATTCGGTTTCGAGGCGGTATTTGAGCACTTCGAATTGCAGCGGGCCGACGGCGCCGAGCATGAGGGTGGTGCCGGCGGCGCTTTCAAAAAGCTGGGTGACGCCCTCGCGCACGAGCTGGTCCATGCCGGCACGGAAGCGCTTGGCAGTGGCGGTGCTGCGGCCGCGGATGGAGGCGAAGCACTCCGGCGGGAAGATCGGGATCTCGTCGAACTTGATCGAGGAGTCCGTGGTGAGGGTGTCGCCGATCTCGAAGGGCTGGTTGCCCACGAGGCCGACGACGTCGCCCGCGAAGGCTTCGTCCACGATCTCGCGTTCCTGGGCGAAGAGCTTCTGGGAATTCGAGAGGCGGATCTGCTTGGCGGCGGAGCCGTGCCAGACCTGCATGTCGCGCTCGAACTTGCCCGAGACGATGCGGATGAAGGCCATCCGATCGCGGTGCTTCGGGTTCATGTTCGCCTGGATCTTGAAGACGAAGCCGCTGAAGCGCTTGTCCTCGGGCTCGATCAAGGTATCGCCGGACTTGCGGCCGGAGGGCTCGGGGGCCATGGAGAGGAAGCCATCGAGCAGGAGCTGGATGCCGAAGTTGTTCGCGGCGGAGCCGAAGAAGATCGGGGTGAGTTCACCCTTCAGCACTCGTTCCTGATCGAAGGGGGCGCCGGCGATGTCGAGCAGCTCCATCTCCTCGATCGCCTTGTCGACGAGGTCGCCATCGACGTGCTCGCGCACGGCGGGGTCGGTGAGGCCGAGGACGGAGACGGGGGCGCGGTAGGCACCGGCCTTGGTCTTCTCGAAGAGGTTGAGCTGGCCATCGCGGCGCTGGATGATGCCGCGGAAGCGCGGGCCATCGCCGAGGGGCCAGTTCATCGGGTGGGAGGCGATGCCGAGGACGTTCTCGATTTCGTCCACGAGGTCGATCGGCGAGCGGGTCGGCCGGTCGAGCTTGTTCATGAAGGTGAAGATCGGGATACCGCGGAGGCGGCAGATCTCGAAGAGCTTGCGGGTGCGGGCCTCCACGCCCTTACCGGCATCGACGACCATGATCACGGCGTCGACGGCGGTGAGCACGCGGTAGGTGTCCTCCGAGAAGTCCTCGTGACCGGGGGTATCCAGCAGGTTCACGTGGAAGCCGCCGTAGGTGAACTGGAGGACGGTGGAGGAGATGGAGATGCCGCGCTGCTTCTCGAGCTCCATCCAGTCGGAGGTGGTGGCGCGGCGGTCGCGGCGGGAGGTGACGCTGCCGGCGAGATCGATGGCGCCGCCGTAGAGGAGGAATTTTTCCGTGAGCGTGGTTTTGCCGGCATCCGGGTGTGAGATGATGGCGAGGGTGCGGCGGATGGAAGAAGGATGGGACACGGCGGCGGGCGGGGAGGGAAACACGGGGGGCGGGCGCTGCCAAGGACCGATCCCGGGCGGGGCGGAGGGGTGATGCCGCGCCAACTTTCCGCAAGGAGGCACCAGCAAGGGCGGGGCGGGGGAGGTTAAGGATGGAGCTTCGTCCGCCGATGAGTGCTTCACCTTTCCTTCAGGTCCCGATCCGGCTCCAGCATCAGGCGCCGGAGGTTTTCGAGCGGCTGGCCGAGATCGGCATGCTGTGCGTGCGTGCGAAGAACCTGACGGGGGAGCTGGTGGCGATCGCGGATCCGGCGGGCTTGGCGATGGAGTCCGGAGATTCGCTGTTGTTTCCGGGGCTGGGGCTTTCGGTGGCGCGGGAGCGGGTGGTGGGGCTGCATGCGCTGCGGATGGCGAGCCTGCCGCAGAATCCGGGCATCCTGGAGCTGGATTTCACGCAGGGCCGTTTCCCGCTGGCCTTCGCACTGCCGGACGAGCTGGCCGACGGGGCGCGGCTGCGGGAGTTCGTGGCGGAATTCTGCGTGGAGGAGGTGGAGCTGATGGAGCTGCTGCGGTGGCGGGATGGGCTGTCGGCTCCGGTGGAGGCCTGCCCTTGCTGCAAGGCGGCGGCGGCGGAGCGGCGGGCGCGGCCGGACCTGCATCCGCTGGCGCCGATCTTGGCGGATCTGGTCGAGTTGCAATTGCCGATGCACTGCCGGATCCGGGGGGATGGCTTCGATTTCTCGCGCTTCATCGAGCCGCGGCGGGTGTCCTTCGAGGGCGGGGCGATCACGCTGAATGACGATAGCGGCGAGTGCGTGCTGCGGGTGGACCCGGCGCAGGCGCATGCGTTGTGGGTGCTGCCGCTCTGTTCGGACGGCGAGACGCGGAGCTCGGTGCGGATCTACGATACCTTCGGGAGCATGAATCTGGAGTTCTCGGTGCCCGATGACCGTTTCGTGAAGCCGTGGCAGGGGTATTGCAGGGCGGCTTGTCCGTGATCGGCGGGTCCGCATTTTTAAGGGTTGTTCAAGTGCTTGCGCTGGCGAGGCGGCTCAGCAAGTTTCGGGATTCTTGCAGCAGTGATCCTGAAACGACTCCGTCATGAAACCCGCGAGCTCCACATGGCCTTGGAGGAGCGCCTTCCTTTGCTGAGTCCGGAGCTGTCGGTGGGCGATTACCGTGCGTTGCTGCGGCGCTTCCACGGGTATTATGCACCGCTGGAGGAGGGGCTGGTGAAGGCGGGGCGGTGGCGGGAGATCGGGCTGGATTGTCCGGAGCGCTTGAAGGTCGGGGCACTGGAGCGGGATCTAGCGGTTCTGGGAGATGACTCTGCGAGGATTGCCGCGCTGCCGCGCTGTGCGAACTTGCCGGAGGTTGAGTCTTTGGCGGGGAGCTTGGGGTGTTTCTATGTGATCGAGGGGGCGACCTTGGGCGGGCAGATCATTTCGCGGCACTTGTTGCAGAATTTGAATCTGACTCCTGAGACCGGGTGCGCCTTCTTCTCCGGCTATGGTGCGGAGACCGGATCGCGCTGGAAAGCCTTCGGCGAGATTCTAACAAATGCCACGCGGGAGGGAGATGGCGATGCGATCGTGGCCTCCGCGAACCGAACTTTCAGCACGCTCTCGGAGTGGCTGTTCCGAAACGATTTTCCTCCTTCATGAATGTCTCCTACTCATCCGTGCCGGTTCCGCCGTGGGAGAACGGTGCTTACAGTATCAAGCGCCACGGGGTGACGATCTCGAATTGCGATAGCGAGCCGGTGCAGACGCCGGGCTGCATCCAATCGCACGGGGCGCTGCTGGTGCTGCGGGCAGAGGATTTCACGCTGCTACAGGCCAGCGAGAATCTGGGCGATCATTTCGGGATTCCCGCGGCGGAAGCCTTGGGCAAGCCGCTGTCCTTGTTCCTCGGGGACGAAGGGGAGCAGAGGTTGCGGGATTTCATCACGAAGGAGCGCACCGAGCGGAACCCGCTGTATGCTTTCACGGTCAGCCTGAAGGGCGACTATGATCTCATCGTGCATACCAGCGAGGGGCTGGTGATCCTGGAGGCGGAGCCTGCGGCTCCCGCGGAATCGCCGCTGCCGGACTACTACGGGATCGTGAAGAAGGCGGTGACGCGGCTGCACGAGGCTCATTCCCTGCAGGGGTTCTGTGACGTGCTGGCAGAGGAGGTGCGGGGTCTAACAGGGATCGACCGGGTGATGGTCTATCATTTCCACGAGGACTTCCATGGCGAGGTGGTGGCGGAGGCGAAGCGCGAGGACATGGCGCCGTGGCTGGGCCTGCACTATCCGGCGGAGGACATCCCTTGGCCCGCGCGGGAGATCTTCAAGAAGATCTGGGTGCGACCGCTGCCCGATGCCGCTGCCCCGGTGATGGAGTTGGTCCCGCTGGCGAATCCGGACAGCGGGAAGCCCCTGCTGATGACCCATTGCGTGCTGCGCGGGGCCTCGGTGATGTACACCGAGTACTTGCGGAACATGGGGGTGGCGGCCTCGCTGACCATGTCGCTGATGGTGGATGGCGAGCTATGGGGGCTGATCGCGTGCCAGCACGAGACGCCGCGACGCTTTCCCCACCAGATCCGGGCTGCTTGTGAATTCATGGCGCAAGTGGCTTCGCTGCATCTGCGGGCGGTGGAGCAGCGGGAATCGCTGGGCTACCGGTTGAAGATCGAGGAGGTGCACAACCGTGTGATCACGAATGCCGCGCAGGATGCGGATCTGGGACCGTTGACCAGCGCCTCGCCCAATCTGTTGGATACGCTGGATGCCGGTGGTGTGGCCGTGTTCCACGGCGACCGCTGGTGGAAAACGGGCAGCACCCCCACCGATACCCAGCTGGATTCGCTGAAGGACTGGCTGCTCATGCGGCCCGAGTTCGAATCACCCGTGAGGCCGATCTACACCACCGATTCGTTGGTGCGGGACTTCCCGCCGGCGGCAGGCTTCGCCACCGTGGGGAGTGGCTTGCTGGCCCTCACGCTGTCGCGCCGCCGCCACACCTTCGTGCTGTGGTTCCGCCCGGAAACGATCCAGACAGTCAACTGGGGCGGGAATCCGCATGACAAGCCGGTGGTTACCGGCCCGCACGGACCGCGGCTCACCCCGCGCCGCTCCTTCGAGATTTTCACGGAGTCCGTGAAGCATCGTTCGCTACCGTGGAAGCGGGTCGAGGTCGAAGCCGCGCTGCGTTTGCGGGTATTGATCATGGAGCTGGTGGTTTCCCGCACCGAGGAGATCACCGTGATGAATGCGGAGCTGATGCGCTCGAACGAGGAACTGGATGCCTTCGCCTACGTGGCCAGCCACGACCTGAAGGAGCCGCTGCGCGGGATCTCGAAATACGCCCACCAGCTGATCGAGACCGAGGCGCACCGTGGTGAAGAGACCCTGCGGCGCCTGGAGAGTATGAAGCGCCTGGCACTGCGGATGGACTCGCTGCTCGATTCGCTGCTGCATTTCTCGCGGGTCGGCCGGGCTACCCTTAGCCCTCGCCCGGTGGATCTGCAGGAGGTCCTGGAAGAAGCGCTGGAGATCATCGCGCCACGCCTGCAGGAGGTTCCGACGCGGGTGCAGATCCCGCAGCGCCTGCCGGTGATGGAGTGCGACCGCATGCGGGTGCGGGAGGTCTTCATGAACCTGCTCTCGAACGCGCTGAAGTACAACGATAAGGCGGAGCGGGAGATCGAGATAGGATTTGCAGAGTTGCCGGACGGTGGCACGGTCTTCCACGTGAAGGACAATGGCATCGGCATGGACCCCAGGCACTTCGATGTCGTGTTCAAGATCTTCAAGCGTCTGCACGATCGCGAGGCCTTCGGCGGTGGTTCCGGTGCCGGGCTTGCCATCGTCCGCCGCCTGATCGAGCAGCACCGCGGTCGGATCTGGGTGAATTCAAGCCCGGGTGTCGGCAGCACCTTCTTTTTCACCCTCGCTGAATCCCCCTTGGCCCTCGAATGAGCATCTCCCCACCCGGCTATCTTCTCGTATTGGAGGACTCGGACGAGGACTTCGACACGCTTCTCTGCGCGGCGCGCAGGAGCATGCTGCCACACCAAATCCGGCGCGCCACCACCGGCGACGAGTGCCTCGAGATGCTTGAGCGCTCCCGGAACGGGAACGATGACGCTCCGCTCCTGGCCCTGATGGACCTGAATACCCCGCAGACGGACGGTCGGCAGGCGCTGCAATCGCTGCGGCAGAATCCGAACTTCCGCTCCCTGCCGGTGGTCATCCTCACGAGCTCCGGCAATCCGAAGGACCTCGACTACTGCTATCAACAGGGCGCGAATGCCTATCACACCAAGCCGGTGGATTACCCGGAGTATTTGGAAACCCTGCAGCGCATCTTCGAATACTGGCTGCAGGGTGTGGTCCTGCCTTCCAACTGAGGAACGATGGAAGCTCCGGATACCCTCCACCTCCTTTTGATCGAGGACTCACCGGATGACCGCGTGGACGTGCGGCGGATGCTGCTCCAAGGATCGGAGCGCCGGATCCGCTTCAGCGAGGCCACCAGCGGTGCGGAAGCGCTGCGGATGCTGGCCGAGTCCGAGCGGGTGCCGGACTGCATCTTGCTCGACTTCAACCTGCCGGATATGGATGCGATCGAGATCCTGGGCCATCTGCGGGCGGGGGGAGAGCTTACCCTCTGCCCGGTGGTGGTGCTGACCGGCTCGACCAATTCCGGATCGGCGGTGCTTCCGGCTGGAGCGCAGGACTACCTTTCCAAGCGCTGGGCGAGCCCGGAGATTCTTGTTCGCGCGATCGAGAATGCCCGGGAGCGCTATGCCTTGGCGGTGGAGCGCAAGCGGGCCGCGGACCTCTTGCGGGTCAGCGAGGAGTTCAGCCGCACGGTGCTTCAGAGCAGTCCCGACTGTGTGAAGGTGATCGATCGGTCAGGGCGGATCATCTCGCTGAACGAGCCAGGCCGCTGCCTGCTCGAGCTGGATGATCCGAGCGTGATGGTGGGTAGGGAATGGGCGAGCTTCTGGCCGGAAGGCAGCGTGCACGAAGTACGGGCCGCGGTGGAGGGTGCCTTGAAGGGAGAGCTGATCCGCTTCAGGCAGTATAGCCCGACTTTCAAAGGAACTGCGAAGTGGTGGGATGTGCAAGTTTCCCCGGTACTGCGCGCGGACGGCAGCATCGACACGGTGGTGGCGGTCTCCCGCGATATCACCGAGAGCAAGCGGGTGGAGATGCACCTCGCGGAGATCTCCCAGCGCAAGGACGAGTTCCTGGCGATGCTGGCCCACGAGCTCCGGAACCCTTTGGCTCCGCTGTTGACCGGCATGGAAGTCATCCTCGCCTCGCCGGGGGATACCGAGCGCGTGAATCGCATCGCGGGCATGATGAAACGGCAAATCGACCAGATGTCGCATCTCATCGACGACCTGCTGGATGTCTCGCGGATCAATAGCGGGAAGATCGAATTGCAGATGAGCCCGGTGTTCCTGGATGCGGTGCTGAAGCAGTCGGTGGAGGCCACCCACCCCTTGGTCGAGCGCTCCCGTCACCAGCTCACGGTGCGCAACGATGTGCCGGAACTAATGCTCACGGGCGATCATCATCGGCTGGCCCAAGTCATCTCGAACCTGCTCACGAACGCGGCGAAATACACCCCGGACGGCGGCAAGATCGAGCTCACGGCCACGACGGATGCGGATGGAATGCTGAATATTTCGGTGAAGGACAACGGCAAGGGCATCGCCCCGGAGCATCAGGTCCGGATCTTCGATCTCTTCGACCAAGGGGCCTCGGGCCCGAAGGACGGCTTGGGAATCGGTCTCACCTTGGTGAAGTCGCTGGTGAGCATGCATGGCGGGAGCATCGCGGTGCGGAGTGAAGGGGAAGGGAAGGGCAGCGAGTTCATCGTGAAGCTTCCGATCCTGACCGGCGGAGCCGCGGTGGAGGAGGAGAAGCCGCCCCTGCCGAAGGAAGAGCCATCCTTCAAGCGGGTGCTGGTGGCCGATGACGGGAAGGCGACGGCGGATATTCTGGGGATGTTCTTCGAGATGGAGGGTATGTCCTGCCGGGTTGTCTATGACGGCGGGGAGGCGGTGGAAGAAGCCCGGCGGTTCAAGCCGGATCTCCTCTGCTTCGATATCGGGATGCCGGTGCTGAACGGCTACGAGGCGGCGAGGAGAGTGCGGGAGATTCTTCCTGACGCCTACTTGGTCGCCCTGAGCGGTTGGGGGGCGGAGGAAGACCGCCGGAAGTCCGAGCTGGCCGGTTTCGACGAGCATCTGGTGAAGCCGGTGGGCCCGGACGAGTTGCGGCATTTGTTGCGCAGGGCCTTCAGGGCCAGTCAGGAAGGCTGAGCCGGGTGCCGCGTGACTCATGCGGGATTAGCGGTAAATTGCCATCGCCTGTTGAACAGTAATTGAGATTTAGTCTCAATTCATTGAAATCCAAATGGTTGAGACTGCTTCTCAACTCAACTTTTCTTTGCAATGAGTTAGAAAGTGCGGCACGGTTTACCCGAACCAACTTTCTTTGACTTATGACTACCAAGACCGCTACCCGCGCCTGTGCCGCCTGTGTCCATTGGAACAAGCTGGAAGAAGATCACGGCGAATGCCGTCGCCATGCGCCGCAGACCGTTGCTTTCGAGGTCGATGACGAGGTGAAGTTTGAATCGATGTTCCCCGTCACGGCTGCTGACGATTGGTGCGGTGACTACACGCCGGCCACTCAAGCCTGAGAATCCTCCCCGCCTGTTCCTGCAAGCGGGCGATTGCCCTCCCTGAAACGCCCCGCGAACCAAGCTCGGGGCGTTTTTTATGTACGGGTGGCAGCAAGAGGGGTTGCGGCTTGGTGGTGGACGGCGGGCACGGGGCGTGGGAAGGATTGGCAAGCCCGGCGCTTGCGGTCGGGCGGAGTTTGAAATAATCCGTCACTTTCAATCGTTTTACCGCCCCGATCATGCAGAAACCAATCCGCGTTCTTTGCGTGGGAGCAGGCCACATGGGCCGCTCGCACGCGCTAGCCTATCATCGCATCCCCGGCTTCGAGATCTGCGGGATCGTGACCCGTTCGGCCGAGAGCCGCGGGAAGTTGAATGCCGAGCTGGGCGGCGGTTACGCGGAGTTCGCGGACTTTTACGAGGCACTGGCCACCACGAAGCCGGATGCCGTGAGCATCTCCACCTACCCGGACACGCATGGTCCCTATGCGGAGGCCGCCTTCGATGCCGGTTGCCACGTCTTCATCGAAAAGCCGCTGGCGGAGAGCGTGAGCGCGGCGGAGGCGATCGTGGCCAAGGCGAAGGCCAGCGGGAGAAAACTGGTGATCGGCTACATCCTGCGGCACCACCCGAGCTGGATCAAATTCATCGAGCTGGCGCAGACGCTGGGCAAGCCGCTGGTGATGCGCATGAACCTGAACCAGCAATCCTTCGGGGATAACTGGAAGACGCACAAGGCGCTGATGTCCTCCATCTCCCCGGTGGTGGACTGCGGGGTGCACTATGTGGACGTGATGTGCCAGATGACCCGCTCGCGACCGATCCGCGTTTCCGGCATCGGCGCTCGTCTCAGCGATGAGATCCCGGAGGGGAAGATCAACTACGGGGCGCTGCAGGTGACCTTCGAGGACGGTTCGGTGGGTTGGTACGAAGCAGGATGGGGTCCGATGATGAGCGAGGTGGCCTTCTTCGTGAAGGACGTGGTGGGTCCTAAAGGTTGTGCTTCGATCGTGGCGGACAAGGCAGCCTCCGAGGGGCAGAGCTCGAATGTGGATGCGCACACGCAGACGCAATCGATCCGGCTGCACCACTCGCAGCTCACCGCGGACGGAACCTTCGCGAAGTCCGACGAGACGGTGCGCCTGGACGACGAGCCGGATCACGACGGCCTCTGCCACCGCGAGCAGGAGTATTTCCTGAAGGCGATCCTGGAAGACCTCGATCTGGGCGACCACATGGAAGATGCCGTGGCCTCCATGCGGATCGTGGCGGCGGCGGACGAGAGTTTCCGCACCGGCAAGACCATCGACCTTTGAACAGCACCGTCATTCACCCGAGAAACTTGGCGACTCTTCCGACGTATATCCGATTCCCGTAACCATGAAATCCATCCTGCTTATCCTACCGCTGGTCGCGACGGCCGCGGAACCCCAGCTCACCAAGACGCCGCTCTTCAATGGCAAGGACCTCAGCGGCTGGACCGGTGACGGCTATGTCGTGGAGGATGGCGCGATCGTCTGCACGCCGGAGGGCAAGACCCTGGTGACGGAGAAGATCTACTCGAACTACGCGCTCGATTTCGAATTCAAGCTGCCGGCGGCGGGGAACAATGGCATCGGCATCCACTATCCCGGTACGGGCGATGCGGCCTACGAGGGGATGGAGGTGCAGGTGCTGGATAACAGCTCCGAGAAGTACAAGGACCTGAAGCCTTATCAATTCCACGGCTCGCTCTACACGCTGGCCGCGGCGAAGAAGGCTCCGCTGAAGCCGGTGGGCGAGTGGAACAACGAGCGCATCGTGGTGAACGGCGATGACGTGATGGTGATCGTGAACGGCGAGACCATCCTGGAATCGAAGCTTAGCGAGCTGAGCAAGGAGCATGGGGACCACAAGGGCGTGAAGCGCCGCTCGGGTCACATCGCGTTCTGCGGTCATGGCGATCGCGTGGCCTTCCGGAACATCGGGATCGTGGAGCTGGCGCCGCCGGCGAACGACGAGGGAGCGAAGCAGGCGGGCTTCACGAAGATCTTCGACGGCAAGACGCTGGAAGGCTGGGAGCACGAGGAGGGCGACAAGGGCCACTGGGTGCCCGCGAACGGCATCCTGAAGTACGACGGTCATAGTGAGGCGAAGGACAAGGACCTGTGGTTCTCCAAGGAATACGGGGACATGACCGTGATCTTCGACTGGCGCTGGGGTAAGCCCGGGCCGGTGATGAAGCGCCCTATCATCGGGCCGGACGGAAAGGAAACCGGCGAGCAGGTGGACGAGCAGGAGCTGGATAGCGGGATCTACCTGCGCGGTAGCTCGAAGAGCCAGGTGAACCTGTGGAACTGGCCTTGCGGCTCGGGTGAAGTTTACGGCTACCGCACCGACAAGTCGCAGCCGGCGGAAGTGATCGCGGGGGTGACGCCGAAGACGAAGGCGGACAAGCCGATCGGCGAGTGGAACCGGACGATGATCACGATCCAAGGCGACCGCCTGACGGTGACGCTGAACGGCCAGACGGTGATCGAGAACGCCCAGCTCCCCGGCATCCCGGCGAAGGGGAAGATCGCGCTGCAGCACCACGGTGCGGCGATCGACTTCGCGAACATCTGGGTGAAGGAGCTGTGATGGCCTGGATCTGAGTTTGATGAGAGGCCGCGGGAGTGATTCCGCGGCTTTTTTGCGTTTGGGGGAGGAGGGTTTCAACCGCAGATGGATGTGGTGAAGTGCCGAGTGATCAGTGAGCAGTGATCAGCGGAAAGGCAGAGGACGTGGGTGAAGCGATTCGTGGAGCGGATGTTTCCGGCGGCCCTCCGGGACGCCAATGGTGTGGTGGAACTAACCGGTGGCTGCGCTACGCTTGCCGACCGGCTAAGGTCCGATGCCCCTCCGGGGCGGGGAAGCTTGGCGCGAGCAGTCCCAGAATCGTCAGCGATGCTTGCAGGTGTTGGCTTGCTTGACGGGCCATGGGGCTTGCGAGAGTCTTGCGGGGTGAGTCGCCTCCCTCGTTTTCGAATACGTTCTTCCGTTTCCTTGCGAAACGGGGGCGTAGCTCAGCGGTGAGAGCACCCGCCTTATAAGCGGGAGGTCGCGGGTTCGATACCCGCCGCCCCTAGCCCGGTTGTTTGCGATGGAATGTGGTGACTGGGTAGCCGGATTGACAGACGGGTGCGGACCTTCTAGCCAGTGGCCATGCTGCGGAAGCTGCCCTTGGTCGTGGCCCTTGTCGTGATGACGGTGATCCTGCTGCTGTTATCGCGGGAGGATGTTGGAGACATGGGCCCGGTGGCTGAGGAGCGTGAGGCGGTAACATCGCCGGTGTTCTTGCCTGAGAATATGGCAGGCACGGAAGGCATGGCGGTCGAACCAGCAGAGCCGGTGGTGGCGATCGAAGAAACCGAAGCGCCCACGCGACAGAAGGTGTTTCGCTTGGTCCTCGATGGTGATCGCTGTGCTCTGGAAGCCATGGAGGAGGTGAGCGGTCATTTCGGCCGGGAGCGGCAGCAAGAGTGGATGCCCGGCATGTTGTGCTGTCGCTTAATATCAGACGCTGGGGAGGTGCTGGACGAGCGGACGATCCCTGCGCCGGACCGGATGTGCGTGGTGCTGGATCCGAATGTGCCGAACGCGGCGAGCACGGTAGTGCGGATGACGCCGGAAGGGCCCTCGGTTTTTCAGGTGAGGTTCCCCGAGACCGGGGCTGCGGCGCGACTCGAGGTGAGCCGGATCAGCACGATCCAGCGACCGGCGGACCAGTCCACGGCGATCGGAAGTTTGCTGGCCTCCATCCCAATCCCCCGTTGATGAAATCCCTCCTCCTCTTCTTGCTCTGCATTGGCGGAGTCTTCGCACAGGCGACCCTGCATACGGTCCAGAGCACCGGTCCGCGGAGCAAGCGCGTGAACATCGTGTTCTTGTCCGAGGGCTATACCGCTGCTGACATGCCGAACTTCGCGAGCCATGTGAACACGGCGGTGAACTACCTCTTCTCGCGCGAGCCATGGCAGCAATACCGCTCCTACTGCAACGTATTCCGGATCCAGATTGTCTCAAATGAATCGGGCTGCGACTATGGCAGCGCCGGAGTTTTGCGGGACACGTATTTCAATGCCGGCTTCAACACGCCTTCGGTGGGCCAATTGCTCACGCTGGGATCGGGCGGATCCAGCAAGGCCTACCAGCTTCTCAATGCGCATGTGCCGGAGTATCACATGCCGATCGTGCTGGTGAACGACACGAAGTATGGCGGCGCAGGCGGCTCGATCTCGGTGTCCTCCGTGAACTCGCTGAGCCCGCAGATCGTGGAGCATGAGGTCGGGCACTCTTTCGCGAATCTCGCGGACGAGTATGATGCCGAGTATCCCGGCTATACGCCCAGTGAAGCCGCAAACAATACCGCGGTGACGACCCGGGAGCTGATAAAGTGGAATGCGTGGATCCTGCCTGCGACGCCGGTGCCGACTCCGGAGACCTCGACCTACGATAGCCAGGTGGGGCTCTTCGAGGGCTCGATGTATCGCGTGGCGGGCTGGTATCGACCGCACAACAATTCGCTGATGCGGAACCTGAACCGGCCGGTGGGGAACGTGAACCGCGAGCAGTTCGTGAAATCGATCTACCAGCGCGTGGACCCGGTGGAGAGTTGGACGCCGAGCGGAACCTCGTTTGCGGTGAGCGACTACCAGGACCTCAGCTTCTCGGTATCGCCGAAGCTGCCGAGCATCGGCAGCTTGCAGACGAGTTGGTTTGTCGATGGCGTGCAACAAGCGTCGGCAACGAGCCCGAGTTTCTCAGTGAACTCCGAGGTCCTGGGGAATGGTTCTCACACGGTGAAGGCGCGGGTGAAGGATCCGACCACCTTCGTGCGGAACGATCCCTCGGCGCTGCTCCAGCATGAGGTGACATGGACGATCAGCCTGACGAACCAACTGCCGCCGACGCTGGCGGCATGGCGCACGCAGTACGGCGGGGACAATGCCGCGCCCGCGGGCGATGGCTTCCCGAATCTGGTGAAGTATGGTCTGGGCGTGAGCGGGGCGCTGCCGATCGAGGCATCCAAGCGGCCCGCGGCGGGCATCACCACGGTGAGCGGGCAGAAGTATCTCACGCTGACGGTGCCGCGCCGCGCGAAGCGGACGGATGTGAGCTATACGGCGGAGGTCTCCGGTAATCTGAGTTCCTGGGATTCCGGCAGCGGGCACACGGTGGTGGTGGAGGATAGCGCGACCTTGCTGGTAGTGCGGGACGCGAGTCCGATCGGGGCCACGAGCCGCCGCGCGATGCGGCTGAAGGTAAGCGCGCCATAGCCATGATCCGTCCTTATGTGAACGAAGACGCAGCGGCGCTGGCCGGTCTGCTGAGCACGCTCGGGTATCCTGCTACTAGGGATGACGTAGTTGTCCGGATGACGGCTTTGTCCGACTCGCATCACACGCTGGTGGCGGTGGCGGGCGAGAAGGTGGCGGGGTTCATCGGGATTGTCTCGCTGCCGGTCTACGAGCACCCGGATCCCATCGGCTACATCCTCGCGCTATCGGTGAGCCCGGCTTACCAAGGACAGGGTATCGGCAAGGCTTTGCTGCGGGCAGCGGAGGATTGGTTCCGAAGGGAGGGGGTGAAGGACATCCGGGTGAGCAGCGGGCTGCAGCGGGAAGAGGCGCACCGCTTCTACGAGCAATCCGGCTATGCGAAGACGGGATACCGCTTCCGGAAGTCGCTGGCGGAGGAATTCTAACTCCCGAGGCGGCCCTCCGGGGTTGCCCCGGGTCCGCTTCGCCGCGTAGCCTGCCCGCGTGTCCGGCAAGAACATCGTTTACTTCGACCTCGAGACCCAGCGCAGCTTCGGCGACGTGGGTGGTTCCGCCCACAAGGACAAGATGGGCATCTCCGTGGCGGTGACCTACAGCACCGCGCGCGGCGGCTACCGGATCTACGGGGAGGAGCATGTGAACGACTTGGTGGACGAACTGGTGCGCGCGGATCTCGTCGTGGGCTGGAATCACGTGGAGTTCGATTACCCCGTGCTGCAGGGTTACACGATCTACGATCTGCCAGCCCAGACGGTGAATCTGGACATGATGCTGGACCTGCAGGAGAAGCTGGGTTTCCGGATGAAGCTGGAGGCTGCGGCTTCCGCCTGCCTGGGCACGGGCAAGTCGGCCGATGGTCTGGATGCGCTGCGCTGGTGGCAGGAATACAAGAAGACGGGCAACAAGGAGCCGCTGATGAGGATCGCGGAGTACTGCGCCTTCGACGTGAAGGTGACCAAGTGCGTGCACGAGTACGCGCTGGCAAACGGCCACGTGAAATTCCACGACCGCGGGGGACACCCGCAGGAGATCGCGGTGGGCTGGGCGTGAGGGGCGGGGAGTATGTCCCGATGCCCTTCGCTTAGACCCAACCGATCATGCCCATGACGCCCCAGACTGAGCTTACGAAGGCGAAGATCAGGAGAAAGATGAAGACGTAGACGCTGACGTCGATCTGCTTGCGGGTCATGGCGCGGGGGTTTTAGGGCGGCTGGCTCGGGGCTGCCAAGGAGATTCGCTCGGATCGGGCTGGTTGCCAGCGCGGGTCCGATCAACGGAAACGTCACAGGGGCGTGGAACAAACCGTTTGCAGGATCAAACAAGTTTGCGTATTGGTCTTCGCCCTTCGGTTTAACCCAAAACCCAAATGTCCTACCTGCCCTCTTTCCGGGCCGGCCTGCGCCCGCATGGGATCATCCCGCGGTAGCCGCTTGCCTGCTTGCCTGTACCGCCGTGTCGCGAGCCCAGCCGGGACTGGATGCGCCGGAGGCGATCGGCCCTTTCCTAAACGGGAATTTTCCCGCTGTGGAGTCGACGGCGGCAGGGGAGTGGACGGTCCGGGAGACTTATCAGGGGATCAATATCAACCTGCCGATGCACCTCACCCCTTATCCGGGGACGAGCAAGCTGCTGTGCGTGGCGAAGGAGGGGCGGATCTTCCTGTTCGAGGACGATGCGGCGGCGACCAGCACGGAGACCTTCCTCGATTGGCGCTCGAACACGTTCACCGCCAGTGATTCGGGGATGACCTGGCTGGTGTTTCACCCGGAGTTCGGGCAGGCGGGCTCACCGAACCGCGGGTATGTGTACATCACCTACAAATGGGCTCCGCCGAGCGGCGGGAATGGCAACGAGGCCTATTGGCGGCTTTCGCGATTCACGGTGCCGGATGGGAGTCAGGCGGCAGACCCCGGCAGCGAGCAGATCCTGATCCAGCAGTATGACCGGCAGCAGTTCCACGATAGCGGCTGCATGATGTTCGGGCCGGATGGCTATCTCTACGTGGCGATCGGGGACGAAGGCGGGGCGAACGATCAGTACAACGTCGCGCAGAAGGTTGATGAGCGGCTCTTCTCCGGGATCCTACGGATCGATGTGGACCAGAAGGCGGGGAGTCATGGGATCCGGCGTCAGCCCGTGCAGTTCGCGATGCCGTCCGGTTGGCCTAACAGTTTCACCGCGAACTACGGTATTCCGGACGACAATCCCTTCGTGGATGCGGGTGGCGCGCATCTGGAGGAGTTCTACGCGATCGGCCTGCGCCAGCCTTATCGCTTCTCCTACGATGCGCCCACGAACCGCATCTGGATCGGCGAGAGCGGACAGGATACGGAGGAGGAGCTGTGCCTGCTCGCTGCCGGGGCGAACTATGGCTGGCCCTTCATCGAGGGGGCTTCGCCGGGGCCGAAGGCGATGCCTCCCGTGGTGCATGGCACGGTGACAGCGCCGGTGTGGCGGGTGCGGCATGCGGACGGGCCGGATGGCTGCGTGGTCGGCGGCTTCGTGTATCGCGGCAGCGAGTTCCCGGAGCTTAGCGGCAAGTTCCTCACGGTGGACAATGTCAGCGCGCGGATCCGCTCCTTTGATTATGCGGACGGGGCGGCCACGGGAACGATCCTCACGGACATGCCGAGCGGTAGTGTTTATAGCGGCACTTCGACCATCGGTAAGGATCACGCGGGCGAGCCGGTCTTCATCAAGATCAATGGCACCGGGGCGCGGGGGCGCTTCATGAAGCTGGCCGTGGAGCCGCCCGCGACGACGAATCCAGTGTGGTATCGTTTCGAGGACCGGGCCGCTGCGAATGTCTCGGGCTACGTCTCGGACAATCCGGGGGACCGGAGCGTGGACGTGATCGACAATGGCCTGGCCATGCAGGTGTACGATGATGGTAGTAGCAGCGGTAACGTCATCTACTCGGCTCCGAATGGTCTCACACCTTCCGGAATGACCGGTAATACCGGTGGCATCCACACCCGCGCGGGCGGTGATGGGGATGGCTATCCCGGCAATGGTGCGGGCGGGCTGGCGATGCCCGACAAGATGGGTAGGCTGGACGACTTCACGATCGAGCTGAGCTTCAAGCCTGAGGCAGGCTCTCTAACAAGCGGCAGCTACCAGTGCTTTCTGGGTCTGGACGGTGCCAGCGGCACCACGCCGATCGACAATGAGGCGGGCCCGCCGATCCAGCCCTTCCGCCTGATGCGCTGGGGCCGGAGCAATCCGCAGGGAAATACCCAAGTGGCGCTGCAGAACGGGGATCTCTTCCTGGACGTCCGCACGCTGAACCCGGCGACACAGCAGTGGGTTTCCACGCCGATCCACGTGATCGATCGCAACGAGTTTTTGGCGGACCGCTGGTATCATCTGGCGATCGTCGGCAAGGTCAGCGATGGCACGCTGCGGGTCTATTCTTACGATAACGGGAGCTACACGCAGATCGGCTTGGCGAACGGCTATGTGGGGAATCTGCAGTCGGGGGCATGGAGCATCGGGCGGGGGATGTACAACTGGAATCCCGCGGATCACGCGAACGGCGCGGAGTTCGATGAGGTCCGGATCGCGAATGTCGCGCTGAGTCCGTCGCAGTTTCTTTACGCCGGGACTTGGCAGCCAACGATCATTGTCACCGAGCCGCCAGCCTTGCTCTCGGAGACCGGGGCGTTTTCGGATCTCGCCACGCTCACGCCGGCGCCCGGGGTGTTTCCGTATGGAGTGAATGCACCCTTGTGGTCGGATGCCTCGGCGAAGAAGCGGTGGATCGCGCTGCCCAACGATGGCAACCACAACACCACGGAGGAGAAGATCGGCTTCAAGCCGAACGGGGATTGGTCCTTTCCCGCCGGGACGGTGTTCATCAAGCACTTCGAGCTGGCGACCGATGAGAGCCAGCCGTCCGTGCACCGGCGCTTGGAGACGCGCTTCATCGTCATGCCGACGACCGGGGAGCCCTATGGCGTGACCTACCACTGGCTGCCGGATGGTAGCGATGCGGAGTTGCTGCCCGGTGGCTTCAGCGAACCGATCACCATCACGGAGGCCGGTGGCGGGACGCGCGTGCAGACTTGGGAATACCCGAGCCGCACGGACTGCCGTGTCTGCCATAATGGCAATGCGGGGCACGTGCTCGGGCTGAAGACGCACCAGCTTAATGGCGATCTCACCTACGACCGGACGGGTCGCACCGCCAATCAGCTTGAGACTTTGGGTGCGCTCGGCTGGTTCGACTCCGGCTACAATCCGGCGCAACTGCCATGGTTCTTGAAGGCGAAGAACATGGCGGATAATTCGGCGAGCTTGGAAGAGCGGGTTCGTTCCTATCTCGATTCGAACTGCGCCCAATGCCACCGTCCCGGCGGTGTGCGCGCATTCTTCGATGCCCGCTTCACCACGCCGCTGCCTGCGCAGGGCCTGATCCGCGGCGAGCTGGAGGTGCCGTACTTCGATCCGGGGGATCGGGTGGTGGTTCCCGGCGATCTGGCACGCTCGATTTTGAAGGTCCGCCACGGCACCGCAGGCACTCTGAAGATGCCGCCGATCGCGAAGAGCCTGGTGGATGAGCAGGCGGCGCAGGTCATTGGCGATTGGATCCAGTCCCTACCGGCAGCACCAGCGGTGCACCTCGTGGCGCCGTCCGGAGCGGGAGGCTCCTACACGGTCGGCGTGCACTTCAGCGAGGCGGTCACCGGTCTCAGCGCTTCCGACTTCTCGGTGCTGGGTGCCAGCGCCAGCACCCTCACAGGCAGCGGCCAGGATTACACCCTCACGCTCACGCCGCACGGCTTCGGGGATGTTCTGGTGAGCCTGCCCGCGGGCAAGGCACAGGGGGCGGGAGGGGAAGGAAACTTCGCCTCCGCGGAAGTCCTCACCACCGTGAGCGATGCCAGCCTGCTGGCCTGGCTAAAGTTCGACAATGGCACGGGCGTTTCCGCGACCGACAGCTCGCCTGAGGAGAATCACGGCACCCTCATCGGAATGGAGGAGAGCGATTGGATCGCCGGCAAGTTCGGCGGTGCGCTGGCCTTTGATGGCGCGGCAGAGGTCGTGAACATGGCGAATCCGGTCACGGGTGATTTCACGATCTCCTTCTGGATGCGCAGCACCCAGGTCTTCCAAGTGGCGAACACCGTGCCGGCCGGGCGTTCCATCGTCAGCGCGGATAGTCCGGGCCCCGCGGCGGATTTCATGATCGGCGGCACCCAGAGTGCCAGCGGCATGAACCGAATTTCCTTCCAGACCGGCTGGGCCGGGGGCGCTTTTCCGAATGTGGTCTTGCACGGCACGAGTGCGGTGAACACCGGCCAGTGGGTCCACATCGGCATCACGCGCGTGCAAGCCAGCGGCGAGATGAAGATCTACGTGAACGGCATGCTGGAGGGGAGCGCGAACGGCAGCACCAGCAGCTTGAACTCGAACGCGGTGCTGACCTTGGGTGGAAATGCCGCCAGCGCGGATTTCAACTATCAGGGCGATCTTGACCAGTTCCGCCTTCACGGCCGAGCACTCTCCGCTTCCGAGATCGAGGATCTGGCTCAGGAGACCGGTGGCCTGCCACCGTATCAGCAGTGGCTCGCCACCTGGTTCGCCGGGTTGACCCACCTGCACGGCATCGCCCTCGATCCGGAACGCGACGGGATCTCGAACTTCGGTGAATTCGCCTTCGGCACGAACCCGCAGGTCTACGATAGCGTCCAGACCCCGCTGAGCCGCGCTGCCGATGGCAGCGTGACCCTGAGCTACCTTGCACGAAAAGCTCCCGCGGGAGCGGGTTATCACGTCCTCGCCGCCGATGATCTTACCACGTGGGAGTCCATCGATCCGGAACTCACGAACATTCAGCGCGAGGATCTCGCGGGCACGGACTACGAGCGGGTGACGGTGACCTACAGCCCGCCCAACGGGACGGAGCGGCAGTTCTATCGCATCGAGGCGGTGCCGGAGTAAAGGGAGGTGAATTGACTTTCTTACTTTCCGTCCTTACCGTGATGGGGTGAAAGCTCGGGTCACTTCCAAAGGCCAGGTCACGATTCCAAAGGCTCTGCGGGACAAGTTTGGGATTTTGCCGGGAGGGACCGTGGATTTCATCGAAACTTCGGACGGTATCCGTTTGAAGAAGGTGGTGAACCACCAGCAAGGTGCAGCGGTACTCGGCTGTTTGAAGGATGAGCTCTCCGGGGGATCCGTGGAGGAGTGGATGAATGGTCTGCGCGGTCCCGTCGAGATCCCCGGTAAATGACTACCGTGACGATCGATACTTCAGTTCTTCTCGCCATCTTCAAAGGTGAGCCTGAAGGGAGTCTCTGGCTGGGGAAATTACAGCAGCTTGCCGAGACGGCAGCCCTGCGGGTGAGCCCTGTGGTTCTGGCGGAAGTCCGCTCCTTCTTTCCTTCAGACGAACCTTGTCTCGAGGCTCTCGAATCACTCCAGATCCAGTATAGCGAATTGGAAGCGTCCTCTGCGTTGCTGGCTGGAGCGGTGTTCAGGAAATACCGCCAAGCCGGTGGACCGCGCACCACCATCCTCCCCGACTTCATGGTAGCGGCCCACGCCGCCAAACAAGCGGATGCCCTGGCGACTAATGACAGGGGCTATCTGCGAACTTACTTTCCCAAGTTGCGCTTGGTCTCGATCTCGGAGGAGGGGTGAGCCCAAACCCCTTGACCGAAGGAACAGTGCGCCGCGATCCGAGGGTCGACGAACTTGAAGCGGAAGCGGGGACCGGCGCTTCCCATCTTGGTCCTGTCATCATCCTGAAGCGTCAAATTTCGCGTTTGGAATTTCGGGCCGGGCCTCTCACGCTCGTCGCGTGTTCCAGATCGTTTTCAATGAAATCAGCGCCGCCGAGATCTCGCGTCTCGACACGCTGGAGCAGCTCGAATTGCTCGATGAGTTCAAGGTCACCGAGAAGGATCTGGAGAACCTCGGGGATGACCGCTTTGGGAAGATCGAACGGGATGGTCGCACGCTCTACCGCTTCCGGGCAAAGGACTGGCGCTTCTATTTCGAGGTGAAAGACGGATTCGTGATCGTCCACCGCGTGCTGCACAAGGGCACCTTCTCGGATTTCGCTTTCCGCTCCAAGATCCCGATCGGCGAGGACGAGGAACTGGCCAAGTCGAAGCACTTCTGGAAGCTGATCGACGAAGGCCGGGCTGCCCGACGGCTGTAGAATGGGACTCTCCCGGCGGCGCTCAATAGGCCGCCGCCGAGGTAGCCAGCACGCCCGGACCGCGCAGGCGTTCCAAGCGCTCGATTCCGGAGCGGACATCCCGCAGCAGGGCATCGAGATCCTGGCGGAGCTCCTCGTCGGTTTCCGGATCATTCCACAGGCGCATCAGCACACGCTCCAGCCGACGGTCGCTGCGCTCACATTCGCGGGGCAGGCCTTCGCGGAAGGTCGGGAAGCGGCGGCTGACGAGGCTCATCCAGATTTGCTGGAAGCCAGCCTCGCGGCTGAAGCCGAAATCCGGCGCTTCACCCTCCCGTTCGATCCATCCGGCGATCCGGTCCGCCTGCTCGTTCCGAGCGATCGCCAAGTCGTTGCAAACCTGCGTCAAAATCCGCGACTCCGAAATCGAGGCCGCATGAAGATAGGCAGCGACGGCGTCGAGGGTGCGGGTGAGAGCGGTTTGGAGGGACACGGAAGACGCTTGGGCTGGCAGGCGAAGCTCGTTCATCCCTCTCTCTTCGCAAAAGACGTGCCGCTTTTGATCTCTTGATTCGATTGCTTGATAGATCAGCGCTTTCCGCTGCGGGGTGACGGCGGCGTCACGCGCGTCCGCGAGCAAACTGCAAATTCATGAGCCTCCCCGATGGCGCTTTGCAATCATCCGGAGCACTCCTTGGCATCCTCCACGGCACGCGACCAAGCCTCCGCGAGGGTAGGATGGTAGTGGGGAATGCGCAGGTAGTCGGAGAGCGTGAGTTGCTGCTCGATCGCCGCCTGCAGCAGGTGGCCGGTTTCCACCACATCCGGGCCGATGCCTGCCGCGCCGAGCAGCCGTCCGCTGGCGGGATCAGCCAGCACCTTGACGAAGCCGTGGCGCGATCCCGCGATCATCCCTTTCCCGTGATCGGCGTAGGTCTGGCGGCCCACGATCACCTCGATTCCGTCCTCCTTCGCCGCCGTCTCGGAGAGCCCGATCTGGACACACTGCGGTTCGGTGAACCAGCCCGACATGGCGGAGTGCCGCGGCCATTCGGCGGCGCTGCTGAAGTGATCGTCCCGCAGGGAGAGCAACGCATTCCGTGCTGCCACCTCGCCCTGCAGCACGGCCAAGTGCACCACCGGTACGGGGCTGGCGCAGTCCCCGGCAGCATAGATGCAGCGAAGGGAGGTGGCCGCCCGTTCGTCGATCAGGATCCGACCCTTTTCCATGGCGATGCCGATCTCCTCCAGCCCGAGTCCGGCGGTCGCCGGCCTTCTGCCGGTGGCGACGAGCAGGGCATCTGCCGTGAGTTCTGAGGTCTCTCCGGAGAGCTTCAGGCGGAAACCGTCCGGTCCGTGTGAGACCGACTCCGCCTCGGTTTCCTTCAGGAATCGAATGCCGCGCTCGCGACTCTCCGCCTCCATGGCCTCCGCGATGTCCGGATCGCTGTTCCCCATGATCCGCTTGCCGCGGGCGATGACGGTGACCGCGCAGCCGAAGCCCTCGAAGAGATGGGCGAATTCCATTCCGATCGCGCCGGAGCCAAGGATGGCGATCCGCTTCGGGATATCGGGGAGCTGCACCACATCGTCGCTGGTCCAAAAGGGAGTGTCCTTCAATCCCGGGACCTGCGGCACCGATGGCAGCGAACCCGTGGCGATCACGAAGGTCCGGGCTTCCAGCATCCGCGGTTCGGAGTTCTCCGCTTGGAACAGGATTTCCTTCGCCGAGCGAAAGCGGGCGGATCCACGTAGCAACGCATAGGGAGCTTTCTCCATCGCATGCACGCGGTCTTGGCGGAAGTCATCGATCAGCCGGTGAAGCCGTTCCCGTAGTGCGGGGAGATCCAGCTGCGGTTCCCCGGCGCGGAAGCCGAAGCGTGCGGCTTCCCGCGTCATGCGCATCCGGTTCGCGGTTTCGATCAGGGCCTTGGAGGGCATGCAGCCGCGCAGGATGCAGAGCCCGCCGAGTTCATCCGCGGATTCCACCAGCGCGGTCTTGGCTCCAAGTTCCGCGGCGGTCCGTGCGGCGGCATGCCCGGCACTGCCGCCACCGATCACGATCAATTCGAAGGGCGAATACATGGTGCTCAGGAGGCGCGGGTGATTTCGCGGCGGGTCACGGCATCCGCGCTCAGCCAGCCGGATTCACCGCGGGTGAAGGCGAAGGTGGTTTCGGTGGCGAAGTCACCGTCCCGGTAAACATGCCTCTCAATCTCGATCCGCTCCATGGTCATGCGGATCATGTGGAAGCCTTGGGGCTCCCCTTGAAGGCGGGTCGAGCAAACGGTCGCGGCTTGTGACACGACACTCCGCCAGGCGCCCGCGGGTCCCACGGCATCCAAGTGCGAGCAGTGGAAGTGGCCGCAGAGGATGAGATCCACCCGGCGGCGTGCGGTCATTTCCAGCAGCTTGTCCAGCGGCTGGACCAGATCCCGGCGGTGGCCCTCCGGCGCGACCAAGGGGTGGTGCAGCACCAGCACCTTCAAGCAGCCGGGCGCACCGCTCAGGCGCTGATCCGCACGCTTCAGTTCCTCGCATGTGATCCTGCCCTTCGACCAGTCTAGATAGGGTCCGTAGGGCTTGTTGCTATTCACGCTGACCACATGCAGTCCCGGTGCGGTATGTACCGGTTCGATCTCGCGGCCGAAGGTTTGGCGGTAGCGCTCAAAGGGAAGCAGCAGCCGGTGCAGCGGCTGATTGAAGGCCGGGATATCGTGGTTCCCCGGCACCACCAGGCGGGGGCGCGGCAGGCGCTCCACGAAATAGCGGGCATCTACCAACTCGCTGCGGCGAGCCCGCATCGTCAGGTCCCCGCTCAGCACTGTCAGGTCCGGGGAGTAGCCGGGAGCCCGGCTGAGAAAGAGCGAGGCCACCGCTGGATCGGCCGCGCCGAAGTGAGGGTCGGAGAGATGGAGGATGCGGATCATGCCGACACCTCGCTTTCCTCCTCCGCCAAATTCTCCTTGGTGGTCAGGACCCGCAGGTGCTCCGGCTTGATCTTCATCTTGATGGGAAAGGACATGCGGATGATCTCACCGTCCAGCATCAGCACGCAGTCGCGCCGCGTTCCCCCCCTCAACTCCAGTTCGGACGATTGGAAAATGATCAGCTCCGGGTTCTTCTCCTGCCGACCGAAGATGTAGTCCAGCATCCCGCGCATGGCCGCCCGGGCATCGCGCTGGGTGCCGACGTAGGCGGTCAACTTACCGGAGCGAAACTCGGTGCGGGCGGGCACGATGCCGGTCGCCGCCTTGTAGCGACCGGGGACGAAAGCGCAGAACTTGGTGCGGGTCGTGCCTTCCCCGCCATCCCCGCGCCACGCGAGGTGGAGTGGGCGGGCGCGGGCGAAGAACTTGGGGAGTCCCATCACCAGCTTCAGGGATTTCTTCCACCAGCGCCCGCCGTGGTCGCGGCGTTCAAAGGTCTTCGCGAACTCCGGATAAAAACCGAGGATGGTCGTGCACAGGCAAGTGTGCCCGGAGACATCCATCACATCAATCGGGTGCGGTTCCGCGGTGGCGAGGAAACGCGCGGCTTCCTCCATCTCCAGCGGCACGCCCAGATCTCGGGCGGCGAGATTGAAGGTGCCCATCGGCAGGATCCCCAAGGCGATCCCGGTGCCGCCGAGATGCCGCGCCGCGGCGGAAACCGTCCCGTCGCCCCCGGCTACGATGATCGCATCCGGCTTGCGGGCGGATGCGGATTCCAAGGCGTGATCGAGGCCGCCGGGTTCGACGAGGGTTGAGTTCATTTCATGGCCCGCCTCGCGGAAGATCTCCTCAACCATTTGGGAAACTTCCCGTGCGTCGAGGCCGCGCTCGTTTCCGCCGGAACCGAGATTGAGGAGGAGATGGTAGCAGGGCATGGGTCCGCATCCTCTATATCAGCCTTCGTGCCGGATGCGCGGCAGGGTTAAATTTTTGATAACCAAGAACTAAGATGATGAAGAAGGGGCCGGGGCGGTGCAAGTTGCGGCGGACTAGCCGCTATGTTTGCGAAATGCAATCGGCTGGGGGGAGGGGGGTGCGCGCAAGGAGGGATTAAAATTTTCTCATTTTCAGTGTGTTATGAAGGCTGCTGAAAATTGGTTCGGTGCCTGCAATAAGAGGAGCCGCTATGAATCCCATCCTTCTACCCCAGAACAGCACCTGCCGTTTTTCCGGAAAGCGTCGTCGGTCGTGGCCCGCTTGGGTGCTCGGTTTGGCCCTCTTGGCCGGATCCTTCAGTTTAAATTCCTGTGGCACCGCTCGCGGCTTCGGCAGCGATGTTGAGAGAGCGGGAGACAAGATCCAAGACGCGGCAACCCGCTGAGGTTCCGCTTCTGTTGAAGCAACAAGCCCGCTCCGGTCAGGAAACCGAGCGGGCTTTTTCGTGTGGTTAGGGACCAAGATGGACGGAGTGGATAGGATGGGAAAAGGCCGTGCAACCGAATGGGCGGCACGGCCTTGCAGGTGGAGTCGGAGTCCAAGACTTCAGTCCAAGAAGCTGCGGAGCATCCAGGCGGATTGCTCGTGAGACTGGAGCAGGTCGGTGAGGAAGTCGGCGGTGCCGGCGTCACCCGCTTCGTCGAGGGTATCCACCGCCTTGCGGACTTCGCGGGCGGCAGCCTCATGGTCGTCACGGAGCGCGGCGATGGCCTCGTCTCCATTGACCAGAGCGCCGGGCACCTCCTTTAGGGTCGAATTGGCGAGGAACTCCTTCATTGAGCCGGGGCTCGCGTGACCCAGCATGCGGATCCGCTCGGCTGTCTTGTCGATGGCCAGGGCCAACTCGTCGTATTGCTTCTCGAAGAACTCGTGCAGGGTGTGGAAGCGGTGTCCGGTGAGGTTCCAGTGGAAGTTCCGGGTCTTCGCGTAGAGCACGTGTTGATCGGCTAGAATCGCGGAAAGCAGTTTCACGGCTTGGCTGCGCACCTTGGAATCGAGCCCGATGTGGATGACTTCTCCGGCAGGAGAAGGGGAGCTTTTGGCGGCTTTCTTAGCGGCTTTGTTTTTCATGGTTTCACCTTCCATTTTAGCAAGCCACGCGCCGCTGTGACAGGGCATGCATATTGTTTTGGATGTTAGTTATATATGCCTATTTTGGGAGCGGAGAAGCCGCTTAAACGCGGTGCATATTGCACTATGCAGTTTTTGGATGCTGTCAGACATCCCCTAAAAATGGAAGGCGGACATGAAGCCTTGGACTCCAAGGAAATATGAAAACGCGTTTGAGAAAATGCGCAGTATGCCGCAACAAATCGTTTCGTAGGAAACGGATTCTACATAACAAATACGCGGCACCGTCCTGAACCCAAACCCGGTTTCCGAGAAACCCTCCTTCTTCTCACCGCAGAACCCGCCTCCTTCCGGCGAAATCCTTGATCGTTTCTGCCCCGGCTCCCGCCGGAGCTCCCGGCGTCTTTGCGCGCCCTCGTGCCTTCGTCTCTTGAACCCACTATGCCTATGAAAACCCCAATCCGAACCTCCGTAACCCGGGAATCGCTTGCCGACCGCGTCGTACAATTCCCGCTGGATCGCCAGCCTCATCGCCGGCACCGCCTTCCTCGGTTCCTCCGCTCTCGCCGTGAACAACTTGTGGGACGGTGATACCGCCGCAAGCGACTGGAACACGCCGGGCAACTGGAGCCTGAACCGTGTCCCCGCCAACCCCAACGGTGCGCCGAGCGGCGACCTTTTCGATGACGCGGTGATCAACACGATCACGCCGAACTATCCGATTGTTACGGTAAGCCCGACCTCCACGCCGCGGGATATCCGTGTGGGCACGGGCGGGGTGGTCACCGGTCGGGTGGATCACAAGGGCGGAACGGTCTCCACGGGTAACACGAACTGGGCCTTCGTCGGCGCGGGGAACGCGGGTGCGAACGGCACCTACAACCTGGCGGACCCCTCGACCAGCGGTGGAACGCTCACCGGCATGGGCCTGAGCGCCGGCACTCTCAAGGTCGGCGGCACCAGCACGTCTTCGGGCCGCCTCTACGTGGGTGGCGATGATGCGGGTGGCGACTCCGGCACCGGGATCTTCAACATGAACACCTCCGGTGGCCTGACGATCGGGAACGATCTGGTCGTGGGTTCGCAGGGCGGCACGGGCACCTTCAACCTGGATGCCGGCACGGTGACCGGCGGTGGCTGGCAATTCGTCGGCACCGCGGGCGGCACCGGCACGCTCAATATCAGCGGCGGCACCATCAATCACAATGCGGGCTCGCGGACCTACATCGGCATCGGGAACTCCTTTGGCAAACTCAACATCTCCGGCGGTACGTACACCAACTCGGTGAACGACAACAACTCGATGTTCGTGATCGGCTTGGGCAACACGGCCAATGCGAACACCTCGAGCGTCACGATGACCGGCGGCACCATCAACGCCACCCGCCGCTTCTCGGTGGGCGGTATGGATGCCGGCAACGGCGACAACAACGCCGCCTTCATCGGCATCGGCAAGGGCGCGATGACCATGAACGGCACCGGCGCTCTGCTGGCCCTGAATGGCGAGCTCTGGCTCGGCCAAGGCGCGGGCAGTACCGGCAACTTCGACTTCCAAGCGGGAACGATCACGGTGAACAACTGGATCGCGATCGCCCGCGGTGGCGTCGGTAACTTCACCCAGAGCGGCGGCACCCTGACCAAAACCGGTGGCGGCAGCGTCTCGGTGGCGAACTTCAGCGCGGCGGCCGGCACGCTGACGGTGAGCGGCGGTCTCTTCGATATCCAATCGGGTAACCTGATCGCCGGTGAAGGCGGCACGGGCTCGGCGAATGTGACGATCAGCGGCTCCGGCCACATCAAGGCTCCCCAAGTGCTGGTGGGTGCCGGCGGCACGGTGGTTGCCGAACTCAACCTGGACGGCGGCTCGCTGACGACCTCGATCATCAACGGTGCCGGCGGCGGCACTTCGAATGTCGATTTCAACGGCACCCAGATCACGGCCACCGCGATCCAGCCGACCTTCGTGGTCAACTGCGATAGCATCGACATCGAGGCCAACGGCCTGTTGCTGAATACGAACGGTTTCGCGGTCGGAATCGGCCAAGCGCTCCCCGGGAGCGGTGGCATCGTGAAGTCCGGTGCAGGCACCCTCACCCTCAGCGGAGCAAACACCTACGCGGGTGTCCGCACGGTCAACGGCGGCAAGCTCGCGATCAGCACCGCGGAGACGGGCACGGGAGCGCTCACCGTGGCAGACGGTGCCGGTTTCGGCCTGACCACCGCGGTGATCGACCAAGCACTCACCGTGGCGAATGCCAGCTTCGGCAGCACCGGGGCCAGCACGCTCGACCTGAACCTGGGTAACTTCCCCGGCAACGCGACGAATGCTCCGCTGAACGTCACCGGCACCCTGACCGTGAATGGCACGGCCACCATCAATGTGGCCGACGCGCTCCCTGCCACCGGGGTTATGCCGCTGGTGCGGTTCAATGGCGCGATCGCTGGCACTGGCACCTTCGCCCTCGGCACTTTGCCAAACGGCATGGTCGTGAGCCCGAACGTGCTCACCATCGACCCGAACTTCTACGGCCCGGGCCAAGGCCTGATCTATCTGGATGTGGATAGCGTCTCGCTGCCGCAGTGGACCGGAGCCACCGATGGCAACTGGGACACCACCACGCAGAACTGGACCGATCTGGTGAGCGGACTGCCCACTACCTATGCGAACCCGGCACCCGTGCTCTTCAATGACACCAACGTGACCACCCCGAGCGTGGTGCTGAACACCACGGTGGCACCGAGTTCGGTGACCTTCAACAACTCCAGCGTCTTCTACGACCTGAGCGGTGCCGGGAAGATCACCGGCAGCACCGGGCTGACCAAGCTCGGCACCTCCGTGGTGCAAATCATCAACACGAACGACTACACCGGCGTGACCACCTTCGGTGGCGGCACGGTGCAGATCGACACGCTGACGAACGGCGGCGTGGCGAGCCCGATCGGTGCGGCTGCGGCCAATGCCTCGAACATCGTCTTCGCGGGCGGCACGCTTTATTACACGGGAGCGGCCACTACCACCAACCGCGGCTACACCATCAATGCTGCGGACAATACCGTGAGCAGCGGGCTGTATATCGATTTCGATCTCACGATCGGCGGGACGGTGAACACGGTCTTCGGCAAGTTCGCCAAGCAGGGCGAGGGCATCCTGACCTACACCAACCCCGGCGCGAACGTGCTGGCGAATGGCTCGAACGCCGTGCCCGGTGCCTATCGCATCGAGCAGGGCGGTGTGGTCCTGAGCGGCGGCGGCACCCAGACGAGCACCGTAACCGGTGAATTCTGGGTCGGCTCCACCACCGCTTATCCGGCCACCCTCACGCTGAACAACACCTCGCTCACCACGAACACTTGGATGTCCGTGGGCCGCGGAAACGGCACGACCGGACTGGTCTCCTCGGTCACCGCCACCGGTTCGACCATCGCCACTGGCAGCCTCTCGATGGGCTTCGCGAACGGTGTGACCGGTCACTTGGCGACTTCCAACGTGACGCTGAACAGCTCGTCCTTCACCACCGGCACGACCTACGTGTCAGAGAGCGCGGGCTCGACCGGTAACCTCACGCTGAACGGCTCCACCTTCACGGCGGGCACGATGATCGTGGGTCGCCTTTCGGGATCGAACGGGACCTTCACGATGAACGGAGCCTCCACCGCGAGCTCCACCGAGTTCACCGTGGGTCAAGATGCGACCTCCGTGGGTGCGGTGCTGATGAACGGCACCTCGGTCTTCAACACGGCCAACCGCGTGCTGTTTGGCAACGTGGCTGGCGCGAGCGGCTCGCTCACGGTGGCGAACAACGCGGTATTCAACCGGACCGGCAGCTACCTGTCGATCGGCGTGAACGGCACGGGCTCGGTGACGGTGAAGGACAGCGGCCACTTCAACAACCCGGTGGGCGACTTCAACGTGGGTGACGTGGGCACCTCGCAGGGCACGCTCAACCTGCAGGATACGGGCTTGATCACGGCGGGCGGCACGGTCTTCGTCGCCAAGAACACGGGCACCGCGGGCACGATCACGCAGACCGGCGGCACCTTCAATGCGGCCGGATGGATCACCATCGGACGCTTCACCGGCAGCTCCGGCACCGTCAACATCAGCGGCGGCACCATCAACCAGAACGGCACCACGCAGGCCTTCTACGTGGGTGAGGAAGGAGTCGGCACGCTGACCGTTTCCGGCACGGGCGCGGTCAATGCGAATGGCCCGGCGCTTTACCTCTCGAACGTGGTCGGCGCCAACCTGGGCACCGGCACGGTGAACCTGAACGGCGGCACGATCACCGCCAAGCGGGTGAGCGAGAACGGCGGTGGCGGTGGCAGCGGCACTTTCAACTTCAACGGCGGTCTGCTCAAGGCCGGCGCGAGTGCGAATGCCGCCTTCATGGAAGGCCTGAATGCCGCGAACGTGCTGGCGAACGGTGCGAACATCGACAGCAACGGCCAGAACATCGCGATCGCCCAAGCCCTGCTCGATGGCACGGGTGGCGGCGGCCTGACCAAGACCGGCACCGGCGTGCTGCAACTGAATGGCACGAACACTTATACCGGGACCACCACGGTCTCCGCCGGCTCGCTCGGCGGCACCGGATCGGTCGCGGGTCCGCTGGCGGTTTCGGCCGGAGCCTCGGTGGCCCCGGGTGCGGCGGCGGTCGGCACTTTCGCGGCGGGAGCCACGACCATCACCGGTGAGTATGATTGCGAGATCAACGGCATCACCGCCGACAAGCTGGTAGTGAACGGTGCTCTCAATGTCAGTGCCGCCACGCTGGATCTCGCGGTCCTCGGTGCACCCACCGCTCCGGCCCTGATCATCGCCAGCTACACGGGAGGCGTTCCGGCGCCATTCGCTGCGGTGAACAACCTGCCGGCCGGTTACACGGTGAACTATGCCTACAACGACGGCCTCACCTCGACCAATATCGCCCTTGTCCAGTCGACCACGCCGTATGGCGCATGGGCGCAGAGCTTCGGTCTCGATCCGCTCACGGATGGAGCCCCGGGTTTCGACAAGGATGGCGACGGCCAGGTGAACAGCGTGGAGTTCGCGCTCGGCGGCTCCCCGGTCAGCGGCAGCGACAACGCGAAGGTCTACCGGCTCTCGGGTGATAGCGATGCGGATGGGGATTCGAACAACGAGCTCCTCCTGACCATCGCGGTGCGCAATGGCACGCCGGCTTTCAGCGGCAGCCCCTCGCCCACCGCGACGCATGAGGGCTACACCTACACCGTGCAGGGTTCGCTGGATCTGGCGAACTTCAACAGCGCCGTCGCCGTGGCCACTCCGGTCGTCACCGGCCTGCCTGCGGCTCCGTCCGGTTACACCTACCGCACCTTCAGCCTGACGGCCTCGAACGGGCTTCCGGGCAAGGGCTTCCTGCGCGTGACCGTCACGCCCTGATCCGGCTTGAGCCACTCCATGGGCCCCGGCTGCTACAAGCGGCCGGGGCCTTTTTTGTCTTCCTTGTGAAGCTCCCCGATCAAGTCCAAGGTAGCGCATGGCGGATGCATTGAGCGAACTGACGGCGGGCTTCGGCGCGCTGAAGGAGATGTCCTATCAGGATCGGGCCGCGGGTCTGCAGCGTCTCGCCGATCTCTTGGAAGCCCGACAGGATGAGCTCGCCCGGCTGATGGCGGAGGAAATGGGCAAGCCGGTGAAGCAGGGTAGGGCGGAAGCGGTGAAGTGCGCCAGTGCCTGCCGCTACTACGCCGAGCACGGCGCGGCCATGCTCGCCCCGCAGGAGCGGGAGGGTGCCACCATCATCTATCAGCCGCTCGGCACCGTGCTAGCCATCATGCCTTGGAACTTCCCCTTGTGGCAGGCATTCCGCTTCGCTGCGCCTGCGCTCATGGCCGGGAATACCATCCTGCTCAAGCACGCCACGAATGTCCCCGGCTGCGCGAAGGCGATTGTCGCGTTGGTCGCGGAAGCCTTCGGGCGTGGGGATCTGATCCATGCCGTGTTCATCCCGGGGAAGGAGGTCGAGCCTCTCATTGCGGATCCGCGCGTGCGCGCTGTCACCTTCACCGGTAGCACCGAGGCGGGCCGGAAGGTCGCCGCTGCCGCGGGCAAGCACTTGAAGAAGTCAGTGCTCGAGCTTGGCGGCAGTGATCCCTACCTCATCCTCCACGATGCGGATCTGGCCGCTGCCGCGAAGACCTGCGCCGCCGCCCGCATGGTCAATGGCGGGCAGAGCTGCATCGCGGCCAAACGCTTCCTCGTCGCCGCGACCGTCCACGACGAATTCGTCGATCTTCTCGCGAAGGAACTCGCGGTTTTTGTGCCGGGAGATCCCTTGAACGAGGCCACGCTGCTCGGCCCGATGGCGCGCGAGGATCTCCGCGATGAAATCCACGCGCAGGTAAAGGATAGCGTGGCGGCCGGCGCCACCCTCGTACTCGGCGGGGAAATCCCGGAACTACGAGATAAGTCGTACTATCCGGCCACGCTTCTAACGGATGTGAAGCCCGGCATCCGCGCTTTCGATGAGGAGACCTTCGGCCCCGTGGCCGCGGTGGTGAAGGTATCGGGTGACGAGGAAGCTGTCTGGCTCGCGAACCTCACGCCCTTCGGCCTTGGTGCGGCCGTTTTCTCTTCCGATCCGGCACGTGCCCGCGCGATTGCGGAGCGGATTGAGAGCGGCACCGTGGCCATCAATACGCAAGTCGTTTCCGATCCGCGCTTCCCCTTCGGGGGCGTGAAGGACAGCGGCTGGGGCCGTGAACTCGGTGAGGAAGGCATCCGCGAATTCGTGAACGTGAAGACGCTGCGCTAAGACTCTCTATCCCGCATCCGCGAAAAATCCTTCTTGCCAGCCGGGAAAAAGCGGCCAGTGTCCGCGCCCCGCCGTTGCGGGTTGTGCGATCCAGGAGACGTCTTTGTCGTGGTTTCCAGGATCATCCGTCCTTGAACCACCCGACATTGTCTTATGGAAACACCTCCATTCTCCGAACTGGGGCTTACGCCCGAATTGCTCGCCGCCGTCGAATCCCTGGGTTTCGAGCGTCCCTCGCCGATCCAAGCCATGGCCATCCCGGTCGCGCTGACCGGTCGCGATATCCTCGGCCTTTCGCACACCGGGTCCGGTAAGACCGCCGCGTTCACGTTGCCGCTGCTGGCCCGCCTCGATTTCAAGAAGCGCCTACCGCAGGCCCTGATCCTCTGCCCCACCCGCGAGCTTGCGGTGCAGGTGTGCGAGGAAGTCCACCGCCTTGGCTCGAAGCTCGGTGCCCTGCGCGCCGTGCCCGTCTATGGCGGCGCGCCGATGGACCGCCAGCTCCGCGCCCTGCGCGATGGCGTGCAAGTCGTGGTCGGCACTCCCGGCCGCGTGATGGATCACGTGCGCCGCGGGTCCTTCGATGTCAGCGGCATCGCTACCATCGTGCTCGATGAGGCGGACCGCATGCTCGACCTCGGCTTCCGCGAGGAGATGGAAGAGCTACTCGGCCAGCTCCCGCCGGAGCGCCAGTCGATGTTCTTCTCCGCGACCATGAGCCGTGGCGTTGCCCACCTCATCGGCCGCTTCGGCAAGGATCCGCAGACGATCCAGATCGAGCAGAAGGCCAAGACGGTCTCGACCATCGACCAAAGCTACTTCGAAGTGCGCGAGCGCTCGAAGGTGGAAGTGCTCTCCCGCTTGCTCGACATGGAGCAGGCCCGCCTCGCCATCATCTTCTGCAATACCAAGCGCTCCGTGGACGAGTGCACGGAAGCCCTGCTCGCCCGCGGCTACACTGCGGACCGCCTGCACGGGGATATCACCCAGCAGATGCGCGAGCGAGTGCTGCGCCGCTTCCGCGAAGGGACCATCGAACTGCTCGTCGCCACCGATGTGGCCGCCCGCGGCCTGGATGTGGAGAACATCGATGTGGTCTTCAACTACGACCTGCCCCAAGACCCGGAAGACTACGTGCACCGTATCGGCCGTACCGGTCGTGCCGGTCGCAGCGGTCGTGCCGTCAGCTTCGTCTTCGGCCGTGAGATCCACCGTTTGGAGATGATCGAGCGCTACACGCGCCAAGTCATCCGCCGCGAGAAGGTGCCGTCTCAAGAGCAGGTGGAAGGCCGTCTGGCCGACCTCGCCTTCGAGGAGGTTAAGGAGCGCCTGGAGAAGGGCGAGTTCCAGTCCCACGAAAGCCAGATGGACCGCTTGTTGGAGCAGGGCTATACCCCCACGGATGTTGCCAGCGTGCTCTTCACGCTGCTGCGCGAATCGCGTGGCCGCGAGTTCGGCGAGATTCAGGAAGACCGCGAGGATCCGCGTGATCGCCAGCGCCGCGAACGCCGCGAGCCGCGTGAATTCCGCGAGCGCGAGCCGCGCGGGAATTTCAACGAGCGTGGCCCGCGTGAAGACCGCGGTCCGCGTGAGCGCCGCGAAGGCCCGCACGACAATGCGGAGATGGTGCCGCTCTTCTTCTCGCTCGGGAAATTCCACGGCGTGAAGGTCGGCGAGATCATCGGCATGCTCTATGGCGAAGCCGGCCTGCCGGATGGCGCCGTCGGTCACGTGAAGCTCTTCGCGAAACATAGCTGCATCGACGTGCGCAAGGACTGCGCCGAGCGGCTGATCCAGATCTCGAAGGGGGCGAACCTCCGCGGCCGGAACTTCATCCTCGATTACGATCGCGGACCGAAGGACGGCGGGAACAGAGGTTGATCGAGGCGCTTCCTCCATACCTCTTCCCCAGCCTTCCCTGCCAATTCGGCACGGGCGGCGGAAATGCACGGGGATGTCCGAAACATCATGGCGGCTGCGGGTTTTCGTCCCGCATCCTCCATCCGATGAAGACCAAGGTCTTGCTCTCTTCTTTCCTCCTTGCTGGCGTGCTTATCGCCAGCGAGGCAGACGACGGCTCAAAGCCACGCACCTGGGTCTCGAACGACGGCCGACCCATCGAGGGTCTCTACTTGCGTGCGAACTCACAAGCGGTGGTCATCAAGCGCGGCGATGGCAAGGAAGTCGCGCTACCCCTACGCTTCCTTAGTGCCGCCGACCGAGAGTGGGTGCAGCTCAAGCTTGCCAGCGAGACCGCGTCGAGCGCGCCGGAAGAGAAAGTCCGCACCCATCTCAAGTACAAGCTCTCTGGCGGTTCCGAGAAATGGCCTGAAGAACGGCGCAAACGCATCACCGATGCCATGGATGCCGCCGTGGAGCTCTACAACAAAACCGGCGTTTTCAAGAAGGAGCTCACCGCGAACAACAGCCCGGGCACTCCCACCGCGGATGCGAACTACGATGGCTGGATCAACTTCGGCGGCAGCATCAACCGCCGCGTCGCGCTGCATGAGATCGGCCATACCCTGGGCATCGGCACCCACTCGAATTGGCAGGCGAACATCAAGGACGGCAAGTGGACCGGCAAGCATGCGCTGGAGCAGGTCCGCCAGTTCGATGGCAAGGACGCGGTGCTCCACGCCGACCGCATGCACTTCTGGCCCTACGGCCTGAACTTCGACAACGAGTCCAGCAAGGAGAACGACCTCCGCCATGTCCTCATGGTCGCCGCCATGCGGAAGGACATGGGTATTGATTGATGCAGCCTATCGCTCTTCGTTTGAAAAGGGATAAGGCAGGAAGTCGCTGCCATCGATCAGGTAGCCGCGGGTCCTTGTGGCCTCATCATCGGCAGAGAAATCCGCGATAACTTTTCCCTCGCGCACCAATTTGTCCCCGTCGAGAACGGCTCCGGGATCGAGACGACAGTGATGGAGCAACTTGAAGTCCTTCGAAAGGCAGAGCAGGAAACCGTGGCTGCGTGCCATCGCCTGCTCCCCTCCTTTGGCCTTGGATCGCATGAAGGTAGCCGTCGCCAGGAGAAACTCTTCCTCTCCACGCACCAAGGTCCCTAGCCAGGTTGCGGACTGCACATAATATGAATAGCTGCGGCCATCGTCCTCATAGATCTTCGGAGTGAGGTGATCGATTTTCGCCTCGTTCAAGCTGTCGATGACCTTGCTGAGAACGCTTGGCTGAGATTGAAACGCGGTGGCATCGCCGCCTATGGCCGGGGACGCACTGGCGACTCCGAAAAGCGCGATCAGGAGAGGTTTCATGGCTGGGCTCATACCAAAGGCTTGCCGTCATGCCTAATCCGCAATTCTGCAGTGCAGGTCCGCGCGGGCAAAGCCTCGCTTGCCAGATCGCTCCTGCGCGCTTGAGTGTCGGCATGCCGCCCCTCCGCCACCGGATCGCCTCGCTCCCGACGCTGGTCGTCCCGCCTCTGGCGCTGCTTTGCGCGTCCTGTGCTTCCCTGCACCGGAATGCCGATCAGTCCGACGAGATGCGCCCGCAGGCGGTCGATCCGCTCACGGGCACCGGGCAACTGGCGGTGAGTGCTTTCCGCTCCACCGGGATGGCGGCGGTTCGCCAACCTTTCACCACCATCCGCACCGGCCTCGCCGTGCTCTGGCATCGGCCCCGCGAGATCGTCACCGGAAATGTTCCGGCGGAGATCATCCCGCAGCCGCAGCCCACGGAGATTCCCGGCACGCCGGAGTTCGACAAGCTGCTCGACAGTAAGGGCATCCCCCTGCAGGAGCAGGGTAAGGTCTCCTTCCTTGTGGATGGCCGGGAATTCTTCGGGGAGGTGGACCGGCAGCTCGCCAGCACCAAGAAGACCGTGGATGTGCAGGTCTTCATCTACGACAACGACGACATCGCCGTCCGCTATTCGGATCTCTTCAAGCAGAAGTCGCAGGAGGCGAAGGTCCGCGTGCTTTTCGACGATCTCGGTAGCACCTTCGCCCACCGCGCCGCGCCGGAGACTCCCGCTCCCGCCGGATTCACGCCGCCTGCGGACATCGCCTCCTATCTCAAGAGCGGTTCGGAGGTACGCGTGCGCCGCACGATGAACCCTTGGTTGATCTGCGATCACACCAAGCTGCTGATCTTCGACCGCCGCACCGCGATTCTCGGCGGCATGAACATCGGCCGGGAATACTATTCCGAGTGGCACGACCTGATGGTGAAGGTCGAGGGGCCCGCCGTCGGGTCGCTGACGAAACAGTTCAACCGTGCATGGCGAAAGGCCGGCCCCTTCGGGGACTTCGCCCTTTTCCGCAAACCGGGCGAGGTCCAGCGACCGGAGAAGATCCCGGATGGCATTCCCGTCCGTCTGATGCGCACCGATGCCGCCCGCGGGCAGAGGCACATCCTGAATGCCTCCCTCCTCGCCATCCGGGCGGCGCGGAAGCGCATCTGGATCGAGAATCCCTACTTCGCCCACGATGAGACGGCCCTCGCCCTCGCGGCAGCGGCACGTCGCGGTGTGGATGTCCGCGTGATTCTCCCGGCCCGCGGTGACTCCACCATCATGGACGTGGGGAATCTTGCCACCGCCCGCGACCTGATCAACGCCGGGGCGAAGATCTACCGCTACCCGCGTATGACCCACATGAAGGTCATGATCTGCGACGGCTGGGCTCAGGTCGGCTCCGCGAACCTCGATACCCTCAGCATGCGGATCAACCGCGAGCTGAACCTCGCCTTCTCCGATCCGGCCACCGTGAAAGCGCTGGAGAACCGGGTCTTCCTCCCGGACTTCCGCGCCTCCAAGACCATCCGCGTGGAGGAAACCGCCTCGCCGATCGCCCCAATCGCCGAAGCCGTGGCCGACCAGCTTTGAGACTGGAGGGCGATCAAACTCCACCGCAAATCAGCCGAGGTCCGCGGATTTTGTACTTTGCGTCGGGCAAACCCGACGGAATGGTTCCCGGCATATGAAGTGGGGTGTGTATGCCGTTCTGGTCCTTTGCGTTGCTTTCATGTGGATGAAGTTCGCAGGGGCGGAGAAGGAGATCGAAAAACAGAAGCAGGAGCTGATCGAGATGAAGAATACCGGCGAGGATCTCGATGAGGAGATCAACACGCTGGAAAACAAGATCGAGGGCAAGGAGAGCGAGAAGACTTTCTCCGGGATCCTGCTCGCCTTCCTCACCGCCGGTCTGGTCGGCATCGTCTTCGTCATCCACGTCCTGCCGGCGATCGCCCAGCGCTTCACCCATGCGGTTTACGACAGCGCCGAGATGGTCGAAAAAGACCCGATGCACGATGCGCGTGCGAAGGTCGCCCAAGGCGATTGGGAAGGTGCTATCGAAGCCTTCCGCGCCGCCGCAGTCGCCGAGCCGCTCAACCGTCTGCCTTGGGTGGAAATCGCGAAGATCCAGATCGACCACCTGGAGGATGCAGGTTCCGCCGTCACGACCCTGCGCACTGCGATCGAAGGCCAGGAGTGGGAGGAAAACGATGCCGCTTACCTCATGTTCCGCCTCGCGGAGATCTACGACAAGGAACTGCATGACCGCAGCTCCGCCGCCACCACGCTCCAACAAGTGATGGAGCAATTCCCGGAAACCCGCCACTCCGCGAACGCCCGCCACAAGCTCCACGAGTGGGGGCTTGTCTGATCCCATGGCCGGACGGCTCCGCCGCACGGTGGAGCGCCACCCGCTGCTGTGGGTGGCTCTCGTCGCGGCTTCGGCGGTCGTCGCCGTGGACGGCCGCCCGCTCCAGGGCCTGATTGGTCTGGCGCTTTTCACCGGCCTGATCCTTCTGGCCCGGCAGTGGCGGATTGCCCTTGCCGCCTTGGCCTTCGCGCTTCTGGCGTGTCAACTTTACGGCCTGCGCTGGGCCACCCAGATCAAGGAGCGTTCGGCGATCGAACGCGAGCGGGTGCGCTCGGCGGAGATCACAGCCCGGATCGAATCGGACCCCCGATCTTCGGGGCGCGGTTGGGCGGCTCTGGTCGAGGTGGAAAGGGGAGGGGAGGGCTTGGTTTGGTTCCGTGGCGAGGGCACCGCTCCTCCGAGGGGTGCGACCATCTCGGCGAAGGGACGCTTCCTGCCATTCCCCCAGCAGCGGAATCCCGGGACCTTCGATGTCGCCTCCTGGCTCTATCGGCAGGGGGCATGGGGCAGCTTCGATGCGACCTCGGAGGCCTTCGAGGCCAAGCCGCCGCCGCCTCTCATCCGGATGCAGGAGGGGCTGCGGGAGAATTTCCGTCACTCCGTGACCAAGGGACTGGACCCGGCCGGGCCGGAGGCCGCCGTGATCCGTGCGATGGTCCTTGGCGATTATCCGGAGGGTGCGGAGAGCCTGGTGGAAGTGTACCGGGCGAGCGGCACGCTTCACGCCTTCTCCGTCAGCGGGATGCACGTTGCCATGGTCGGCCTGATCGGCTGGTTCGTGTTGAAGCTGCTCGGGGTGCCACGGCGCGGGGCCGTGCTGATCCTGCTCACCGGGATGCTTGCCTACGCCTGGGTCACCGGCATGAAGCCGCCAGCGGTGCGCTCGGTCATCATGGCGGCGGCCTTGCTCGGGGCTTTCCTCGTTCGCCGTCGCCCGGATCTTTTGAACGCGCTTGGGTTCGCATTGCTGGCCGCGGTGCTCACCAACGGGCATCTGATCTTCCAGATCGGCGTGCAGCTCTCCTTCGGGGTGGTCTTTGTGATCGGCATCGGCACGGCGGTGGCGGCGCGCCTGTTCACGTGGATCGAGAAGCGCGAGCCCTATCTGCCGCGTCCGCTCTACGGCAAGGCACGGGCGCTCTGGCTTTGGGTGCGGGAGTGGACGGCTTCCGCACTCGCGGCCTCGACCGCGGCAAGCATCGGCTCGGTGCCGTTAACGCTTTGGCATTTCGGTTTCGTGGCACCGGTTTCGATTCTGGCCAGCCCCTTGGTCGGTGTGCTGGTGCTGGGCTTGATGGCACTGGCCTTGGTGGCGGTGGTTTTCAGCCCCTTCCCGGCGCTGCAGATGACGGTGAACAAAGCGAACGGGCACGTGGCGAATGGCTGCACCCGCATGGCCGCCTTCTTCGCGGGCGTTCAAGGCGGGAACTCAACTCTGCCGCGTGGGCGTCCGGCGGAGAATTTCATGGTCGTCTTCGATCCCGGCTACGGCGGCGGTGCTTCCGTGCTGCATCAGGACGGATCGACCGTGCTGATCGATGCCGGCAGCCGCGCCTCCTTCCGGAGCGTTCTGAGCCCCTCGCTTCGCTACCTCGGGCTCCAGCCCGATAGCATCGCGCTGACCCATCCGGACGGCGGCCATATCGGCGGTGCGCTTGATTCCTTGGAGCTCTATCCGGTCCGGCAGATCCTCGGCCCGGTCAGCCGCGCACGGAGCTCGGTCTTCCGGGAACTGAACAAGGCGGCGGAAGCCAAGCATCTTCCCGTGCTCCTCGGCGTGCCGGGGAAGACCTATCCCGTCAACCGGGATACCTGGCTGGAAGTGCTCCACCAGCCCCCGCCGGATGACATGAACACCGTGGCCGATGAACGCGTCATGATCCTGCGCCTCCACTGGCAGGGCTGGCGCATCCTTTTCCTTGGCGATGCCGGATGGTCCACCGAGCGGAACATGATCGAGAGCGGCAAGGATCTCTCCGCGGACATCATCGTCGCCGGGCGGAACCGCCATGACTCTTCCATGGGCGATGACTTCCTCGCCGCCGTGAAACCGAAGGCGATCATCGCCAGCCACTCGGATTTCCCTTCGGAGGAACGCATCCCGCCGCGCTGGGCCGCCCACTGCGAGGAACTCGGCATCCGCCTCTTCCACCAAGGCCAGACGGGTGCCGTTACCATCGGCCTGGGCGAGGACAAGAGCCTCGACCTCCGCGGTTTCCTGAACGGTCAGGAACTGCATCTGGAGAAGTGAGGAAGGAAATCACCCCTGCTTCTTCAGCCTCAGTCCTTGCAAGGTCTTCCCTTGGCTTTCCCACAGGAGCTGGAAATCGGTCTTCGGGTAGAAGAACGCGTCCTCCGGCCAATCGAGGCTCTCGAACTTCCCGAATGTCGCTACCTTCTCCTCCGCCCACTCGAAGTACTCCGGGTGGTCCGTCTTGAAGAGGAATTCCCCGCCCGGTTCCAGAATCTCCCAGACCGCTTGCAGGAACTCCTCTTGGATCAGCCGCCGGCGGTGGTGCCGCAGCTTCGGCCACGGATCCGGGCAGAGCAGGTGCAGCCGTGATACCGAGGCGAGCGGCAGCAGCCACTCCGCCGTGTAGCGGCTTTCCAAGCGCAGCACCCGGGCATTTTCCAGCCCGCGCTTGCCGATGTTCTTGCACACCTTGCGCACCCGGCCCAGCAGGCGCTCCACTCCCAGGAAATCCCGCTCCGGATAGTGTTCCGCCATCTCCAGCAGGAACTTGCCATCGCCGCAGCCGAGATCGATCTCCAAGGGGCGATCCGGGCGCAGGATCTCCTCCCGCTCCATGCGGCGGAAATAATCCGCCGGGGTGAACTCGTATCGTTCCGGAACCCGTGCCAGCCGTGTTTCTTCCATCGGTGCCGCTTTCCAGCGTCCAGCCCGCCGGGTGGCAAGCCTTCATTTGGAACGCGGAACTTCTAACTTGGGTCTTCTTCCCGTCCCGTTCCCGCTTGACGCGCTTTCCCGCGGGTCGCTAGCTAGCGCATCCGTGGCGCCGCTACCCGGGGCCGCCCGCACATTTTCGCCACCACACACTCTCTCTCACACCGTGGACCTCAAGGAAATCCGCAAGATCGTCGAGCTCATGAACGAGCATGGCCTTACCGTCTTCGACATGTCGAAGGAGGGCTTCCACCTGAAGCTCCGCAAGGGCCCGGATCTCGATGCCTTGCGCGGCATGATGGCCGCCGCGCCCGCCGCCCCGGTCTACGCGGCCCCAGCTCCTGCTGCCGCCGCGGCCCCCGCAGCCGCTGCTGCTGCCCCCGCCGCGGAAGGTGAAGCGATCACCTCGCCGATGGTCGGCACCTTCTACCGCAAGTCGTCTCCGGATGCGCCTCCCTTTGTGAACGTGGGCGATGCCGTGAGCGAGGGCCAGACCCTCTGCATCATCGAGGCCATGAAGGTGATGAACGAGATCAAGGCCGAGAAGTCCGGCACCATTTCCGCCGTCATCGCCGAAGACGGCAATCCCGTCCAATTCGGGGACATTCTCTTCCGCATCAAGTGAGCCTCCCGCCCGGGAGCGCCGCCACTTGAAACCGCCATCGCCTGTCCATGATCAAACGCGTCCTTGTCGCCAATCGCGGTGAAATCGCCCTGCGCATCATCCGCGCCTGCCGGGAACTCGATATCGAATCCGTCGCCGTCTATTCCGAGGCCGACGTGGATTCCATGCACGTCCACCTTGCCGACGAGGCCGTCTGCATCGGCCCGGCCTCGAGCAAGGAAAGCTACCTGAAGCCGGACCGCATCATCGCCGCCGCGGAGATCACCGAGGCGGACGCGATCCACCCCGGCTACGGCTTCCTTTCGGAGAACGCCCGCTTCGCGGAGATCTGCGAGAGCTGCAACATCAAGTTCATCGGGCCCTCGGCGAAGGTGATCTCGATGATGGGTGACAAGGCCACCGCCCGTGCCACCGCCATCGCCAATGGCGTGCCGATCACCCCCGGCTCAGAGATCCTGGCCGACGAGAAGGAAGGCCTCGCCGAAGCCAAGCGCATCGGCTTCCCGGTCATGATCAAGGCCACCGCTGGCGGCGGCGGTCGCGGCATGCGTCCCTGCTTCAGCGCGGAGGAATTCTCCGCCCTCTACAAGGCCGCCTCGAACGAGGCGCTCGCCGCCTTCGGTAATGGCGACTGCTACCTCGAGAAACTCGTGCTGAATCCGCACCACGTGGAGTTCCAGGTCATCGCGGACACGCACGGCAATTTCATCCAGCTCGGCGAGCGCGACTGCTCGATGCAGCGCCGCAACCAGAAGATCATCGAGGAATGTCCCTCGCCGCTGCTGAGCCCGGAGCTCCGCGCGCGCATGGCGGAGGCCTCCGTCGCCCTGATCAAGAACATCGGCTACGAGAACGCGGGCACCATCGAGTACCTCGTCGATGACAAGGGCGAGAACTTCTACTTCATGGAGATGAACACCCGCATCCAGGTGGAGCATCCCGTGACGGAGGAAGTGATGGGCTGCGAGCTGATCAAGGAGCAGATCCGCATCGCCTCCGGCGACCCGCTGTCCGGCCACGTCCTGAATGCCGTACCGCGCGGCCACTCGATCGAGTGCCGCATCAATGCGGAGGATCCCTTCAACAATTTCTGCCCCAGCCCGGGCAAGATCGACATGTGGTATGCCCCGGGTGGCAAGGGCGTGCGCGTGGATACCCACGTCTACTCCGGTTACACCGTCCCGCCGAACTACGATTCGATGATCGCCAAGCTCATCGTCACCGGCGCGAACCGCGAGATCGCCATCGCCCGCATGAAGCGCGCGCTTGGCGAGTTCATGATCCGCGGCATCAAGACCACGATCCCCTTCCAGCAGGAGATCATCGCCCACCCGGACTTCATCTCGGGCAACTACGACATCGGCTGGGTGGCCCGCTATCTGGAAGAGCGCAAGGGCTGATGACCCTGCACGGCCAGCTCTACGCCATCCTCGATCTCGGATACGTCCGCGCGGAGGATGCCGTCCCCGTCACCCGCTCGCTTCTGGCGGGCGGCGCGTCCTTGCTGCAACTCCGTGCCAAGGGACATGCCGAGCCGGAGATCGAGGCGCTCGCCCGCCAGCTCCTGCCGCTCTGCCGTGAGGCGGGCGTGCCTTTCATCGTGAACGATTTTCCGGCCATCGCCGCGTCGGTCGGGGCCGATGGCATTCACATCGGCCAAGACGACGGCAGCCTTGCGGACGCCCGCGCCATCGTCGGGCCGGACATGATTGTCGGGCGCTCCACCCACTCTCCGGAGCAGGCACGTGCCGCCCTTGAGGAAGGCTTCGATTACATCGGCTTCGGGCCGCTCTTCCCCACACCGACCAAGCTCGGCCGTCCCGGCATCGGCATGGAGAATATCCCCGGCGTCATGGAGGCCGTAGGCTCCCGGATTCCCGTTTTCTGCATCGGCGGCATCAAGCGCTCGAACCTGCCAGAGGTCCTCGCGGCCGGGGCCCGGAACCTCGTGATCGTCTCGGATCTCCTGCAAGCTCCGGATGTTGAAGCTGCCACCCGCGAGCTCGCCACCGTGCTTGCAGCGCATTGATGCCGCGTTTTTTCTGGCCCAGCCCCACCCCTCTCGAATCATTACCACCATGTCTGCACCGCTGCCCATCGTCGTCGGAGGAACCATCGCCATCGATAATGTAAAGACCCCCGTCTCGGACGAGGTGAACCTCCTCGGCGGCTCCGCGGCTTATGCGGCACTCGCGGCTTCCTTCTACCACGCTCCGGTCCACCTGGTGGGTATCGTCGGGAAGGACTTCCCGCCGGAACACCTCGCCATGCTGGAGTCGCGCGGCATCACCTTGGATGGCGTCGAGCGCTCGGAAGGCGACTCCTTCACCTGGTCCGGCGAGTACTTCAACAACATGAACCAGCGGGTCACGCATCGCGTCGGCCTGAACGTGCTGGAGAGCTGGCAGGTCAAGGTGCCCGCACCGATCAACGAATCGAACTTCGTGGTGCTGGCGAACATGTCCCCGGACAACCAGCTCGAGATGCTGGCCCAGTGCCAATCCACCAGCCGCTTCGTCATCGCGGACACCATGGACCTCTGGATCGAGATCGCGAACGAGCGCCTCCACGACGTCCTCAAGCAGATCGACCTTTTCGTCATCAACGACAGCGAGGCCCGCGAGTTTACCCGCACCAATAACCTGCTCCAAGCCGGGCGCATGATGTTGGAAAAGGGACCCGAGCACGTGGTGATCAAGCTCGGCGAGTATGGTGCCATGCTCTTCTCCGGCGGGGGCCAGCAGTTCTTCCGCTCGCATGCCTATCCTCTGGAGGAGGTCCTCGATCCTACCGGGGCGGGGGACAGCTTCCTTGGCGCGCTTGCAGGCTACTTGGCGGCCAAGGGCTCCGTGACGCCCGATTTTGCGACCTTGCGCGATGCCGTTGTCCACGGCTCGGTGTTGGCTTCGTTCACTTGCGAGGCCTTCTCCACCCGTCGCCTCGAAGCGCTTGATGCGCAGGCGCTCGCCGGGCGTATGGAGCACTTCCGCAGCGTCACCGTTTGGTGAAGGGGCTCCGGCCCGGGTTAGCGTTTTTTTTACGGATGGAAGCCGCAGAAATGGCCAAACCCTTAAAATGCGGATGATTTTTTTGGAATCACCTTCAATGGCGGATTTTGAGGCCGATATATCCGGCTCCCTCACCATTGGCTGCGTAGTCTTACTTGCTGAGAATGCTCGGAGTTACGCAGATTGACGACTCCACCAGAATTTCCTTGCTGAGACCCCGGCAATGAACGTGAATGCCATGAATGAGTGAAAAAGCCTCGGAAGAAGTGCGCCCCGTCACGGGGATGTCACGATCGACTGCGGTTTTTTTCTCGACGGAACCGAAAACCGAACCTAAACCCAGACTCGTCATGAAACCAATTACCTCTTTTGCGCTTCTTGCTGCAATCGCCGCTACCATCGGCGCAGCTAATGCCGCCGCCACCGACCCGGTGGGTTACATCACTACGACCATCAACGCGAACGTCAGCGGCACTCCCGCAGGTTCCGCGACCTTCGTGGCGCCGTCGCTGGTTGCCCCGTCTGATTTCGCTGGCGCTTCGACCGCGTCGCCTTCTGGTGGCACCACTATTACTTTCGCAAGCGGTGTTCCTGTGGGTCTGGACGGTGCTTCCATGCTTGAGATTACTTCCGGGGCATCGGAAGGATGGTGGACCACGGTTGTGAGTTCCACCGCAACCACTATCACGGTTGCTGACGCCTTCCCTGCTGGTCTCGCGGCCAATACCTCTGTTGCGGTTCGCAAGTTCAACACTCTCGACAGCGTCTTTGGTGCTAACAACTCCGCTGGCCTGACTCCTTTTAATGGCACTACTCCGGCCGATGAAATCCAGATCCTCGATCCGGTGACTCAAGCCGCTACTGCTTACATCTATGTTGGTGGCGCTTGGACCAACATTGTGACGGAAGAGCCTTCTGGCTCCGCGATCATTCACCCCGGGACTTCCGTTCTGGTGATTCATCACGCTAACACGGCTCTTTCCTTGGTGACCTCCGGTAGTGTCAAGACCACGAAGACCCAAGTTGACGTATATCCATCCGACAACTGGCTCGGACAACCGAATCCGACCGGTGGCACTCTCGGCACGCTGACGCTTGCGCCCCAGATCCTTACTAACGACAACGTCTTGCTCACCCGCCCCGACCCGGGCACTGGCCAGCCGACCGATACATTTGTTGCCGTCGCGGGCACGATGTATAATGCTGTGACGGAAGAGCCATCAGACAGTGAGCCGGTTGTTGAAGGAAGTGGCTATGTTCTGCGCCGTCTGCCGGCCGATGCTGCATCGACCATCACCATTCCTGCTCAGCTTATCGCCCAGTGATCTAGTTCTGTATTATTCCCTCCGTCTAACCTAACTTATGAAAGCACTTGCATTAATCATCGGCGTCGCGTCGCTTATCGCTTCGGCTCAGGCTGCAACCATTGCCGTAATCCGAGGCACTGGCAACCCCGGCGTAATCGCCGCGGTGGAAGGCACTGCCCTCAGCGCTGGTGGCTACTCGATCTCCATCGGCACGTTCACAAATACTTTGGGAGCGACGGAGGAGCCTCTGATCACCAGCACTGAGTCTCTACAGGCTGCGATCGCATCTTTTGATACCTTCGCTACGCTTACTGCCCCCACCTCTGGTGCAACTCAGGGCACGATCACCGGTCAGTTCACCTCCTTGGGTGGTGCAGATCCGAACGTGTTCAACCTGAAGCCCATTTACTTCTTGGTTGGTAACGGTGCTACTATTGCTACATCCACTCATGTCTCGATTTTTAGGCTGACCACTCCTACTGCCTTCCCTGCAAACGTTGCTGCTGCAGGTAGCACGAACGCCACGATCGCGAACGGGGCGGCAATCACGGTGGTGGGCACCGCTGGCGTTGTTAATGGCAATAACCTCGGCCTTGTAGCTGTTCCGGAGCCGTCCGCTTCGGTGCTCTTGGGCCTGCTTGGTGTGGCGGGTCTGATCCGCCGCCGTCGCTAATTGCTAGCAGCTAGAGCAGTTCAATAAGCGGGTGAAGCTCTTTGGGCTTCACCCGTTTTCTTTTGTGTGGATAACGGAGTCATAAAGGAGGCCGCTAGTGTCCAGTTTCTCTGTCTTCACCTGAAACGCCCTCCTTATACTGAGAGCGCTACTCGGGTTGCTTGCTGCAATCATCGCTCTCGCCGCCAGCTCTATCCAAGCGGCCACGATCACCGTGATTTTGAGTTCAGGCAATCCGGGTGAATCGGCAGCCTCCTGACAGCAGGCCTTTCTCGGATGGTGGCTATGTTGTGGCGATAGGGTGGATCCGAGTGTCTTTAACCTCAAGCCGATCTACTTCATGGTGGCGACCGGGATACCATCGCAAACTCGGGTCAGATCGCGATTTTCAAACTGAGCTCGAATAGTTTTCCCGCGAACATGGCAGCTGCAAGCTCTTCGATAGCAAGCATTCCAGACGGTGCCGCGATTTCGGTGCTAGGGACTTCTGGCCAAGTCGTAGGCAACACTTCGATCTTGGGAGTTTCTGAACCCTCAACCGTGGTTCTCTTGGGTCTTCTCGGTGCGATCGGCCTCATCCGCCTTCGCTAACCGCTTCTCTTCGTATCGCCTCGTGTTGCATCTCCAGGCAAAGCAAGAAGGGTGAAAACCCCGCTTTTCCTATCCTCTGTTATGGGGTTGGCCTTTCCCATCGATTCTATCCGCGCAGCGACGATTGCCGTATCCCGCGTATGGTGGAGGGCGACTACCATATTGCCGTAGGCACTTTTGCTGATGCCTTCGACATGACTCAGCGGCCCGCTGCCCAAGCTCTCTCGATACCGGCTGATCGAGGTAGGCGCTTAGAAGGCTGGATCGCGGTCTTCGGATCTCCCAGTCTCCGCCCATGCGCAAGCTGGTTGCCCTGCTTTTCTCCCTGCTCCCGGCATCATGGCTATCAGCAGAGGAGGCCGGTTGGGACTACCGGCTCGCCCGTCAGTTCTCGGGCCGGGTGGGGGAGGCGGAGAAGTCGCTGGAGGAGATCCGCGCCGCCTTGCCTGCCCTGCCCTTCGTTCCGGTGGCGGATCAGGGTGGCACCGGCGGCTTCGCCAGTCTGCACCTGAAGGCGGAGCCCGATCAGGAGGCGGGCCACTCGGTCACGATCCGTTTTGCCACTCCGTCGCCGGTCGACCTCGTGGCGCTGGTCCCGGCTCGACGTTACGCGGTTCAGGGTTTGGAACCCCAATTCGGCATGCCGGATTCTTTCGCGGTGGATCTCCTCGATGCCGAGGACAAGCCGATCGCCCGCATTGCGGATGAGACAAATCTTTGGGCGGATCCTGTCCGAGCCGGTCACCCCTTCATCTTCCCGGTGAATCCCCCGATGGAGGCGGCAGGACTCCGGATCTCCGCCCGGAGCCTGAAGCCGGCGCCCGATATCTCGGATAGCCCGGAGGTATCGAATAGCTTCGTCCACGCTTGGGCGGAGGCGTTTGCGTTCTCCGGAGACAGGAATCTCGCCCAAGGCAGCGTGGTCGAGCTCTTCGGCGGCTCCCCACTGCCGGCTCCCTGGCAGTGGGCGAATGAATTTCTCGTCGATGGTCTCACCACGCTCGGCCTCCCGGAACTCCCCGCCGGTGCTCACCAAAATGTCGGCTGGATGTCCGAGCCGAAGGATACCGCGAACGAAGGGGTTTGGATCGAGGTCGATCTCGGCCAGGTGCGTGAGTTCGATGGCCTGCGCTTCTTCCCGGCCAAGCGGCCGATGTCCGACCTGCCGAGCGGCTTCGGCTTCCCCCGGCGCTTCACGGTATCCGCCAGCTCTCCCGCCGCTACCGAACCGGGGGCCAAGACCCCCATGGAGATCGGGAACCCGGGACACAACCCCGTGGTCGTATCCTTCGATCGCCGCAGCGGCCAGCGGGTGAGGGTCGAGGTTACCCAGCTCTGGAAGGCCTTTGAAAACTACCCGGCCTTCGCCGCGCTTAGCGAGGTGGAGGTGTTGGATGGAGAGAAGAATATCGCCATTGGTGCGCCCGTCCGGGCGGCTGGCGGCATGGGCACGGTCTTCGGCTCTGGCTCGCAATATTGGAGCGCCGCCAGCTTGACCGATGGCTTCGGCCCGGATGGGAAGATCGTCTCGCAGCGCGAGTGGCTTCTCGCCCTAGGCCACCGTCTCTCCCTGGAGCAGCGGCAGCATGCCCTGCGTGAGGAGATCCGCGAGACCGTTGCCCTGTGGCGGCGCGGCGGGTTGATCGTTGCCGGGATCTTCGGCGGCCTCGGGCTCGTCCTGCTGGTGGCCCTGCCGATCCGCTACCGCCTGCGGGAGAAGCGCCAGTTGGTCGAAGTGCGGGAGCGCATCGCCGGCGACCTGCATGACGAGGTGGGCAGTAACCTTGGCAGCATCCAGATGTTCGCGGACCTCGCGGAAAGCCATGCCGGTCCTTCGAAGGAGCTGAAGCGGATCCAGCGCATCGCCGCGGAGACCGTCAGCGCGGTGCGGGACATCGTGTGGCTGCTCCGTCCGCAGGGCGATCACCGCATCGCCACCGTCGAGCACCTGCGGGAGACTTGCTCGATCATGCTGGAGCCGCACGATTGGAAGTTCACCGCGAACGAGGCGGCATGGCAGTGCGAGATGTCGGACGATGCCAATCGCCACCTCTTCCTCTTCTTCCGCGAGGCCCTGCACAATATCCTGCGCCATGCGAATGCCTCGCAGGTCGCCATCCACATCGAGTGCGATCCGGCGCACTTCCGCCTCCGCGTGAGTGATGACGGCAGTGGGATCACCCCGGAGAAGATGGCGCGGCCCTCCACGCTGCGGGCGCTCCGAAAGCGCGTGGAGGCCTTGGGCGCTGGCTTCGAGGTCAACAGCGAGCCGGGAAAAGGCACCGTGCTCGATCTGGACATCCCCTTGGGTGGCAAGAAAACCGGGCGGCTCGCCAAGCCGAAGCCGTGATTGCGGTGCTGCCGGATTGGTCGTATGAGTGACCCGTTGACCGGAGACCTCCAGACCAAAGCCGCCACCGACAAGAAGGCGATCCGCCTGATCCTGATCGAGGACCACGCCGACTTCCGCGAGTCCGTGTCCATGGTGCTGACCGAGCGCGGCTATAGCTGCGTCGGGGAGTTCTCCACCATGGAGGACGCCATCGAGGCGATCCGTGGCGGCTTGGAGGCGGATCTTGTTCTTTCCGATCTCGGTCTGCCCGGCATGAGCGGCGTGGAGGGGATCAAGAAAGTGCGCGAACTTCTTCCTCTCGTGCAGGTGCTCGTGCTGACCGCCTTCACCGACAAGGCGAAGGTTTTCGCCGCTCTTGAAGCGGGGGCCCACGGCTACTTGGTGAAAGCCGGCAGCGCCACCCGCCTGATCGCGACGCTGGAGGAAGTCTTGGCCGGAGGCACCCCCTTGGACCCGAAGATCGCGGGAATGATCCTGCAGACTTTCCGCCAGCTCAGCCCGATTCCTGCCGCCGAAACGCTGTCCGCCCGCGAGTCGGAGGTGCTCCAGCTTTCCGCCAAGGGCCTCACCCGCCAGGAGGTCGCGGACAAGCTCGGCCTCAGCCAGCATTCGGTCACGGAATACATCAAGCGCTGCTTCGATAAGCTTCACGTGCGCAACCTTCCGGCCGCCGTGAGTGAGGCAATTCGCCGCGGATTGCTCGATTTGTCCTGAGTTTTCGGGGTGATTTTATTGATTAATCAATGGGTTAGGTCTGTGTCCCAAATCTTAGGGACAAGACAAATCCCGCCGATTGTGCGATTCCTTCATTGTCCGCGGGCTGGTAACCCTCGACCGATTTCATGACGAAATGATGGGGCCGCACGAGTGTGCGGCCCTTTTCGTTTGCCGGGAGGTCCTCCCCCGGGGCTTGTCCCAAATCTTGGGGACAAGACAGGATTGCCGGATCCTGCCATACCTATACCCGTCGGCGGGCTGGTAACCCCCGAAACTGATTTCATGACGAAATGATCGGGGCCGTGCGAGTGCACGGCCCCGCTTCGTTTCCGGGAGAAGGCTTTCCCGGGGTGTCCCAAATCTTAGGGACAAGACAGACTTGCCGGATTCTGCCATACCTACACCTGTCGGCGGGCTGGTAACCCTCGACTGATTTCATGACGAAATGATGGGGCCGCACGAGTGTGCGGCCCCTTTCGTTTGCGCGGACGAAGCGCGAAGGCCTCGTAGGGCACTCTCTAACAAGGGGTTCCGTGCAACTCGAGAGCGGGTTTCCGGAGATAGGGCTCCGGAGCAGGCCTTACATCCTCGTGAATTGACCGTCCTGCCGGAACGGGCGATTCTCATTCCGATGAACCTTCCACCCAAGCGCTCTTCTTGGATCTCCCGCACCGGCTCGACCAAGGGCGAGAAGAATGCCCAAGGCAGCGCGAACGAGGAAGAGGTTTTCAGCGACTTGGATAGCCCGCAGGCCGTCCCGCCAAAGCCCGATGGCCCTACATTGCCGGCCTATCAGGCGCCCTCGCGATCCAGCGCAAATACCGGCGCGGACAGCTCGATCGAGAAGATCGCCGCCGAGCTCACCAGCTTGCTCGGGCCGGGCAAGGTCTCCATCCGCCCTGCCGATCTGGAGGCCCACGCCGCGGATAAATGGTATGCGCGCCAGTTGCCGGATATCGTCGTCTTCGCCGAATCCACGCAGGATGTCTCGAAGACCCTGCGCTTCGCTTCCAAGCTCAGCATCCCGGTCACCACGCGCGGTGCCGGCTACGGTTATGTGGGCGGCTGCGTCCCGGTGGAGGGCGGCATCGCCCTCTCGGTGGCGCGGATGAAAAAGATCATCGAGCTGAACCCCGCCGATGGCGTGGCGGTGGTGCAGCCCGGCGTCATCACCGGAGATCTCCAGCAGGCGGCGCATGCTGTCGGCTGGGACTACCCACCGGACCCGGCCTCGCTGAAGGATTGCTCGATCGGGGGTAACGTCGCCACGAATGCCGGCGGTCCCCGCTGCCTCAAGTACGGCGTCACCCGCCACTACGTCCTCGGCCTGGAGGTCGTGCTGGCGGATGGCCGTGTGCTGCGCTGCGGCGGCCGCGTCCACAAGAATAAGACCGGCTTCGATCTCTGCGGCCTTTTCACCGGCTCGGAGGGCATGCTCGGCGTCGTCACGGAAGTGACCCTGCGCCTGATTCCCAAGCCTCCCGCGCGGGCGATGCTCGCCGCGGTCTTCCCGGATTTTCCCGCCGCCGCCGCCGCCGTGCAGCGGATACTGAATCGCGGGCACCTTCCCTCCGCGCTGGAGATTACCGATGGCTTCACCCTGGCCGCCGCGCGTCGCAAGCTCGGGCCGGATTCCCTTCCGGAAGGCCAGGCCCACCTGATGGTGGAGGTCGATGGTCGCCCCGTCGCCGTGGAGAGCGAGTCGGCGGAGCTTGATACACTTCTTCACGAGCTTGGTGCCACCCGCGTGGACCGCGCTACCACCGAGCAGCAGTGCGAAGCCCTCTGGCAGCTCCGCCGCGAGTTCTCCTTCTCTCTCCGCGATACCGGGCTCACCAAGCTCAACGAGGACATCGTCGTTCCCCGTTCCGCCTTGGTCGATCTGGTGGATTTCGCGCGACGCATGGAAGAGGACACCGGCATCCCGGTTGCCTGCTTCGGCCACGCGGGAGACGGGAACATCCATGTGAATCTCATGGTCGCGAATTTCGATGACCCGCCGGTGCGGGAGAAGGCGGAACACGCGCTCGACCAGCTCTTCGCCTGGATCCTCGACCACGGCGGCGCCATCACCGGCGAGCACGGCGTCGGCATCGCCAAGAAGCCATGGATCAAGCAAGCCCTCGGTGAGGTCTCTTTCGATGTCCATCTCGCGCTCAAGGATGCGCTTGATCCCCAAGGCCTGCTCAATCCCGGCAAGTTCCTGGACTGAGAGCCGTTCCGAAATCGCCGCCGGATTCTCATTGAATCCCGCCCGTCCTTGCCTTCAACCTGATAGGGAACCAACTATCACCGGGCTATGGGACTCATGGATTTCATCAAGGGCGAGCTTCTCGAAATCATCGAGTGGCAGGACGATTCGCGGGACACCATCGCATGGCGTTTCCCGGATGATGACAAGGCGATCAAGAACGGCGCCCAGCTCATCGTGCGCGAGAGCCAGACCGCGCAGTTCCTCTATCTCGGGCAGTTCGGGGATACCTTCGGTCCGGGCAAGCACACGCTGGTCACGGATAACATTCCCGTTCTCACCCGCATCAAGGGCTGGAAGTATGGCTTCCAGAGCCCCTTCAAGGCGGACGTCTATTTCGTCAACACCCGCCTCTTCACCGGCAACAAGTGGGGCACCGCGAACCCGATCATGCTGCGCGATGCCGATCTGGGCATCGTCCGCGCCCGCGCCTACGGCACCTACGATTTCAAGGTGGTGAACGTGCAGACCTTCCTGAAGGAAGTGGCCGGCTCCGACCATGACTTCCGCGTGGATGAATTCGCGGACACCATGCGCTCCCGCGTGGTCAGCATTTTCTCGGATGCGCTGGCGAACGCGCACGTGCCGGTCTTCGACGTGGCCACCCGCTACACCGAGCTCGGCGATGCGCTACTACCTCTGATCAACCCGGTGATCTCAGCCAAGTACGGCATCGAGGTGGCCTCCTTCATTGTCGAGAACGTCAGCGTCCCGCCCGAAGTGGAGGAAGCGATCGATAAGCGCTCCGCGATGTCCGCCATCGGTAATCTGAACGACTACGTGAAGTACCAGATGGGGCAGGGGATGGCCGCGGGCGGCGGAGCCGGTGGTGGTGCCGCCGGCATGGCCAGCGAACTCGCCGTCGGATTCGCCGTCGCGAAGGAACTCATGCAGCAGGGCGGTCTTTCCGGCGGTGCTCCGCCGCCGCTTCCGGGGGCCGCACCCGCAGCAGTGGCGGCAGCCCCGGTGAATCCTGACGTGCTGGATCCCGCCACGGTCGCCCGCATGCTCGGGGTCTCCGAGGCGGACGTGATGGCGGAGATCGAATCCGGCAGCCTGGCCGCCAAGAAGATCGGCTCCAGCTATCGCGTCACCCGCGCCGCGCTCGATGCCTTCCTCGCCCACTGAAATCGTGGCCGCGCGGGGGCGATCCGCCCCGGCATCGTGACATGGAACATCCCGAGTCACCGGAATCTCCGGACGAAAGCGCCGCGCCGATCGAGGTGCCGCCGAAGCGCATACCCCCCGCCATGCCCGAACAGCGCGGTGTGGCGGCGGAGGTGCGTTCGATGGAGCGCCACGTCTGCCCGGAATGCGGTGGCAAGGCGGAGTGGGATCCGGGCAAGGCTGAGCTGGTATGCCCTTACTGCGGCACCCATTTCCCGCGCCTCGGCCCGCCGCCGCTGCCGGATGCCATCGTCGAGCACGACCTCGACCAAGCCCTCGTTGACTTGGGCGATAAGGGCCGCAGCGTGGACACTTCCACCCGCCGCGTGCAGTGCAACAACTGCCACGCCGTGCTCGTCCGTAGCGCCGAGACCGTGGCCCAGCATTGCGACTTCTGCGGCTCCCCCGAGCTTCTCGACTACCAGGACATCGACAGCCCGATCACGCCGGAGTCCCTGCTGCCCGCCGTCGTCTCGAAGGAGACCGCCTATCACTCGCTGAAGAAGTTCCTCGGCGAGCGATGGTTCGCCCCGAACGACCTCAAGCGCCGCAATCTGATCGATCGCATCCATCGGGTCTACCTGCCCTATTGGACCTTCGATTCCTCTGCCGAGTGCCCGTGGACCGCGGATAGCGGCACCTACTATTACGTCACCGTCCGCGACCGGGATGCGAATGGCAATACGGTCACGCGCCAGGAACGCCGCATCCGCTGGCGGCCTGCCAGCGGCCATGTTTCCACCTGGTTCGATGACATCGTCGTCTCCGGCTCCCGCGGTCTCGATATCGATCTGCTCCGCCGCCTCGAGCCCTTCCCGACCAAGGACCTCGTGCCCTACGAAACGCGCTATGTTTCCGGCTGGCAGGTGGAGCATTATCAGGTCCCCTTGCTCGATGCCGCGCGCCTCGGCTTCGGCACCATGGAAGGGATCCTCCGCGAGATGTGCGGCCGCGAAGTCCCGGGCGACACCTATCGCAATCTCCAGATCCGCCCGTCCTTCAGCGACAAGACCTTCAAGCACATCCTCGTGCCCATCTGGTTGCTCGCCTACCAATATCGCGGCAAGACTTGGCAGGGAGCCGTGAACGCCGTCACCGGCACCACCCACGCCCGCTTCCCCCTCAGCCCGTGGAAGATCGCCTTCGTCACCTTGCTGGTGATTCTGGTGATCGCGGTGATCGTCTTGGTCGCAGGCGGACGATAGTCAGCCCTCAAGGCTTGTCGCCCCCGCCAAGCGACCGCACCTTTGCAAGGTCTTGCGCATCGACATCCTCACCCTCTTCCCCGAGATCGCGCTGGCTCCCCTGAGTGAGAGCATCATCCAGCGCGCCCGTGCCGCAGGCTTGGTGGAGATCCATGCGCACAACATCCGCGACTGGTCCACCGACAAGCACCGCCGCACGGACGACACGCTCTGCGGCGGAGGCCAAGGTATGCTGATGATGCCGGGACCAATCTTCGCCGCCATCGAAGAACTCCGCAGGCCCGAGACTAAGATCATCCTGATGACCCCGCAGGGCCGCGTCTTCAAGCAGGCCATCGCGCGCGAACTCTCGGAAGCGCAGCACCTCATCCTCCTCTGCGGTCACTACGAAGGAGTGGACCACCGCGTCATCGAAAGCCTCGTCGATCTCGAACTCTCCATCGGCGATTACGTCCTCACAAATGGAGCCATCGCCGCTGCCGTTGTCACCGATGCCATCGTGCGCCTTCTCCCCGGTGCTCTCGGCGATGAACGCTCGCACCAGGATGAATCCTTCTCGGATCCGAATCTCCTCGAAGCACCCGCCTACACCCGCCCGATCGACTTCCGCGGCATGAAAGTCCCTGAGGTTCTGACCTCCGGTCACCATGCGAAGATAATCAAGTGGAAGCAGGAGAAAGCCCTCGAACGCACGCGCGCGAATCGTCCCGACCTACTCGGCGAGTAGGCGCCCCCGGTGAAGGATTCGTCACGCATGCAGGGGCATTCTGCATGAGTAGAAACAAAGCGGACGAAATTGCTTAAGTCTGATTAAATATCGCTTTGTCCTGAGTAGTTGTTGCGTTACGACTCGCAACGAACCTGAACTCACCTTTTACAATGAAGCGCATTCCGACACCGATTTGGATGAGTCTCGCCGTGGCCATGAGCCCCATCGTCAAAGGCGAAGAGAAGCCTGCCGCCCCTGCCCCGGCGGCCGCTGACGCCTTCACCGGCCTGCAGAAGCATTTCGAGGCCATGAACTCCGCCATCACCGATGCACGCAAGGAGGCCGCCGATGTGGCCGGCCAGCGCGATGCCGCCGTGAAGGAGACCGAGGCCGTTCGCCAAGCAAAACAACAACTCGAGGGACAACTCTCCGCCCTGCGTAAGCAGCTTGAGAGTTCGAACCACGAAGTCTGGCAATGGAAAGACAAGGCCACCGTGCTCGAGCGCAAGCTCGGTGCCGGGGAGCAGGCCTTCCAGAAGCTCGCCGCCTTCCGCGATGAGATGAGCGTCGCCATGCAGGAATTCGGCGCCATCAAGTCCGACCTCAACAAAGTGCGCGGCGAGCTGCAGGCTCCCGCCGAACGCGTCGAGCTCAAGAAGGAGATCGCCACCTTGCAAGGAGCCCAAGCCGAAGTGCAGGGCAAGCTCGCCGCCGAGGCAAAAGCCCACGTGGAAAGCAAGCGTCTCCTCTCGGCCAGCGAAGGCCTCGTGAAAGAGCTCAAGAAGGGTTACGAGCAACTGAAAGCCAGCGCCAAGCAGCAGCTCGCCGAACTCGACAAGGCCCGGCAAGAGCGCGATGCCATCGCCCGCAACCTCGCCGTCTCCAACGAGTATCTCCAAGCCGCCCGCAACGAGTCGAACGGCCTGAAGGACGCCAAGGCAGTCGCCGAGAAGAACCTCGACGCGACCCGCGGTGAACTCGCCGCCACCCGCGATGCCCTCGCGAATCTGCAGAAGCAGTCCGCCGAACTCCGCTCCACCATGGAGCCGCTCAGCGCCGAGATTCAGGCCGTGAAGGACCAAGCCACCAAGGCCACCGCCATGATCCAGGAAGTCTCCTCCGCCCGCGACAAGTCCGAGCAGGCCCGCGCCGCGATGGAAAGCCAGCTCAAGGAAGTGAACGGCCAACTCGCTGCCGCCCTCGACCAGCAGAGCGGCCTGAAGCAGCAAGTCGCCACCAAGACCCAGGAAGTCGACGGTCTCCGCAAGAAGATCGAGGAGATGGAGAAGACCGCTGCCAACAAGCAGAAGGAAGAAGCCAAGCACGAGAGTGCCGGGCTCTGATCTCCGCCCCACGCATTGATTTCCCCGAGGCCGGACCTTGCAAGGGTCCGGCCTTTTTCGTGCTCTGATGTCCGACCCCCTTGCTGCACTTCTTGCAAGCACCGCTTGGCTTGCTAGCCTGAGGTGTGACCGCGCTTCTCCAGTTGGCCCCAGTCAGCGTTGAGGAATACCTCGACGGGGAAGACCTTTCGGAAGTGAAGCACGAGTACATCGGCGGGGCCGTCCATGCCATGGCCGGCGGCACCAATGACCATGCGGCCATTGCCGCGAATGCCATCGTCTCGCTGGGAGCGGCGCTTCGAGGCAAGTCCTGCCGCCCCTTCACCAGCGATGCCAAGGTCCGCATCGAGCTCGCCGATCAAACCCGCTTCTACTATCCGGATGCGCAGGTTGTGTGCAGACCCGGCCCTGGCGGAGAGCGCTTTCAAGAGAACCCGACGCTCGTGCTTGAGGTCCTGAGCGAATCGACCCGCCGCACCGATCTAGGCGAGAAGCGCGAGGCCTACCTCGCCATTCCCAGTCTCAAGGTACTTCTCATCGCCGAATCGGATCGACCCTACGTTCTGGTTTACCGCCGCCGTCCTCAGGGTGGGTTCGAGGTCGAAGAGTATTCAGATTCAGGCGCGATACTCCCCCTGCCTGAAATCGAAGCCGCGCTTCCCCTCGCCGATCTCTACGAAGGCCTCGACTTCTCCCGCATCTCCTGACGTTTCCGGTAGGCCCGCGGCGAGCGCCCCGTCAGCTTCTTGAAGACCCGCGAGAAGTAGGCCTCGTCGCAGAAGCCCAGCGTCCGGGCGATCTCCGCGGCTTTCATGTCCGTGGAGTCCAGCATCCGTGCTGCCAGATTCACCAGTTGCTGCCGGTGGTAGCGGTGCGGCGGTACCCCGGCATGATCGCGGAACTGCCGGCGGAAGCTTTCGTAGGCGATTCCCAATTCCTTCGCCACCTGCTCGGCATCCGTGCCCGGCCTCGCGAGCAGACGGCAGGCATCCGCAAACCATGCCGGTCCGCTGTGGCGGGATTCCATGTCGGGGTTGGATCCCTCCACCGCCGCCGCCAGTAGCGATTGGAACGAACACATCCGCGTCAGGGGCGCGGCTCTTTCATCCAGCACCGTCCCGCGGAATTCCTCCAGCCAGCGCTTCGGCTCTGCGAGCCGCCCCGTCGGCTGGTTCGGATCGAGCAGTCCTTGCTGCCGCCAGATTTCAAAGACCGGTCCCTCGAACATCACGTAAACCTCGTCCCAGCCTCCGGTGACCTGCGGTCCGTAGCAGTGTCCTAGCTCCGGGAAGACCAGCACCCAGTCACCCGCGCTCAGGCTCACGTTCCTCCCGCGTTCGTCCTCGTAGTGCCCTTCCCCGCGCGTCACTACCACCAGCGCATGTCGCCGCAGGTAGCGGTAGCGCGTCATCCGCCCGGTCGAATAGAGCACCTCGCCGATCTCGACGAGGCTACCCAAACGGGACTTCACCTGCTGCGACCAGATGTTCCATTGCCGTTCACTCATGGGAAAAGGGTCACCCGTTTTGGTGACTTACTGACCAAAAAGCACAAGTATTACCGTGATCGTTCAAGCGGGAGGAGTGAAAAGCCAAGGACTTCCCGCGTATCATCGCACTACGAGATGCACCGGATTCTCCAATTTCTTGTCCTGTCGAACCTGTCCCTCCAAGGGGCCGAAGAGCCGGTGGATTTCAACCGCGACGTCCGCCCGCTGCTGAACAAGAACTGCACCATCTGCCACGGCGGAGTGAAGCAGGCCGGGGAAGTCTCCTTCATCTTCCGGGAAGAAGCGCTGGGGAAGGGGGAGTCCGGCAAGACCGTGGTGGTTCCGGGCGATCCCGCCGCATCGGAAATGATGCGCCGGATCAAGAGCAGTGATCCGGATGAGAAGATGCCGCCTCCGGACGACCACCCGCACGGCTTGGAGCCCGACCAGATCGCCCTGCTCGAACGCTGGATCAAGGAAGGCGCGAAGTGGGGCGAGCACTGGTCCTTCCAGCAGCCGGAGGAACCGCCCGCCCCCGCGCTCAAGCAGGCGGAGTGGCCGAAGGCCGAGTTGGACAAGCACGTGCTCGCCAAGCTGGAGGCCGAGCGGCTCTCGCCCGCGCCGGAAGCCACGCCTGCCGAGTGGTTTCGCCGCGTCTCGCTCGATCTGACCGGCCTCCCTCCTTCGCTCGAGGAATGGGACGCTTTCCACCAGGCTGCTGCGGCCAATCCGCAGGCCGCCATGGAGGCGACCGCTGACCGCCTGCTCGCCTCGCCTCGCTTCGGCGAGCGCTGGGCCGCCATGTGGTTGGATCTAGCCCGCTACTCGGACACCACCGGCTTCGAGAAGGATCCGCACCGTGATATCTGGCCCTTCAGGGACTGGGTCATCCGCGCCTTCAATGCGGACATGCCCTTTGATCAGTTCACCATCAAGCAGCTCGCGGGCGATTTGTTGGAGAATCCGGCGCCGGACGACCTCGTCGCCACCGGCTTCCATCGGAACACGCAGAACAATACCGAGGGCGGCAGCGACGATGAGGAGTATCGCCTCGCCGCGGTCATGGACCGCACCAGCACTACTTGGACGGCGTGGAATGCCACCACCTTCGCCTGTGTGCAGTGCCACGCGCACCCCTACGATCCCTTCCCGCATGCGGACTATTACAAGTTCATGGCCTTCTTCGATAACACCGAAGACTCGGACCTGAACGGGGACTTCCCACGGACCAAGGTGGCCTCCGATCCGGCGCAACATGCCGCCACCCAGCGACTGGAAGTCGAGATCCGCAAGAACCGGGATGACATCAACAAGGCCGCGCTCGCCATCGCGAACAAGATCAGCGGCTGGACTCCGGTGAAGGCCACCTCATCGAAGGCTTCCGCCGGAACCGGAACACTCCGGCAGCAGGAAGACGGCACCTTCGTTGCCGGCGGCACCAATCCCACCAACACGGTTTTCACCATCGAGGTGCCCGCCATGCGGCTCGGTGTGCTGCGCGTCGATATCCTCCCCGGCAGCGATGATCCGGCGAAGTGGACCGAGTTCGGCGCGGTGATCACCAAGCTCGAGATCGACCGCGTGCTGGCGGATGGCACACGCCAGCCCGTGAAACTGAAGGAAGTGGTCAGCGACTTCATGGCCGGCCCCTTCGAGCCGAATGTTACGGTGCAGGGTGGGGGAGGAGGCTTCGGGGATTACCCGGTGCTGCGCGGCCCCCGGCACGGCTTCTTCGTCGTGGAGACCGTCGAGGATTCTCCGGCGGATGCCCGCTTCGAGATCCGTCTCAAGCACGGCGTGACTTGCAACGAGACCCAGGGCTGCGTACTGCGGAAGTTCCGCCTGTCGCTATCCTCGGACGAGCAATTGCCCGCCTTCGTGATGAGTCCCGAACGCGCCGCCGTGTGGACCAAGCATGGGGAACTCCAGCAGGCCTATCAAGCCGTCCCGGGCACCATGATGCCGGTCATGCAGGAACGCCATGGCGAGGCCACCCGTGATACCCGCCTCTTCATCCGGGGCAATCGCATGACGAAGGACCAGTCGGTCGCGCCTGCCATCCCCGCCATCACCGCGGCACCTCCGCCGAAGGAGGGTCGCCTCACCCGCCTCGATATGGCGCAGTGGCTGGTCGGGAAGGAGAATCCCTTGGCCGCACGCGTCTTGGCGAACCGTCTCTGGGCCGAACTTTTCGGGATCGGTATTGTGGAGACCCAGGAAGATTTCGGCAGCTCCGGCCTGCCGCCGGCGAATCAGCCCTTGCTCGATCACCTCGCGCTGCGCCTGCGCGATCATCACCAGTGGCACATCAAGCCTTTCCTGCGCGAGCTGGTACTATCCGCATCGTACCGGCAATCGTCCAAGGTGTCGCCCGTCGCTGCCAGTGCCGATCCCAAGAACCAGTGGGCCTCTCGCGGTCCGCGCCAGCGCCTCTCCGCGGAGATGGTCCGCGACCAGGCTCTACTTGTATCCGGCCTGCTCTCGCCGAAGTCCTTCGGCCCGCCGGTCTTCCCGCCGCAGCCGGAGGGCGTGTGGCGCTCCGTCTATAGCGGTGCCTCTTGGAAGACTTCGGAAGGCGAGGACCGCTACCGCCGCGCCCTCTACACCTATTCGAAGCGCACTAGCGGCTACCCCGCCTTCCTCACATTCGATGCCCCCACCCGTGATGTCTGCTCCGCCCGCCGCATCGCGACAAATACGCCCCTGCAGGCTCTCGTCACCCTCAATGACCCCGCCTACATCGAGTTCGCCCAGGCCTTTGCCAAGCGCATGGCCGGATCGACTCCGGAAGAGCGCATCGCGGCCGGTTATCGAATGCTCAAGCTTGAGGATGCGCCCGCGCCGGTCGTCGCCACGCTTGCCAAGCTCCATGCGGAAGCCCGTGCCGATTACGAAAAGACACCCGCCCAATCCGCCAAGCTCGCCGCTACCCCGGACGAAGCCGCGATGGTTCTCGTCGCGAATACGCTCCTGAACTCCGACATCGCGTTGAACCGCTAATGAAAGAGACACCCCATCAGAAAGCAGGGACGTCTCTCCGAGACGTCAGGCTTATGGCGGCCCGAACTGAGATCAATCGGTCGGACGATGGGAGCGACGCTCCCCGCCGGATCTTTCGGAGAAAGGTCCCTGCCCTTGAAACCCTCTGCATTCGTCATTTCTCATGAATCTCTTCCAGCAGCTCCGCCACGATCGCGCCCAGTTCGTAACTCGGCGCCACTTCCTGCGGGACTCTTCAATCGGTCTCGGTGGTATGTGGCTTGCCTCACAGGCCTCGGGATCGACCCTGGCGAAGGATCCAGCCAATCCCTTGCTGCCGGATCTCCCGCACTTCGCCCCGAAGGCGAAGCGCGTGATCTATCTCCACATGGCCGGTGCGCCGAGCCAACTCGAGCTCTTCGATCACAAGCCGGAGCTGGTGAAGCTCGACGGCAAGGAGTGCCCGAAGGAGTTCTTGGAGGGTAAGCAGTTTGCCTTCATCCAAGGCGTTCCGAAGATGCTCGGCTCGCAGTTTCCCTTCCATCAGGCGGGGCAGAGCGGCCAGTGGATCTCCGATCGCCTGCCGCATTTTGAGAAGATGATCGATGAGGTCTGCTTCATCAAATCGATGTGGACGGATCAGTTCAATCACGGCCCCGCGCAGCTCTTGCTGCATACCGGCAGCCAGATCCCCGGCTCCCCTTCTGCCGGGGCATGGGCCACCTACGGGCTTGGCTCGGAGAACTCGAATCTGCCCGGCTTCATCGTCCTCACCTCCGGCGGCAAGAATCCGGACGCGGGCAAGTCGGTGTGGGGTGCAGGTTACCTCCCCAGCGTTTATCAGGGCGTTCAATGCCGCTCCCAAGGCGAGCCCGTCCTCTATCTCTCGAACCCCGATGGCGTCTCCCAAGCACTCCGCCGTCGCACGCTTGATGCCCTGAACGATCTGAATCAACGCGTCGCCACCGAAGTCGGCGATCCGGAAACCGTCACCCGCATCGCGCAATACGAGATGGCCTTCCGCATGCAGATTCACGCCTCGGATGCCTTCGATCTGAAACAGGAATCCGCCGCCACGCACGAACTCTACGGCACCAAGCCCGGACAGGAATCCTTCGCGAACAACTGCCTGCTCGCCCGTCGCCTAGCGGAGCGCGGTGTCCGCTTCATCCAGCTCTTCGACTGGGGCTGGGATTCCCACGGCACCGACAAGGGCACCGACCTCAAGCAAGGCTTCGTCGACAAGTGCAACGAAATTGACAAGCCGATCGCCGCGCTCCTCAAGGATCTCGAGCAACGCGGCCTCTTGGAAGAAACCCTCGTCGTCTGGAGCGGTGAGTTCGGCCGCACCCCCATGCGCGAGAACCGCGGCGGTGTCGAAATGCCGTACGTCGGCCGCGATCACCACACCGGTGCCTTCACCCTCTGGATGGCTGGCGGCGGCGTGAAGCCCGGCTACTCCCATGGCGAGACCGATCCGGTTGGCTATGAAGCCACCATCGATAAGGTCAGCGCCCACGATTTCCACGCCACGCTCATGACCCTCCTCGGCTACGACCACAAGAAGCTCACCTACCCTTTCCAAGGCTTGGAGCAGCGTCTCTCGAACGTCACCAAGCCCTCCCGCGTCGTGAAGGAAGTCATCGCCTAGAAGTGTCCCCCTTGGAGCCGCAGGCTCTTTCGGACTGCGGCGAGCATCGCCGCTTTCGAGCGAGCTGCGAACGATCACGCGGTGTGGAGAGCGATAAAGTCGCCCTTGAAAGGACGCCCTTTCTACCGCTCGCACGGCCCACGTTCTTTCCACGGATGAGAAGGCAGAGCGACAACGCCCCGACTCTCATCATGTTCCGGATCCGCGTCATCCGCGCTATCCGCGGTTCAACTCCCCATCCTTGGGAGGACTTCCGTGTGTTCCGTGTATTCCGTGGTTCTTTTCTTTCCCCGGTCTTCCCTCCTTCCCGAAAACTTCCTGTTTTTTCCTCCCCTGCTGTCTGATCCTGATCTCCAGCAGCGGTGAGTAGGAAAAACATGCAAGCAACCTGGGACACCCCCGCAGCGGACGCCACGGATGCGGAGCTGCTGGACCGCTACGCCCGCAGCGCGGATGAAGCCGCCTTCTCCGAGATCGTCCGCCGCCACTCGCCGCTTGTTCTCGCGATCACCCGCCGCCGCATGGGGAACTCCGGCTTTGCGGAGGACGCTGCCCAGCAGGTCTTCATCGCGCTTTCCCGCCGCTCCCGGCGGCTACGTGCCATCCCCTGCCTCCCCGCATGGTTGCAGAAAGCTGCGGTCTACGAGTCCGCTACGATCCTGCGCAGAGAGGCCCGCCAGCGCCGCCGGGCCCTCCAGTCGAGTGAGCTCGATTCTCCTGAAGAGGCTTCCGCCCAAGGCGCGGATATCGATCAGGCTTTGGCCTCCCTCCCGTCACCGGACCGGCAGATCCTCCTTCTTCATCATTTCGAAAAGCTGCGCTACGAGCAGATCGCCCAGCGCATGGGCATCACCGCCGCCGCCGCCCAGCGCCGCGGCCACCGTGCTATGGAGCGGCTTGCCCGCCTGCTGAAAGGCGGCACGAAGGATGAGGCCGCCTGCGCCATGTGGCTTGCCGCCGGGCTCGTCCCGCGGGAGATCGAAGTGCCTGCCACCTTCCTCAGCCGCACCGTCGCGCTCAAGAAGCCCGCTGCTTTCACCTTGCCATGGGTGCCTGTCCTCGCCTCCGTGCTCATCGGCGGCGCGGTTCTTGCAGTTGCTCAGAAGAAAGCAGAGCCCGCCCCGGCCATCGTGAAAGCACCGGAGCCTTCACCCGCCCCTACGCGGGCGGAAGCCCGCAAGCTCCGCCCCGTCCTCGCCGATGAGAAGCTCAGTGACGAGCTCCGCGAGTTCATCGCCCGCGCGAAGGCCGATTCCAAGGACGCTTGGGAATGGGTCCGGCTGAGGCCGCAAGGGGCCGATGGATTCCTCAAGGACTCGGTCCGCCATCTTGCCGACCGCGACATGTCGGCAGCGGAGCGCTTGCTCGATGTGGTGGAGGGTGAGTCCGAACGCATTCGCATCATCGCCGGAATCTTTGATGCCCGCGCTGAAGGAAACTTTGATGCTGCCATTGTCTGGGTAGACGCCTTCCCGAAGGTGTCCGAGCGCCGCAGCGTTCTCTACTCGCAGTCCTACTTCTTTAGTTTGCGCGACCGGAAGCTGGATGGCGACTACGCTGGCGCACTCCGCGTCGCCCGCTCGCCGGAAGTCAGGCGTTGGCTGATCCGGGAGACCTACACGCAGGCCCGCGCGACCGATGAACGAATGGTCGCGGATCTTCCCGATCAATTGCGGGGTGAGGATCGCCGCTATGCACTCGCCGAACAAGCGATGACCTGCCTCCAGCGTGGTGATGAAACCCGGGCCTTCCGGATCCTCAATGAGATCAAATTCGACGAGTCCTTGGAGATCTTCCCCTCCATGGGAAGGGTGCTCGGGGATCCCACCCGATTTCTCGACTGGATCACCGCTCAGAAGGACGGCGCGCCGCGGCACAGCCTCGTATACAATCTGTGGAAGCATTGGTCAGCCGTGGACGCCGAGGCCGCTGCAGCTTGGGCCATTGAGAAGAATCGTCATGGCGGCGCTGCCGGTGTCACCCTGACCCCGCACGATCCGGTAACGAAACGCCTCATGAGCATGCCATGAAGCGTTTCATCCTCATTCCACTCGTCTGCGTGCTCGTGGCCTGTCGGGACGATAAGCCCGCGGCAAATGCTTCATCGGACCCGCTTCCCGGAAATCCTCCTGCCCCCACCTCCGACCCGGCGATATCCACCCAGTTCGGCCAAACTCAGCAGGGCTTCATGCTTCGCACCCCGAAGCTCTCGATTCTTGCTAGCGGAGAAATCATCCCGCAGGAGGGAATCACGGCTGCCGATGCCGAGGAGAGCCTGAAAGAGATCCGCAAGTTGCCGCCGGCGAGTAACCGGGATAGTGCGATCTCGCTGTTGCTCATCCAGCTCTCGAAGACCGATCCCGCCTATGCCCGCAAGCTGCTCGCGGAGTGGCGGGACGGTTTGATGAGTGCTCGGATGAGCGCCGCGGAGGCAATCGCATGCAACCTCGCGAAACAGGATCCTGAAACGCTCGCGAGCTTTGTGACCACGGAGATTCCGCGATCCCTGCAGGTGGGCGTGTGGGGCCTCAGCCTGCTGGAGATTCCTCCCGACCAGCGTCTCGCCTATCTCGACCAGATTCCGGAAAGCACCGGGAAGCTCGCGATTCTTGCCGATTTCGTGGTTGACTATCTCAGGCAGGATCCCCGGGCCGCCGCAGCATGGCTTGACGAACTCTCGCAAGAGTTGAGCGCTGATGAGCTCGCCCTTCTGGGGAAATCCGGCAGTTACTTCAGCCACTACTCCGAGGCCAGGCCCGTGCTGAAGTCAGAGGACTGGCTGCTTACCCTCCGCGCCGCCACCACTCCAGCAGCCCGTGCCTTCCTTGCCCGCCAAGCCCTCGCCGCCGCAGGCGATGCTCCTCCCGCGCCTCTTCTCGCCGAGCTCTCGGACGTGGACCCTGCCATCGCCGATCTCGTCCGGGATGCCGCGATCCAACGCGATCCCGCCGCCTACGCGGCCAGCCTCGATCAGCCGGCTGTCGCCGCGCTTTCTTCAGAGCAAGTCGGCCAACTCGTTTCAGCTTGGGCCGAACGGCAGCCCCGTCCGGCCTTCGATTGGGCCGTGGAGCAGGGTCGGCCGGAGGCGGCGAAGGCCATGCTTTCTATCTACGACCAAGAGCCGCAGGAAGCGCTCGCCCTCCTTCCTTCCTTGCCCTCCGGTACCCATCGCGATGAAGCCCTGCGCTCCATCTGTGCCCGCGCTTCTCACGCCCGGAAGAAGGACCTCGCCCTCGGCATCCTCCAGTACTTCAGCGATCCCATCCTGAAAGAGCGCACCCGCCTCTTCATCGAGGACATTACCAGCCGCTGATACCTTCGTCCCCGGAAACGAAAAGCCCCGTCCGCCTGTATTGGAAGCGGACGGGGCCCGGGGAAGGGTCGGAGGAGAGGGCAGTGACCTCCGGCTCTTTGGGCCATTGGACAATGTTCATCCTGGAGATGTCAGGAAACCAACGACCGGTTTAATTTATTTTTTGCAGCTTTTTGCATAGATCGGTTTGGTGCCGAAAACGCCGGAATACTGCGGAGTTTCGGGGTATTGGCAGGGTGATCTGAGCGCCTCTGGCTCCCCCGGTCACGGCCGGGGTGGTGGGACTCCGGACTGTTCAAAGCCTTGGTGGAAAGCCAAAACCTCCGCGAACCGATGCCCGCGACCGCCACCCGTCTCAGCGCTTTCACCGAGTCCGTGATCCGGGGCACCTCCCGGCTGGCCGCCCGCCATGGAGCCATCAATCTGGCTCAGGGTTTCCCCGACTTCGATCCGCCGGAGGAATTGCTCGCCGCGCTGGAGCGCGCCACCCGGGGTTCGCATCACCAATACGCCGTCACTTGGGGAGCTCCGCGCTTTCGCGAGGCCTTGGCGCGGAAAATCACCCGCTTCAGCGGCCTGCCCCTCGACCCGGATCTTCACCTCGTCGTCACCTGCGGCAGCACGGAGGCCATGATGGTGGCCATGATGACCGCCTGCAATCCGGGTGACAAAGTCATCGTCTTCTCACCCTTCTACGAGAACTACGCCGCGGATGCGATCCTCTCCGGGGCCGAGCCGATCTACGTCGCCCTGCGCCCGCCCGACTTCGCCTTCGATCGCGAGGAACTCGCCAAGGCCTTCGAGCAGAAGCCGAAGGCCATCGTGGTCTGCAATCCCTCGAACCCCACCGGCAAGGTCTTCACCCGTGAGGAGCTCCTGTTCATCCTCGAGCTCGCCGAGAAGCACGACACCTTCATCATCACGGACGAACCGTACGAGCACATCGTCTTCGATCCCCACGAGCACGTTCATGTCGCCGCACTGCCCGGAGCCTTCGAGCGCACCATCACCTGCAACTCGCTCTCCAAGACCTACTCCATCACCGGCTGGCGCTTGGGCTATGTCCAAGCTTCCGAGCGCGTGATCGCGGAAGCGCGGAAGGTCCATGACTTCCTCACCGTCGGTGCCGCCGCTCCGCTGCAGGAAGCCGCAGTCGCCGGCCTGGAATTGCCGGATAGCTACTACACCGCCCTGCGCGACCAGTATGCGAAGAAGAAGGAGGTGCTGCTCGCCTACCTCCGCCAGCTCGGCCTGCCCTTCACCGAACCGCAGGGTACCTACTTCGTGATGCTCGACATCTCCTCGCTCGGTTTCGCCGATGACACCGCCGCCTCCGAGTGGTTCATCAAGGAACTCGGTGTCGCAGGTGTTGCAGGATCGAGCTTCTTCCGCGAGCCGGTGAATCATCTCATCCGCTTCCATTTCGCCAAGGGCGAGGATACCCTGCATGCCGCGGGCGAACGCCTGTTGAAACTACGGAACCGATAGTAGCACGAATGAATCCCGACGAAGCGCCGCCCATTCCCTCCTTCCGGGAGGCCCTGCGCTTCTGGATCAAGCTCGGCTGGATCAGCTTCGGCGGCCCTGCCGGCCAGATCGCCATCATGCACAAGGAACTCGTCGAGCGCCGCCGCTGGCTCTCCGAGGATCATTTCCTGCACGCGCTGAATTTCTGCATGCTCCTCCCTGGCCCGGAGGCACAGCAGCTCGCCACCTACCTGGGCTGGCGCCTTCACGGCTCTCGCGGCGGCATCGCGGCCGGAGCGCTATTTGTGCTGCCCTCCGTCTTCATCCTCTGGGGCCTGAGCTGGCTCTACATGGCCGGCGGCGAGGTGAATTGGATTCAAGGTCTCTTCTACGGCCTGATTCCCGCCGTCATCGCGATCGTCTTCTCCGCCGTGAAACGCATCGGCTCGAAGGCTCTCCGCTCGCCCTCCCTATGGACTCTCGCGCTGCTTTCCTTCGTCGCGATCCACTTCTTCAAGGTCTCCTTTGTCATCATCATCCTCGCCGCCGTGCTCATCGGCTATCTCGGCGGCAAGCGTTTCCCGAAGCAGTTCCCCGCCGGCAAAGGCCACGGCAAGTCCGGCCATGAGGATCATCTGGTCGTCGCGCTCCCTCCCGGTGCTCCCGCCACCTGGGCACGCAGCGCCAAGATCAGCCTCCTCTGCCTGACCCTCTGGTGGCTGCCGGTGCTACTATGCGGACAGTGGCTAGGCTGGCAGAGCGTTCCTTTCCAGGAAGGACTCTTCTTCAGCAAGGCTGCCCTCGTCACCGTCGGCGGTGCCTATGCCGTCCTGCCCTACGTCTCGCAAATGGTCGTTGAACACTATGGCTGGCTCGGTCAGCGCCAGATGATGGCCGGCCTAGGCCTCGCGGAAACCACTCCCGGTCCCCTCATCATGGTGCTGCAGTTTGTCGGCTTCGTCGCCGCATGGCAGCACCCCGGCGATCTGCCACCGCTGCTCGCCGCCACGCTCGGAGCCGCGATCACCACCTGGGTCACCTTCCTGCCCTGCTTCCTTTTCGTCTTCCTCGGCGCACCGCATGTCGAGGGCCTGCGCGAGAAGCCCGCCTTGGCTTCAGCCCTCACCGCCATCACCGCCGCCGTCGTCGGCGTGATCCTGGATCTTGCCATCGGCTTCTCCATCCATGCCCTCTGGCCGGAATCCGGCCGCTTCGATCTCTTTGTCGTCGTCGCCGCCGTCGTCTCCTTGATCGCCATGGAGCGCTTCAAGATCGGCGTCATCCCCGTCCTGAGCGTTTGCGCCATCCTCGGTGCTGCCGCGAAGCTGCTCGCCTGAGCCGCGATTGTTGCATGACGGGGCACCGCACCCATGCTAAAGCATGATGCCGTAGCTCCATCATGAACGAGAAAACCAAGGAACTCCTCCGCCACGCCCGCGACATCTCGAAGCGCTACCGCATCGATGACGGGAAGGACTTCCGCCTGAAGGACATCGACCCCGGCGATACCGGCCCCTTCCCGAAGGACGGCAAGGAAAGCGCGGAGCAGGCCCTAGCCGAGGGCCGCGACGCCCTCTCCGAAATGCAAGAGCGCCTCTACGCCCAGGACCGCTGGTCCGTGCTCCTCATCTTCCAGGCCATGGATGCCGCGGGCAAGGACGGCGCGATCAAGCACGTCATGTCCGGCATCAATCCGCAGGGCTGCCAGGTCACCTCCTTCGGCGTGCCCAGCTCGCGCGAGCAGGACCACACCTGGCTCTGGCGCTGCATGCTCGAGCTCCCCGAGCGCGGCCGCATCGGCATCTTCAATCGCTCTTACTATGAGGAAACTCTCGTCGCCCGCGTCCATCCGGAGATCCTGAAAGCCCAAAAGCTCCCCGACCCGCTCTTCACCGACAACATTTGGAAGGAACGCTTCGACGACATCCGCAACTTCGAGAAGCATCTCGTCCGCAACGGCACCATCGTCCGCAAATTCTTCCTCCATGTCTCGAAGGGCGAGCAACGCAAACGACTGCTCTCCCGGCTCGATGAACCCGAGAAGAACTGGAAGTTCCGCATGGGCGATGTCGAGGAGCGCGAGCACTGGAAGGAATATCAGGAAGCCTACGAGAAGACCATCCGCAACACCTCCACCGAAGACGCGCCATGGTTCGTCGTGCCCGCGGATAACAAATGGTACACCCGCGTCGTCGTCGCCGCCGCCATCGTCGATGCCCTCGCCTCCGTCGAACTGCACTTCCCGCAGATCGACGATTCGCAGCGCGCCGTTCTCGAAGAGGCTCGCAAGCTCCTCACCAAGGCCAAGCCCGCCGAATAGACGTCACTTCAGGAAATCTAACAGAGCCTTCAGGTAATCCTCGAACACCTCCGCCTGCGGGGCGTGCCCTACTCCTTCCAGCGCCACCAGCTTCGCGCCCGGGATCGCCTCCGCCGCCGCTTTTCCCAGCACCTGATACTGCCCCATCGTTGCGGCCACTTCCTTCGATACGAGGTTCTTCCCGATCGCGGTGCGATCCCGCTCCCCGATGATCAGCAGCGTTGGCGCCGTCACATCCGGGAACTCGTAGAGCACCGGCTGCGTTATCACCATGTCGGAAGTCATCGCACTCACCCGGGCCATCTTCTCCTTGTCCGGGCCCTTCATCCATCCGGCCTGGATCGTGATCAGCGCATCATACTCCTCCTTCCATTTCCCGTCGAAGTACACCGTCCGCATGTATTCCTTCACATCCTTCGGCTCCTTCTTCATCTCCGATGCCGTCGCCGCATCGATGCTCTGGTAGGGCACCTTGCGCTTCCAGTCCTCCAGCCCGATCGGGTTCACCAGCACCAGTTTCCCCGTCGCGGCCGGATACATCAGCGCGAATCGCGTCGCCACCATCCCGCCCATCGAGTGGCCGATCACCTCCGCCTTCTCGATCTTCAGATGCTCCAGCAGCACCTTCGTGTGCGCCGCCATCATCTGGAAGCTGTATTGGAGATTCACCGGCTTGCTCGATTTCCCGAAGCCGATCTGGTCCGGCATCACCACGCGGAAGCCGCGCTGCGAAAGCTCCTTCGCCGTGCGCTCCCAGTACGCTCCGGAGAAATTCTTCCCGTGCAGCAGCAGCGCAGTCCTCCCGTTCGCCGTTCCCTCCGGCTTCAGGTCCATGTAGACCATCGTCAGCGCCTGCCCCTGCTCGGTCAGCGCCAGCTTCTGTTCCTCGAAGGGATAAGCATAGCCGCTCAACTCCGCATCCAGAGCCGGTACTTTCTCAAGCGAGGAATCTTGCGCCAGTGCCGGTGCGATCAGACAAATGGGCGCGAGCAAGGCGGAGACAGCGAGCTTCATCATCCGGGCACAGTGGATCGGGATGCCATCCCCGCAACCCGCGATGCCCGGAAAACGCCGCTCACTTCGCTTCCTTCACGAAGCCGCTCCCCACGTGCACCCGGTAGTCCTTGATCCGTCCCGGATTGTTCCCCGCACGCGGCGTATATCGGAATCCACCGATCGCCGTCTTCGCCCCCAAGTCGATCACCAGCCGGTGCGGATAGCCCGGTTGCACGGTCTTCCACTCGGAGTGCCAGAAGTCCGCCGTCTGCCCGTTGATCGCATTGGAGGCGGAGCCATCCTCACCCACCAGTTCCTCGCTATCCACATACGCGATCGTCCAGCTCGCATGGGAGATCGAGTTCCCAGCCGGATCCAGTAGATCCAGCTCCGCGATCGCCGCGTAAGGCTTGCCATCATGCGCGCTCAGCGCCTCCAGCACGAATTGCGATCCCTCCAGCGGCGTCGCGAACTTCACGTCTTGCGCGTCGGCTCCCGCGCTGAAGCTCGCGCTCAAGTCCGCCACATGGTCGCCCAACTCCAGCGTGCTCTTCTTCGTCCCCTTGCGGGCGAAGTCCAGCTCAGGCCGCAGCTCGTCCAGGATCGGCTTGCTCAGCCCTGCCATCGTCGCCTCCGTCGGTCCTGTTAGATCCAGCACGATCACCTCGTTCTTGCCCTCCTTCAGCCAGGCTCCCGGCATGTAGGCCGTCTGTGTCGGCCCGATGTTCCAGTGCCGCGCCAGGCAGTGGCCGTTCACCCAGATCACGCCCTTCCCCCAGCTCCGCATGTCCAGGAAGGTATCCTCAGCCTTCGCCAGCGTGAATCCGCCGCGCCAGAATCTTGGCCCGCTCTCATCCTTGTCCGCCGGCTTCCACTTCAGTCCCGCAAGCAGTGGCGCATCCAGCTTCAGCGGGAAGATCTCCCACGCACCCTTCAGCTCGCTCGTCTTCGCAGCCTCCACCAGTTGCACCTTGCCGTGGATTCCCTTCCGGTCGTGGATCTCCACGCCGAAGTTCACGTGACCCATCGCTTCCACCAGGATGTCCAGCCGAGCCTCCTCCTTTCGTTCCGGCAGGTTCACGTGGAAGCGCCGCGAACGCCGGTCCATCACACCGACTTCCTTCCCGTCCAGATATACCCATGCGAAGTCGTGCACTTGATCGAGCTGCAGCTTCGCCGCCGGACCTACTGGAAGTGTAGTACGATACACCGTGCACCCGTGCCCTTGGTCGTAGGCCTCCATATGGCGCGGCGCGCTGTCCTTGATCGCCTCCGGCAGGTTCGCGAGCACCGCCGCCGTCTCCGTGAGCTGGAATGCCGGGATCTCGATCACCGGCTTCGGCGCCGGTGGATCGCTCAGCTTCTCGCCCGGCAGCAGATAGCGGGACATTAGTTGACGCGTCCGCTCGAATTTGTCGCCGATCCATCCCGCCTCGCTGATCGGTGCATCGTAGTCGTAGCTGCTCGTGTCCGGTTTGAAGGGACGGTCCGCCCCTGCCCATAGCCCGAAGGAGGTTCCCCCGTGCGCCATATAGATGCTGAAGGAAGCCCCCGCGTTCAGCATGTAATCCAGATCCGCCAAGTAGGTCTCCGTCTTGCCCAGATGATGCGGCGCGCCCCAGGTATCGAACCATCCCGGATAGAACTCCCCGCACATCAGCGGCCCCTTCGGCTGCACCTCGCGCAGCTTCTTGAAGCCCGTCGCCGGATCGCTGCCGAAGTTCACCACGTTGAAGAGATCATCCCGCTTGCCGTTCCACAGGCTGCCCGTCGGATTGCACGCGAAGAGCGGGATATCGAATCCCGCGTCGATCGTCGCCTGCCGCATCCGCCCCATATACTCGGCATCCTTGCCGTAGAAGCCGTACTCGTTCTCCACCTGCGCCATCAGGATCGGCCCGCCTTTGGTCACCTGCAGCGGCCCCAGCACCCGGCCCACCTCTGCCAGCCATGCCTTGCTCGCCGCCATGAAGTCCGGGTCCTGCGATCGCAGCGCGATGTCCGGCTTCTTCAGCAGCCACCATGGCAGGCCTCCACCGTCCCACTCCGCACAAGCATAGGGCCCCGGCCTCAGGATCACCCACAGCCCTTCCTCTTGTGCCAACCGGCAGAATTCCGCCGCATCCGCCTGACCTTCCCAGTTGTATTTCCCCTTCTCGAATTCATGCAGGTTCCAGAATAGATAGGCACACACCGTATTCAGCCCCATCGCCTTGCAGAGCTGCAGGCGATGCCTCCAATACTCCTTGGGCACCCGCGCGAAGTGCAGCTCACCGCAGCGGATCTGCATCCGCTTGCCGTCCAGCAGCAGCTCCGTCTCCCCGATTTCAAAGCGGTGCTTCGCTGCGGCAGGAGCTTGGGCGAGCGAAGCGAGCGGCTGAAGCGCCGCCAGGCCGAACGCCAGTGCGAGGATCGGATGGGCTTTCATGGTAGGATCAGCGGTTTGGGAATCATACAAATCACCGCACCGCTTTGGGAAGCCTCTCTTTTCCTGAGAGGTCCAGCCGGAATCCCGCCATTGACCGAAGATAAAGCCCGATCTCGACAATCGTCGGCCTTCGCTCCAGGTGGCGTGTATGTTCTAGTCATGATGACGTAATGATACCGGATAGCTTGGACCGCGAAATGCGCAGGGAAGGGGATTGGCCCCTTCTACCGCTCTGTTATTCTCGCCTCCTTGCATGCCGGAGAGTCCCGTCATCACCCGATCCAAGCAGCCCGGGCTATTCTCCTTGGAGAATGTTCTCACCCAGCGCTTTGGCCGGGACTTCTTCCTCAATCTCCCGGAGCTCCCGGGCGTCTACTTCTTCACCGATCGGACCGATAAGCTTCTCTACATCGGCCAATCGGCCAGCCTCCGCGGACGCTTGGGCAGTTACCGCCATGTCGTCGAAGGCCGCCACCCCCGCCGCACCCTCAGGCTCGTTGCTCGCATCCATCGCATCGATTGGGAGATCTGCGAATCCCCGGCTTGCGCCATCGCTCGCGAGAGCGAACTTCTCCTCCAGCACCGCCCCCCCTTCAATCGTGCCGGCGTTTGGATCGGTCAGCCGTGGTGGCTCGATGGTGGCGTGGTCTCCGGCCGCCTCCGGCTTCAGGTCCAGCGGCAGCAGGGCGAGATCGGCCCGCTTTCGCCCGGCTTCCGTCATCTCTTCGGCGTCCTCGCCCGCTGCGTCTATCGCGCCGCCTGTCCGGATACACCCATCCACCGCTACCCCTGCGGACTCATCCGCCCCTCCGCGCCGCTCAGCCTCTCTCTCGTCCTGCCCGATCCCGCATGGGCATGGCAAACCTTGGCCAGCGCCGCCCGCGGTGATGCCGCCGATCTTCTCGCCCTCCTCGACGCCATCCCTCCCGCCGCCTCCCTCCCCGAGCAGGAATTCTGGACCGACCAACGCGACCAGCTCCAAAGCTACGCCGCTAAGGCCACCCGAGTCCTCCTTCCTCCCAGTGCTCTCGCCCCCGACCCATCCCTTCTCCCCTTGGAACTCTCTCTCTGAATCGCCTTGAAGGGTCCGACACTGCCTGCACAAGGAGAGGGTGCGTCTCGCGCCCTTCATAGAGCCCCCAAGAGCACGAATCCCTCGAAGCGAGAAAACCCACCTTCATCCCTATCTCATCCACCGGATCCATCCCGGTCCCAATCCTCTTCATCTGCGTCTATCCCGCTAATCTGCGGTTGAACGGCTGCTTCGGAGCTTCTCCAGAGAAGCCCTCTATCTCAACGGGTGTAAGACACAAAGCCCGGGGCCGCTCATCACGACCCCGGGCTTCAAAGCGATGGAGATCCTAAGCCATCTCCCTACTTCACCTCCAGCGTCTCGAATCGCACGTGCGTGTCCACCACGCGCAGTCCCACGCTGCCTTTCGCATAGGTATCATCCTTCGCGCTCAGCACCGTCTTCCCGCCCACCGCGATCGTGAAGTCCTGTCCCTTCGCCGTCACGCTCAGCTCGATCGGCTTGGACTTGTCCACATCCACCTCCGCGCGCGCGATTTCCTTCCAATTCGTTCCGTCCGTCTTGCCAAATACGACGCTCTTCGAACCCGGAATCACCCCCGCGAAGTAACCGCGCTGCGCATCGAATCCCACCGAGGGATCGGTCACCCGCAGCAGCAGCCCCGCATCGCGCTCGCCCTTGAGGAACTCGATCGTGGTGCTCGCCGTGAAATCCGTGAACTCCCCGCCATCCAGCACCAGCTTCTCGCCGGTCCGGTAATCGTTTACCGGATCCTTCGGCGCCGCGCCCAGCTCCACACCTTGCTTCCCTAGCACTAGGAACTGCTGGTGGCCGTAATAGGACAGCGCACCGAAGTCCTTCCCGCCGCGGAGATCGAGCGCCACCGGCAGCTTGGGAGAGGGCAGCCTCTCACCGGAAGGCCGCTCGATCGATGAACCCGGCGCCACCGGCTGGCCGAAGTCCGGGAAGCCATCCTTGAATGTGAAGGGCTGCACGAAGATCGAGCGCTTCCAGTTGCCGCCGCGGTCGCGCTTCGCGTGGAAGATGTGCCACCACTCCTTGCCATCCGGGCTCTGCACGAAGCCGCCGTGGCCTGTGCCGAAGGTCTTGTCCGTGCTGCGGAAGACCGGCTCCTCATGCTTCTTCCAAGAGGCTGGATCCAGCGGATCCTTGCCCGTCAGTTCCAGCAGCCCCAGCTTGTAGGTCGGCAGCCAGGAAGCCGCCGTCGAGTAGATCAGGAAGGTGCGCCCCTCGTGCTCCAGGATCTGCGGGCCTTCCGCCAGACCGCGGGTGCCCTCCTTCTCCTCCGTGCGCTCCCACAGGTAGGTGTCGTTCTTCGCCAGCAGCACGCGCGGGCCCGCCAGCTCCACCGGCGATTTCATCGGCGCGATGTAGAGGTACTGCTGGTCGCTGCCCGGCTTGTCCCAGCCGGACCACACCGCATACAGCTTGCCGCCGGACTTGAAGACATACATGTCGATCGCCCAGATGTTAGGCGACTTGCCATCCTTGCCCTCGCCGGTGGCGAAGGGGCCGTGAAGCTTGTAAGGGCCCAGCGGATCGACGCCTTCGGATTCCAGCGCATAGGCCAGATGGTTCGCGTTCTTCCCGTCGGAGGCCGCAACGTAGATGTAGAACTTGCCGTCGATGAACTGCAGCTCCGGCGCCCACACCTCCTTCGAGTAAGGCCCCGTTGCCGGCGCCTGCCACACCACGTGCGGCGTCCCCAGCGAGGTCAGGCGATCCGAAACCCACAGCGCCACGCCCTGGTTCCCTGCCGATTGGCACCAGATGTACTTGTCCCCGTGCTTGATCACGCAAGGGTCCGCACCTTCAGCAATCGGATTGACGAAAGTGTCGGCCAGCGCGCCGGAGAGCAAGAGAGCTGAGAATAGCAGGGTTCGGGTCATCAAGGCGGGGATAGACTCCGCAGCCCGAAGGGGCAACTTGAAACAGCGCTAGTGCATCTGTCCGTCGACGAGAGCACCGAGGAAGCCGTCCAGTTCCTTGCGGGATTCCGGCATCTTGATTCCGACCGCCCGCAGCCCGGCGATCGCCACCGGGCCGAGCGCTTTCCTGAGCATTCGTAGATCGGTGTCGAAGGGGTCCGCCGCTGCATGTTCGGCATCAGCCGGCACGTGATCGATTCTTACCACGATATCCGCGATGAAGCGGGTAATGTGGGCCAGCTTGTCGAAATTGATCCAGTCCATGGTGTCCTGCGGAGTGTGATAGTGCGTTCCCATGCCGCAGCTCAGGAAGAGGAAGGGTTGGCCTGCTTCGGCGAAGGACGCATGGTCGGACATCGGCCCAACATACCGGTGGAGCACCGGGATCACGCGCAGTTCTGCCGCGTTCTTCGCGGCGGCCTCCACGATCGCCGGAAAAGTTCCGTCGCTTTCCGTGCCCATCACTCCCACCAGTCGCTTGAGATGCGGGAGCAAGAGCGTCACCGGCCCCGGCACGGGCAGGCCGCCATCCGTGGCATCGTGGCCCACCAGGTCGGTCACGATCACCGCCGCGAAGTCGATATCCCCGCAGTAGTCCTCGCAGAAGCGCCGCGATCCCATCGTTTCTCCTAGGAAGAATGGCGGTTCTTCCGATGATCAGATCGCGATCCAGAGGATGCTGCACGAAGTGTTCCGCCAAGACCAGATTGTGAGCCACCGAGGTTGCATTGTCGTCCACGCAGGGGGCATCGATCACGCTGTCGTAGTGAGCGCCTAACAGGATCGGCGGGAGGCTTCGGTCACGACCATGGATCACGCCCGCGAGATTCGTGAATTCCTGAAGTCGCCCGTGATTCGGATGGGGCAGCTCATAGGTCAGCCCGAAGCCTTCGCTTCTGAATGGCTCCAGACCGATCCTTCGCATCTCCGCGAGCAGGTAGTCGCGTGCCACGTCATGACCCGGCTGTCCCACCCGTCGTCCGTTCGGCAGGGCCAGCGCTCGGCTGTGCTCTGTCAGCCGTGCAACCAGGGTCTTGTGCGGCAACTCCATGGACATGCGATGCAGTATCCCTCTTCAAGCAACGCAAGCAAATCGCCAAGGAACCTTGACCTGCATCAATTGGAACCGCGGTAAGATCTTGTCTTCCCATCCGCGCTATCCGCGTCATCCGCGGTCGCGAACCTCCCACCCTCCAGGGCAAGATCGCCGTCACCTTTATATCCGTGTGAATCGGCGTGCATCCGTGGTTGATCCTCACGGATGCACGCATCGACTATCAATCAAGATCTCATTCCCCGTCGTTCACCCGGGTGCGGAAGAAGACCTTCCCTGCGGATGCTTGCCACTCGTAGAACCAGTTCTCCCCGCCGACCGCACCAATGGCCGCACCCTTCGCATCCAGCCAGCGCGAGCTCGCTGAATCCCAGCTCAGCAGCGGCGACCAATCCGACAGGTTCGTCGTGTACTCGAACTCCACCTCCGAACCCTCGGGAATATCGGCATCCAGTGCGAAGCGGAAGCTCCGCACGCCTTCCATCCCGGCCACCGCGGTCGAAGATTCGATGCTCACCGGCAGTCCCTTCGTGCTCCGCGTCTGGATCAGCAAGTCGATCTCATCCACCCGGCCGTCCAGGTTCTGGTCGCCATGATTCGCAATGGTCGATTTCGCCATGCTCGCTCCGCTGGCAGCTGCGGCAGGCAGCGGCGCGCGGTGCGGAAGCTTGTCCGCCCAGTAAAAGTGTGTGGCATCCGTCTTGATGTCCCGCACGAAGGGCAGCGAGTAACTCAGCTCGGGACGCGCATCATCCAGATCGAAGATCCGCAGCGGCTCGCCCGGGCTGCCGTTGAAGACGAGGCTATCCGTCACGTGCAGTCCGCATTCTTCCTCCAGATCGTCTCCGGGCACCCCCAGGACTGCTACCTGCAGCAGGTTCTCCTGCGCATGGAGTTGCAACCCGGCATGACCATCGGCTCCGGGCGAGGCATACACCGCCAGCAGCGTGGAGCTGGCCGAGATTCTCTCGCCATAGCGTCCGCGCTCCATCGGCCGCAGCGCGCCCAGGATCGGCAGGGCCTTGCCCTTGGTCTTCCCCTTCGGCAGGGCATAGGGCCGCACGATTCCCGCGAAGGCCGTGAAACTTGGCAGCGCCAGTGAAGCCATCGGCGCGCCCGCGAACAAGGTGTCTCCCTTCAGGGCCACCGACCATCCCAGCATCTCGCCCTTCGTCGTCGACTTGTAGCGCATCTTGTAGGTCGTTGCGTCGAAGACGGCCACCGTGCCGGGCACCAGCTTGCGCCCGCTCTGTCCCGTGGGCGGCAGCACCCGGTACGTTCCCGGTGCCCCCACCGCGATCCAAGACTCGTTCGCAGCGATCGAGGCGCCGAAGGCCATCGTCTTGCCCAGCTTCAGCTCCTTCAGCATCGCTCCGCTGGTCAGATCGAAGACGAAGACCTTACCCGGCATCGAGGGATAGCCCGTGTTATTCCCCGGCGCACCGATCACGATGCGGTTGCCGGTGATCGCGAGCGACGCGCCGAAGGACATCGCCACGGCATTGGCCGGAGCATTGATCGTCCGCAGGTAGGCACCCGTGCTCGTGTCGTAGAGATCGACGAGGCCGGTCGGTCGTCCCGCTTGATCCGGCTCGGTGGGATAACCCACGGCCAGCACTTGGGCACCCGTCGCCAGCGGGGTCGAGTGAGTCTGCCGAGCCGGTGCTCCGGTGAAGAAAAGCTGCTCCACCATCGGCTCCACATGGGTTGTCACCGTGGCGGTGCCGAAGCCTGCGGCGGCTCCCATGCTCCCGGGGGACATGGCCCGCAGTCTTGCCAGCTCGCTCGCATTCGCCGGGCGTCGGCAATCCAGCGGCATGCTTGCACCTGCCGCGGTGAGCTCGATCTGCCTCGGCAGCGTTCCGATCAAACGCCCGCTCGTGGACAGGTCTTCAAGTGTCTCCGCATACTCGTCGATCACCAGCGTGTGGCTGCCGGAGAAGTTCTCTTTCGGCACGATGCGCACTTCGCCGCTGCGGTTGTCTTCAAAGGCTTCAGCCAGCACCTCGACATTCGGGCGCGTCGGCGTGGTCGTCAGGCTCACGGCCTGGCCGCCGTTCATCAGCAGGAATCCCGTTGGGGTAGCTTGGATCTCGGTGCGGGAGACCGCGAACAAGGGTTTGCCAGATACCTCTTCGAAACGGAGATCCTCCAGCAGCGCCCCGCTCTTGAGGTCATAGAAGCGGAAGCGGGAGAACTCGTCCGAGGCGTCATTCAGGCTGATCCCCCGGACCGCCAGGACATCCCCGCTGATGCAGTAGTCCACCCCCAAGCTGCTCTGGTGGCGGGTCGACGTGGACCACAGCCACTCGCCCGTCATCGTATCCATTGCGGAGATCGCATGGTTCGACGCGAAAATTGCATGGCGCCCGCCCGCGCTCACGAGCTTTGGGGAAGTCCCGAGCTTCGGATGATAGTAGGGCCACGTGAAGGTCCGGATTACCTCCAAGGTGGAGGGATGGAGGATCTGGAAAAACAGGGCGTTCCCGCCCTCCGGATGGGTTCCGATGTAGGCCAGCACGACTGCTCGCCCGTTCACTCCGGCCATGGTCTGCGCCACCACCGCGTCGCCTCCGGAGGCTTCCAGCGTCTTGCTTGCCACCGCCGAACCATCGGAGATCTTCGTGACCAGAATGCGCTGCGGCTCGCTTGCGCTTGCCAAAAGATGCTGCGAATTGATCGGGGCTAAAGCCTTGCCGCCCGAAGATACGTTCGAAGCAATCGACTGAAACCCTGGAACCTGCCACGCGCTCACCGTGTGGGTCGAGTTGCGGAACAACATGCCGTCCACCACCTCGCGTGTGTCGTTACTCAAGTAGTCGGTCGATCCCGCCATCTCGCTGGTGATCGCGCCCGATGCGGCGTCGATCGTGACCGTCCGCCCGTAGTCGGTCCCCATCTGCGGAAAACCGTAAACCGTCGCGACCAGATTCCCGCCTTCGACGCCCCACACATCCGACACCCGCACGCTGCCGTTGTTCAGGAACTTCCGGTGCACGGTCGCGTTGAAGCCGTTCGCCTTGATCTTCAGTGGCACTTTGGTTTCCTCCACCACGCAGCCGCTCGTCGTGCCGCTCGCTAGGATCAGCGACTCATTCGGCTCCAGCACGGTGTCCTCGAGGATGTTGATCTGCTGCTCGGAACTTTCGAGAGCCCCGGCGGGAATCGTCACGGTCATCGAAAATGCCTGGAAGTCCTGCCCCTCCATGGCGCTGGCGCTTTGCGCGCTCACTTGCACCTGTGCCGCCGTGGCCGAGGCATGCGATAGCTTCACTTTGAAACCTGCGGCTTGACCCTCGCGCCCTGCCCCGGAAGGCACGATGCTCGCCACCGGCCCTTCTTCGCCTTGGCTCCACACCCAGACCGACTTGTCGTCCGCGATGAACGCGATGAAATCGTCGCTCGCAAGCAGGGGCACATGCAGCCCGCCAAGATAAGAGCTCCAGGCCGGCGGTGTCAGCCGGTTCGCCGCTGCCGGAGCCGAAGGATTACTAAGGTCGTAGTAGCGGAACTCCTTCTCGAAGGGGTTTCCCGCCCGCTGTAGCAACCAGAGGCCGCCATCCACCATCTGCAGGTCGAGCAATCCGCCGTTCGGTTGCAGCGGGATACTCGCCCGCACGCTCAGGCTCGGCAGCTCGCGGACCGTCACGGCGTTCCCCGTCTGGCAGGCCAGCAGGTTCCCCTCCAGTCCCACCGGGTAGCCCGTGTTTCCCCATCCGCCTTGGAAGGCCAGGGTGCTGCGGTCATAGACTTCGATCCTGCGGTTGAAGGTGCTCGCGGTCTCGAAGGACACCGCGAACGCCTGGCTGCTCGCGTCGATCCTCGTCTGGAAGCCGCTCATCGAGATAGGTGCGGCCGCCACTTGGGCATTTTCTCCGTTATGACCGCATACCCCCACCTTCCCGTTGCCGATCATCACCACCCCGTGTTGGTCGATGTGGAACCTCGCATGCGTCATCTCCTGAGGCACCGCCGCCGTCCCGATCACCGCGCCGGTCGTCCAATCCCGCACCGAGATCGCCCCGGAAGGCTCCGCCCAGGAGCGGGTCCAGAACACCGGGCTATCCCCGTCCGCCACGATGAGATCGGTGTTCGGATTGAAGGACGGTCGCGCCGCCTGGTCCGCTGCACCCGTTTCATGGTTCACCTTCAACTGGTAGATCCCGTTGACTTGGATCTCGTCCCCGCGGGAGACCAGGTTGCCCAGATTGCTACCGGGCTGGCTGTCGGACTTGTAGCGCGACCATTGCCCGCCGGAAGCGGTCAATTCGTCGCCATGAGCATGGCCAAGGTACAAACCGAGACACAAAGGGGTGAGGAGGCGGGGCAGCATGGTCGGAAGAGTTGTGCTGGAAAACCAGCATTAGCGCGATAAGTCAACTCCCAATCCCCGGCGACATAATTTTTCACATAAACGCCACATTCCGGCCCATAACTCCGTTTCTCAAAACCACAGACATTTCCAGACCTTTCCGGTACAAGACTCTCCCAATCAGGTGGAAAAGAGGGAGTTCCTGACTTTGGAACCCCGAAGTGGTCGGGCTGGCGGGATTCGAACCCACGACCCCCTGCCCCCCAGGCAGGTGCGCTACCAGACTGCGCTACAGCCCGTTTACCTTCTGCGGCGACGGGCGGGCAGACAATCAGGGGAGATCGCGGTTGGCAAGCCCCGAAAATCGTGCATTTTCCGCCCGCCATGCAGCGGATCAAAACAGCCATTGTGGGGGCGAGCGGATACACCGGCCAGGAATTGCTGCGCCTCCTCCTCGTCCATCCGAATGTCGACCTGGTCGCCGCGACCTCCCGCCAAGAGGCCGGGAAGCCGCTTTCCGCCGTTTTCCCACGATTCCGCAAGCTCCCCGGTGCCGACCTCGCCTTCATCGAGCCGGATCCCGATGCCATCGCCGCGACCGGTGCGCAGGCCGCCTTCCTCGCGCTCCCGCACGGGGTGGCGGCGGAAATCGCCAGCGCCCTGCTCCAGCGCGGCCTGAAGGTTATCGACCTGAGCGCGGACTTCCGCCTCCGGGATGCCGCCGTCTACCAAGAATTCTACGATCACCCGCACCCTGCACCCGCGCTATTGGATCAGGCTGTCTACGGTCTGCCGGAGATCCGTGCTGAGGAAATCAAGGCCGCCAGCCTCATCGCCTCGCCGGGTTGCTATCCCACCAGCATCCTCCTGCCTCTCATCCCGCTGGTGAAAGCCGGCCTGCTGGATCCAGACACCATCGTCGCGAACTCGATGAGCGGCGTGAGCGGTGCCGGGCGGAAAGCGGATATTTCCCTGCTCTTCTGCGAGTGCAACGAAAGCGCCCGCGCCTACGGCTTGCCGAAGCACCGCCATCTCTCGGAGATCGAGCAGGAGCTCTCCCTGGCGGCGGGCGGCAAGGTTATCATCACCTTCATCCCGCACCTCATTCCGGTGAATTCCGGGATCGCCACCACCACCACGGCCAAGATTCGCGCCGGTGTCTCGCTGGAAGCCATCGGCCAGGCACTGGAAGCCGCTTATGCGGATGCTCCTTTCGTCCGCCTTCTCGGTGCAGGCATTTGTGCGGACACGAAAAATGTCACCCGCACCAACTTTATCGACATCGGCTGGCACCTCGATGCCCGCACCGGCAGGGTTATCCTAACCAGCGCGGAAGATAACCTCGGGAAGGGCGCCGGCTCGCAGGCGGTACAGTCATTCAACCTCATCTTCGGCCTCGGCGAGACAGCCGGGTTGCAAACGGCCTGAGTTTTGTGCAGCGTCAACGCCCCACCCTTGCAAACCCTGCCATGGATTTTCCCGTCACCCGGATCAAAGGCGGCGTAGGAGCGCCGCGCGGCTTCCGATGCTCCGCGCTCTCCTGCGGCATCAAGAATCCCGCAGCCGAGCGGTTGGATCTCGCGCTGATCTATTCGGACCATCCGTGCACTTCCGCCGGCACCTTCACGACCAACCGCGTGAAGGCTGCTCCCGTGAAACTTTCGCAAGCCCATCTGCGCCAGGGAGACTTGCGCGCGGTGATCGCGAACAGCGGCAACGCGAACGCCTGCACCGGCGTTCAAGGGATCAATGACGCGAAGCTGATGTGCAAGGGCGTGGCCAAGCCGCTCGGCCTGAAGCGTGCGGAGATCGGGGTTTGCTCCACCGGCGTGATCGGGCTGCCGATGCCGATGGTCCGCATAGAACCGCGCTTCGAGCAACTCGTTGAAGGCCTCGATTCCGGCAAGGGAACCGATTTCGCCAGAGCTATCATCACCAGCGACACCCACCACAAGGAGGTTGCGATCTCTTTCGATCTCGGCGGGCATCGTGTCCGCATCGGTGGCTGCGTGAAGGGAGCCGGCATGATTTCACCGAGCATGGCGACCATGCTCTGCTTCATCACCACGGATGCGAATGTGCCGCGCGAGGCCCTGCGCAAGGCGGTGCTGGAAGGTGTGGATGAAAGCTTCAACCGTATCACGATCGACGGCGACATGAGCACGAACGACACCGTGCTCGTGCTTGCGAACGGCTGCTCCGGCATGCCTCCGATCCGCCGCGGCAGTGCCCTCTGCAAGCAGTTCCGCGAGGCGCTGCGCTGGGTGATGCTGGAGCTCGCCCAAGCGATCGTGCGCGACGGCGAGCGGGTCACGAAGTTCGTCACCGTGGAGGTGAAAGGTGCGCGCACTTATGCCGATGCCAAGCTGGTCGCGGAAGCGGTATGCAAGTCCGCGCTGGTGAAGTCTTCGTGGAATGGCGGGGATCCGAATTGGGGTCGGGTGCTTCACGCGGTCGGCTATTCCCGGGCCCGCATCCGTGAGGAGCTGGTGGACATTTTCTACGATGGCAAGCCGGCCTGTCTCGGCGGGTTGCAGGCGCCGACGGCGATGGACGAGTTGCGGGAGATCGCGGCGAAGCCGGAGTTCCGGATCGAGATCCACCTCAATCAGGGGGATGCGGACTACATCATGTACTCCAGCGACCTCTCGCCGGAGTATATCGATTTCAACCGCTCCGAGTACGCTTACTGGAAGCAGGCGCGGAAGGACGGGTTGGTATGAAGTTGTAACCTGTGGGGAGAAGTTCGGGCTTGGAAGTTGGAGCTTTGTTTCGCAAAGTTCCGGCATGACGATGCATCAGGAAGCCGCCGAGCAGTTGCGGGTGATCCGGACGATGATGGAGCGGGCGACGATCTTTCGCGCGCTGTCCGGGGAAGCGGCGTTGCTCGGCGGGGCGATGTCACTGCTGGCGGGGTGGCTTTCGGAACCAAAGATCGGCTGGGCTTGGGGTAGCGTGTGGCTCGGCGGCCTGGTGGTTGTGCTGTTTTTCGCGGCGTGGCAACTGCACCGGATCTCCCGGGCGAACGAGCGGCCGTTCTGGTCGCATGGCTTGAAGGTGGCATTGCGCGGGGCTCTGCCATCGCTGGTGGCGGGAGGATTCCTAGGTCTTCTTTATCTGAAATATGGTGCCCGTGATTCGGTGAATCCGCGGGCGGAGCTCTTCACGGCTTCCTTCTGGATCCTGCACTACGGGCTGGCCTTGATGGCTATCCGCGAGTTCGCTCCGAAGTCGATGGTCTGGCTTGGTCTTGCCTTCCTCGTCACCGGGATCGGGGCTTTCGCCTTCTGCACCTTCATTACATCGATGTTGCCTCATCTTTACCGTTTAGGACCTTCCGGGTTGATGGCGGCCACCTTCGGCGGCTTCCACTTGCTTTACGGGGCGGCCATCGTCACTACCACTCCCCGCGACAAGCCGGGCGCATGATCGACTTTTCCAAGCTGGACAAGACCATCCACGAAAAGGCGCGGCTCGGCATCATGACCTTGCTCGCGTCGCGGACCAACGCGTGGCCGTTCCAGGATCTGAAGCTCGAGCTGGAGATGAGCGATGGCAACCTGATCACCCATCTGCGCACGCTGGAGCAGGCCGGCTACATCAGCGGGGAGAAGCTCACGGGCGATGGACGGCCGCAGACACTTTATATTCTCACGAAGGAAGGCCGGAAGGCTTTCGAGGACTATCTGGCGATCCTCGAGCAGATCCTGAATCTCGGGAAATGAAGCGGGTTCCGTGGATGCGGCTGTTACGCGGCGTGGCGCTGTCGGGCCTCATTCTGGCTTGGCTCGGGCTCGCATGCCGCGGGCGGGATGGCTCGGCGATCGCGGCGACCCTTTACTACGGCACGCCTTGGTTGCTGCGGTTGCTCGCCGGGCTGTTGGCGGTCATCGTCTTGAGGCATTGGGGGTTCCGTCTGATGGCGGGAACCTGCCTGCTTCTTTCGGTCTTGGAGGGCTGGCACTCCTTCCGTCTCGATCCGGTTCCCTCCGAGATGACGGGGTCCGTGCGGGCCTCGATCTACAATGCGGGCCGTACCTTGGAGAGCGATCCCGCGACTTGGTCCGCGCTGGCGGAGGCGGACATTAGCGCCGTGGTGGAGTCTGGTGATTTCACCGAAGAGTCATGGCGGGGTTTCCTGGCGGCCGGGTCCGGCATGGAGTGGAAGACTTTCGGCGGCACCCTGCTCGGGGTGCGCGGCAAAATCCTCGGGCATGAATCGCTCGGCATCTACAACCGCTACCGCTGCTACCGGGTTCGCGTGAGCCTGCCGGAGCACGGGGAGTTCATGGTGATCGTGGTGGACGTGCGATCGCAGCCGTGGCTTTCCCGGGATCAGGCGATGAGCGGTGTGCTCCAAGCCGCGGGTGACGATCCGAAGGTGGTCGTACTCGGTGATTTCAATACCCCGCCGGAATCGAAGTGGTACGAGCGTTGGCAGGGCAAGCTCGCCCTCGCGAACAATGCCCCGCGCCGGGGCTTCCGCGAGACTTGGGCCTTCGGTGTGCCGTTGCTCACGCTCGACCAGATCTGGACCGGCAGCGGCTGGCACGCGCAGTGGGTGGAGCATTCGCGCCATGGCTCGGACCACTCGCGAGTGAGGGTGATCTTGAAGCCTTGAGCCCTGTTCGAGCCTTGCATTGGGCTTCGCCGGTCGGGAGGATCACGGCGAACGTGGAAACAGAGGTCCTTGCCCAGTTCCGGAAAACTCGCGAGGCGGCGAGCGAAAAAGATTACTATCGCCTGCTGTGCGCCCTCCGGCCTGACCGGCTTGCGGTGTCGGAGCTTGCGGAGATCGTGCGGTTCATCGAGGCGAACAAGCAGGTGAGCGAGGACCTCCCGCGGCACGTGAACATCTTCGGCACCGGCGGGGACGGCACGGTGAACCTTTCGTCCATGGCCGCGATCCTCGCCGCACGCTTCGTGCCGGTGGTGAAGATGGGCACGCGGGCGGTTACGGGGAACATCGGCAGTTCGGATTTCGTGGCGGAGCTCCGGGAGCGCGAGGCGGACTCGCCGACGCTGGCGCAGGTTCTCGAGGCGAGCCGGTTCCGTTTTCTCCGGCTGAGCGAAGCGGGTTTCGTCTACCGGAACGAACTGCGCGAAGCGCGCCGCCGGATTCACCGCGAAGGTGTTCCGGATCTCTACAAGATCGTCTTCCCCTTCGCGAACTACACCGGTCCGGTGGTCCAGATCAATGGTGCCGCGAAGACGCTCTACTTCGAGCGTTTCGCGGAGCTTTGCGAGCTTCTGGGTAGGACCTCTTGTATCGTCCGCGCGGAGTCGGGGGTGGATGAATTGCTGCCGGGCAGAAATCGCATCGCCTTGTTTGACCGGGGCATCCAGCGCTTCGATGCCGAGCTTCAGCTGCTGCCTGATTATCCGGCGGAGAAGATCGAGAGCATCCGGGAGGCGGCCTCACCGTATGCCGCGGTGGATCTGTTTATCGGGTTGCTGGAGGGCCGGGCCGAGGCGGTTCTCAGGGACACGGTCCTGCAGAATGCCGCTTTGATCTTGGCCAGCAGCTCGAGGGCCGATGGAAATGAAGCGGGCATCGGGGAGCTGATGGACGAGAACTTCACCAAGCTTCGCGCTCTCCTCCCATGAGCTCATCTCCTCCTCCTTCCAACCTCGGCAGACGCGGGCTCCGCAATGCCGCGATCATGAGTGTGGCGATGTTGCTGTTGATGTTCTTCCTCTACTTCCGGATGGAGAAGTCGCAGCGGGATGAGATGGCCGACGAGATCTTCGGTGGTCTGGCGGGAGCGGCGATCCTCTACGTGGTATCGGTGGGAGTCGGCTACGCGACGTGGAAGTATCGCGAGGCGCTGGAGGCGGAGAAGGAAGAGCGTCTGGTGGAGAAGCTTGATGCCAAGAACAAGAGCGGCGTGCGTTCCTCGAGCTTGGGGCTGCCTTTCGAGGAGGTGACCAAGGGGATTGCGAGTTCACCGGAGACCGTAATCGTGGAGACATGGCTCGACGACAGCACCCTGGAGCGGTTGGAACCGGCGATGCTGGAGTCGCTGGGCAAGTCGCGGCGGATCCGGGTCTATGTTCTCAATCCCTTCTCGCCATCGGTTACGCGTCGCGGTCGCGACCGTGAAAACAAGAAGGGGCCGGAGGAGAACCGTCAGTCGATCTGCGGCACGCTGGAGTATCTTGCCCGTGTTGCGGCGAAGGCTCGTGTTTCAGCACCGGTGCTGCCGGGTTTGCTCGCCAAGCCGGCGGCCTCGCCGGGGAAGCTGGAGGTCTTTTGTTACGACTCCCTGCCGAGCTTCTCAATCTACTCATGGCATGACCGAGCCTTCGTGGGCTTCCATCTTGAAGGGGTGAAGTCATCGGAGGGGACCCACCTGGAGGTGGATCTGCGGGTGGGGTTGGGCCCGCAACTCACGGCGCATATCGCGAATCTCGGGCAGATGCCCAGTTTGGTGGCAGTTGATTTGGGGCGTTCGATCGAGTCGCAGATGGAGGCCCTGCGGATGGCGGTGCCGGATTGCCCGGAGATCGAGGGGGCATTTGCCGCGGCGGGTCCATCGAAGCCTGCCAGTCCGCTGCGCTACTTGGTGCCCTCGGCGATTCTCGGGATGGTGATCGGTCTCAAGACGAAGCGTCTGGATGAGAAGGGTGGGGGCGGAGATGGCGAGGTGTGAGGCCCTTTGGACCTAGCCCGTTCCGGCTTACTTTTACTTTCCAGCCAGTCCTTTAGGGAACTTAGGGGCTTCCACGAAACCATCGATGCTCATTTCGTAGGTCGGCGTGCGCCCGGATGGAGTCGTAAGTGCTTTCCAAAGAGATGAGGATTTCTTGGTGCTCCCTGTTTCCGCTTCGAGCATGTTGATGAACTCCGGATACAGTATCAATCCGTCGCGATTGCTATCATAGCGCAGGGCGAGCGCGCGGCGGCTGCTTCGGGTCTGCCGGGCGCTGGCATAGGCTGTTTGCGAGGGCAGGCTCTTTGCCAACAACCAAGACCGCAGGTCATAGCCTGCCGGAACCTGAGCCCGCTTCCAGAAGGCATCGATTGGCTTGGCCGTGGTGCCGGGCTTCCACATCAAGGCGATTTCGGCGCGGTTGACGATGCCGTCCCTTTCTCCGCCGGACACGCTGCCATCGAGTTCCACGAAGGTGCGAAGGCGGGCCATCAGGGCGACTGCGGCACTGGCGGTCTTGTCCTTGGGAGTGGCGGCAGCCGATGCTGCTTTCACCAACTCCTCCTCGGTTAGCAGTCCATTCTCATCGGCATCGATGAAGCCATGAACTGCGGCAGCCGTCTCCGGGGCGGACGTGCCGTAGACCGCCATCCATTCGTCGAGGCTTAGCAGGAGATCCTGATTCTGATCGAAGCTTTGCAGCAAAAACTTCTCCGCGCCGGATAGACCGAAGATCCAAACGTGACCGGTTCGGGCGGAAAAATCCGGCATGTCCGGATTTGATCTTTGTGCCAGCGAGTCACCCACAACCAGCGTATTTCCATCCATTGCCACCGCTGTCCCGGTGGTGCCGAGGTCCCGGGAAGGCAACCAATGGCCGGCGGCGAACTCCAGCAGCTTGCAGACGCCAGGGGCCGAGGTGCTATTATCCGCCGAGATAGCCGCGGCATGGCCATCCAGTGCCACTTGATTTCCCGTCAGGCTCCGGAAGCCTTCAAGATAGTGCAAATCGCCGCTGGTCCATGTGCTTCCATCGCGGTTGAGGAACAGGTAGGAGGCGTATTCGTATCCCGGTACGGCGACCAGCGCGTGGTCGCCGCTGATATCCACCGAATAGCCGAAGAAGCCCTCGGCAAGAGGATTGCCGATGACCGTTTCCTGCTCCCACTCGGTTCCGCTGTTGCGGAAGAACACCACGGCACCGTGGGGGGTATTATCCCACTCTTCTCCCAAGGAGTAGGGAGCACCCACCAGCAAAGTTCCGCCGTCGAGTGCAAGCGAGCGGCCGAAGTTATTGTAGCCAGCATCAGCAGTGGCTTGCAGTTCTCCGGTCTGTGTCCAAGAAGCGGCCCCTCGCGTGTAAATAAAGACCTTGCCTTGTTTGAGGGGCTCGCCGGGGAGCGGGAAAGAGGGGGCACCGATGGCGACGGTATTTCCCTCCGCTGCCAAAGAGATGCCGAACTGCCCGATGCCCGGAAGTTCGGAGACAAGATTCCATTGTGCTCCCGAGCGCTCGTAAAAGTACACGGAGCCGTCCTGGGCGGGGGGGTAAGTGCCGTTACTGCGGATCGGCGAGGCCGCGACCAAAGTGCCGCCGCTGATTGCGAGGGATGAGCCGAAGCCTGTGGTGAGAAAGGGATCCTCCATAGGAGAGGGATCCTCAAGGCGGGCCTGATGGGTCCAGCCCGTGCCGACACGCGTGAAAATGTGAACCACTTCAGGACGGAGCCCGCTCGCATTGCTCTCCGCACCGGCACCGAAGGCAAGGGTATCCCCGTCTACCGCGACGGCTCGACCGTATCTGGAACCCGCGCCATCATCACCGAGATCCACAGTGGCACCGGAATTCCAGATGTCGTTTGCGAGGTGATAGAAGGTGGCGTCTCCCGTCATCATGCCGCCTGCGGTGGTGCGGCCCATATCACCCACCAGCGCGCGCGTGCCGCGGATCGCCAGCGAGCAGCCGAACTTATCGAAGCCTTGACGACCGGCATTCGCGAGGATGCCGGTAAGCTGCCAAACCCCGTTGACCCGCCGAGCGGAGAAAACCTTTCCACTGCTTTGTAGAAAAGGAGAAAGGTCCATTCTCGCCGCGCCGATCAAGGCGTGATCTCCATCGATTGCCAAGGTGCTACCGAAGTTGGGTGCGCTCACTCCCAGCGAGCTACTGGTGAGCTTCGTGCCGGCATCCCAATTCTGGCCGGTCTTCTGGAGTGCATAAACCCCTCCGCTGCCCGGGGCCGTGGCGAGAATGGTATCGCCGGATAGCGCGACCTTGCTGCCGAAGTAGTCGCCCTTTTCGAGGTCCGGAGGCAGGGGGATCTGCGCGCCACTCCAGATGCCGCTACTCCGTGTATAGTAGTAAACGCGGCCCTCGCTCGTGTCGCCATTGGCACCGATCGCGAGGGCGTTGCCCTCCAACGCCACGGAGGAGCCGAAGTTTGTGGCACCCATCCACGGCGAGTGGATCCGCTGTTCCTTGCTCCACTGGGTTCCGCTGCGGGTGTAGACTTCCACCACGTTTGCCCGTGGGATGCCAAGCGCCAGCGTCTCACCGCTTAGCGCCAGTTGCCAGCCAAGAGTGCCTTCACTCGACGACGACGGGACATGGAAGGTGGGCTGAGCAATTCTGGTTTGCTCCGTCCATTGGCCATTGCTGCGGGCCCACACCCGCACGGTCCCGGGGGACAGACTGATGCGCGAGCCTTCGTTCGGCACGCCAATCACGGCAATGTCTCCCTGCAGAGCCACTGCAGCGCCGTAGCAATCGTTTTCGGCTGCACCGCCCGTCCCGAGCCGGCCTTGGAGTGTCCATGTTTCGTCCACGCCCTCGCCGCTGCGGATGAAGATGTAGGCATTCCCCGAGTCGGATTTCCCCGAGGCGCTTTGATCGTGAGGCGCGCCGATCAAGGCGGTATCGCCGTCGAATGCGACACTGCAGCCGAAGAAGTCATACTGTGATCCGGAACCGGTTATTAGCGGGTCCAACTCCTGACTCAGTACAGTGATGAGGGGATCGATGGTAAGCGGATAGCGAGCGTCGCGGTCATCCACCGTGATGGCGAGTCCCATTGGAGTGGCATCCATCGCTGCAAGCAGATCCTTACCATCAGCATCCCATGCCTTAAGGCCGGCGTAGCGGAGCCGGGCATTGCCGTGCGTATCCTGCAGTAGCAGATTGGCGGTATTGTCCGGGCTCTCCCGCACCGCGATCATGCCATCCAGCGCAATCTCAAGACGCGCCCCCTGCGGCGGCCGGCGGTCGAGCGTGAAGCCATGCTCGATCCCGGAGCTGCCATTGTCGAACCACTCGCGCACGCCGTCCCGATGGAGGAACTCGGCACGTGTGCCCTCCACCGCGACCGCGGAAGTAGTGCCCGCGCCGGAGTAACGGAAGCCGACCTGCCATCCGCCGGTTTTATCACCAGAGTCAAAGCGGACACTGCCCGCGGCAAGGAAGCGTGCGGTGAAGTCCTGACCGGGATTCCAAGCGAAATGCGTGACACCTTCATTCAGCCGCAGTGCCGATTCCTCCTCGTTCGGGGCGCCGATTTCACGGCGGGCTCGATCCAATGCCACCTCCAAGCTGGTGCCGGGTAGCTCGCCACCGGCGCCGCGGGTTGGCGGGGTGGATAGGGTTGTTGAGCCGCGTGCGGGTGCGGTGTCAGATAGAGAAATGGGCGTGGGCTGATGCGCGGATGGTGGCAAATGCTCGCTTTTCGATAGAGAGCCTGAGTCATTCCAGAAGTCTGCCATGCCGAGGAGCAGGAGGACGGGAAGCAACGCTTTCCTGCCGAGAAGGAGCAAGCGGCGGAAGCGGAGGTTAGCGAACGTCATGGTACAAGCGCAGAAGAAGGGATGACATGGGTTGCCCTATCAGTGACGTAACGGTCGTCGAGGAGATTTCGGGGAGCATGGATGATCGGAAGAAATGCGGAATGCTGTCGGCGACGGCAGGGGCACGATGCCGCTTTTGTCTCGTCAGGATCGTGGTTGGTGTGTTCCATTCTCTTATGAGGATTCCCACGCTTGTCCTTGTGATGGTCGCCGGTTTGGTCAGTGCGCCGAGCGGTTATGCGGAGCCTCAGGGAGCGGAGGACAAGGAGGCCGAGGAGAAGATTCCTGCGGAAGAGAAGAGATTCTATTCGCTCGGAGATGCGGTGACGAAGGCGTTCAAGGAGAAAAAATATGAGGAGGCGGAGAAGCTGGCTCTGGAGCTGGAAAGGCTGACGCCGCGCTTCAAAGACAATTGGAATTATGGCAATGCGATTCAGGACTCGAATGTGATTCTGGGGCGACTGGCGGTGCGGGATGGGAAGTTGGAGAAGGCGAAGGAGCATCTGTTAGCCGCGGGCCGGAGCCCGGGTTCGCCGCAGATGGACAGCTTCGGGCCGAACATGAGTTTGGCTCTGGATCTCTTGAAGAAGGGGGAGAAGAAGACGGTGCTCGAATATTTCGAGCTCTGCCGGAAGTTTTGGAAAATGGAGGATGGGAAGCTCGATCGGTGGGCGAAGGAGGTGGAAGCCGGGAAGATCCCGGAGTTTGGTGGGAATTTGAGGTATTGATGAGCGGGTTAAACGGCGAAGGATTCGGGACGGTAATAGGGCCCGTGACCTCCTCGTGCCCCTACAGGGCACCGATGCATTTGCGGGGATGACTGATCTTACTTTGAAAGCGCGGACACGGTTTCGGGGGTTAGCTGTGGTTGAGGGATTGTTCGTATTCCACGGGCGATTGATAGCCCAGCGAGCTGTGGAGGCGCACCGGGTTGTAAAAGGTTTCGA